>CAYVPI010000245.1:0-5201 GCA_964453495.1 uncultured Pseudomonas sp. | reverse complement strand
CATCGGGTCGATGGCCTGCATGGTCGCCTGCAACGGCAGGACGATGAACGGGATCATGATGTAGCTCATGCCGATCACAACGCCCGTAAGGTTGTGCACCATCTCCAGTGGCTGGTCGATGATGCCCATGGCCATCAATGCCTTGTTGATCACCCCGGAGGCCTGCAGCAGCACCAACCAGGAGTAGGTCCGCGCCAACAGGCTGGTCCACATCGACAGCAGCACGATGTTCAAAATCCAGCGGCCCCAGCCCCGTGGCACCAGGGTGATCGCCCAGGCCAGCGGGAAGCCCAGCAGCAGGCTGAACAGGGTTACCAGGCCTGCGACCGAGAACGTGTTGAACAACACCCGGGCGTAGGCGGAATTGGCAAACAGTTGTTCGTAGTTGCCCAGCCCCGGCACCGGCTCCATGACCCCGCGCAGCAACAGGCCGATCAGCGGGGCGAAGAAAAACAGGCCGAGGAACAGCAGGGCAGGGATCAGGTTACTGGCGCCACGCCAGCGGTGTGTCAGCGAAGTGTCGTTCATCACCGCTGCCTTGTTCGCAGCCGTGGCGGCGACGCTTGCAGCGCCGACCACGGCGGTGGGTTGACGGGACGCGGCCGTCATTTTCACTTGACCAGCCATTCGTTCCACCGTGTCGCAATCTCCGGACCGTTCTTGGCCCAGTAAGCGAAGTCTAGAGTGATCTGGTCCTGGGCGTAGGCGGTTGGCAGGTTTGGCGCAAGCTCAGGCTTGAGTTGGCTGACGCTGTCCAGGTTGACCGGCGCATAGGCGGTGAGGTTGGCGAATTCGGCCTGGCCCTTGGCCGAGCTGGAATTGGCCAGGAATTTCATGGCGGCATCCTTGTTCTTCGAACCCTTGGGGATGACCAGCACATCGGCCATGACCAGGTTTTGCTTCCAGCTTACGCCCACTGGCGCGCCATCTTGTTGCAGGGCGTACACGCGGCCGTTCCAGAACTGGCCCAGGCTCGCTTCGCCAGACGCCAGCAGTTGCTGGGACTGGGCACCGCCGCCCCACCAGACGATGTCTTTCTTGATGGTGTCGAGTTTCTTGAAGGCGCGGTCCAGATCCAGCGGGTAGAGCTTGTCGGCCGCTACGCCGTCGGCCAGCAGGGCCAGCTCGAGCACGCCTGGGCTTGGCCACTTGTAGAGGGCGCGTTTGCCAGGGAAGGTCTTGGTGTCGAACAGCGCGGTCCAGTCCACAGGCTTGTTGGCACCGAGCTTGCCTTCGTTGTAGCCGAGCACGAAGGAGAAATAGAAGGAGCCCACGCCGTGGTCGCTAACGAAACGCGGGTCAATGCGGTCGCGCTTGATCACATTGAAGTCCAGCGGCTCCAGCAGGCCTTCGCTGGCGGCGCGCAGGGCGAAGTCGGCTTCGACGTCGACGATGTCCCATTGCACGTTGCCGCTTTCGACCATGGCCTTGAGCTTGCCGTAGTCGGTAGGGCCGTCCTGCACCACCTTGATCCCGCTCTCCTTGCTGAACGGTTCGGCCCAGGCCTGCTTTTGTGCGTCCTGGGTCGTACCGCCCCAGCTGACGAAGCTCATGCTCTGGGCTGCCATCGATGCTGTGCAATTGAGCGCCAGGATGCTGGCAGCTAGCAGCGCGGTTGCACGTTTGTTGAACACCATGTGTACGCCCTCATTGTTGTGTTTTGAGCGGGCTGTAGATGCCCGCCTATCGGGAGCAGCTGGGTCGTCGCGCCCTTTGTTGGGCTGAACGATTATTCGGTCTACGGGATATCATATTATGGTATTCCAAACTTTTGGCAAGGGTTTGCTCATACCGGTCATCCGTAGAGCCGCTGGCACGGCGCTATAGTTAGACCAGCAGCTACGGGAAAAGGTGAGAAAATGGCGTTGATCAGCCGTGAAGTCTGGTGGTTCGAACCGCCCAAGCCGGGGCAGACCGAGGATGATCTGCAGTGGGGGTTTCTGGAGATTTACTCCGACAGGCCGCCGGTGTTTGTGGATGAGCGGCCTACAGAGGAGCAGATGAGGGGGCGCAAGAGTTGCCGGAATTTTCCGAAAGCAGAGGAGTGAGCCATTTTTTCAAACGACCACGCAGCCCCGTAGCAGCTGCCGCCAGGCTGCGTCCGGGTCATCCCGGCCAGCAGCTTAAAAGAGCGACGCAGCCTGGCGGCAGCTGCTACAAAAGGAGTTGGCTCAACCCTCGAAACCCACACACTCCACCACTTCCAGGTCATACCCCGTCAACCCCGCATACTTGAGCGGCGGCCCCAGGTGCCGAAGCTTGCCTACCCCCAGATCCTGCAGAATCTGCGCCCCGGTACCCACTTCCGAATAAATCTTCGACTGCGAACGATTGTACTGACGTGGCGCCTGGGTCAGCTGCGGCACGCGCTCAAGCAGCGCTTGCGAGGATTCGTGGTTGGCCAGTACCACTACCACGCCGCGGCCTTCGCTGGCGACTTTCTGCAAGGCGGCCCACAGGGTCCAGTTGGAGGGGCCGGTGTACTCGGCGCCGACCAGGTCGCGTAGCGGGTCGATGACGTGTACGCGCACCAGGGTCGGGTCGTCGCGGCGGATGTCGCCCATGACCATGGCCATGTGCACGCCGCCTTCGATGCGGTCTTCGTACGTGATCAGGCGGAAAGTGCCGTGTACGGTCGGCAGCTCGCGCTCGCCGATGCGCACCACGGTGTGTTCGGTGCTGAGGCGGTAGTGGATGAGGTCGGCGATGGTGCCGATCTTGATGCCATGGCGTTCGGCGAAGATCTCCAGGTCCGGGCGGCGGGCCATGGTGCCGTCGTCGTTCATTACTTCGACAATCACCGAGGCCGGGGTGAAACCGGCCAGGCGGGCCAGGTCGCAACCGGCTTCGGTGTGGCCGGCGCGGGTCAGCACGCCGCCTTCGCGGGCACGCAGGGGGAAGATATGCCCGGGTTGCACCACTTCGGCGGCAGTGGCGCCGGGGGCGACGGCGGCTTCGACGGTGCGTGCGCGGTCGGCGGCGGAGATGCCGGTGGTCACGCCCGTGGCCGCTTCGATGGACACGGTGAAGGCGGTGCTGAACACGCTGCCGTTGCTCGGCACCATCTGCTCCAGGCCCAACCGCTGGCAATGCTCGTCGGTCAGGGTCAGGCAGATCAGGCCACGTGCTTCGCGCGCCATGAAGCTGATCGCCTGGGCATTGCAACGGTCGGCAGCGAGCAACAGGTCGCCTTCGTTTTCCCGGTCTTCGTCGTCCACCAGCAAGACCATCTTGCCTTGCCGGTAATCTTCGAGGATCTCTTCGATGCTGTTAAAGGCCATGGTCGTTCTCGGTGCGGGGCAGTTGAAGTGATTATGGTATACCGTAATACAAAAACACACCAACCCGCCGGCGCGTTTCGCAGGGTTACGCGCGCGGTTCTGAGCAAGCGCGAAGAAAAGTCACGGTGCAAGTCGGATTTTTCGAATTTTCTACGAAAAAACCGTTAAATCGTGACTTTCTTTGCACGAAAATTCTTCGCGGTTCCCTTCATCATTTTCTCCGCGGCCGCCGTGCTGCCAGCCACCGGTACACACAATAAAAACAAAGGAACACGTGCTTATGAACCCCATGCTGTTGACGGTGTTGCCCCTGGCATTGACTGCGGGTTTCGCCCAATGGGCCCTGGCTGCTCCGAACCCTGACAAGGGGTTCCTGCAAGGCAGCCAACTGACACTGACCAATCGCAATTTCTATTTCTACCGCAACTTCGTCAACAACCCCGGTGGCCAGAATTACCGGGAGGAGTGGGCCCACGGCATCATTCTCGACTATGCCTCGGGCTACACCCAGGGCGTGGTGGGCTTTGGCGTGGATGCCTACGCGCAACTGGGGCTCAAGCTCGACAGCGGCAAGGGCCGCACCGGCACGGCGTTGTTGCCGATCGGCTCCGACGGCAGGGCCCAGGATGACTATTCCGAAGCCGGTGGCGCGCTCAAGGCGCGGCTGTCGCGCACAGAACTGAAATACGGCAGCTTGACCCCGCTCAACCCGGTGTTCGGCACCGGCACGGCGCGGCTGTTCACTTCGCGCGCCACAGGCTTTCAATTGACCAGCCAGGAGCTGGTGGGGCTGGACCTGGATGCAGGGCATTTCACCGCTGGCAACGACGCCGATTCGACCAATGCCGATGGTGCACTGAAGTCGTTGTACTCAGGCGTGGAAACCCGTCGGGTCGACTACCTGGGTGGCAGTTACGCGTTGACCGACAGCCTCAGCCTGAGCCTGTATGGATCTGAGTTCGCCGATATCTGGCGCCAGTACTACGGCAATGCTCACTACAACCTGGGGCTTGGCGACGCCCAGGCGCTGGCGTTCGACTTCAATATCTACCGCACCCTGGATGAAGGCCAGAAGCTGGCCGGAGACATCGACAACACCACTTGGTCGCTGTCGGCGGCGTACAGCCTGGGCGCGCATACCTTTACCCTGGCGCACCAGCAGGTCGACGGTAACGAGCCGTTCGACTACCTCGGTTTCGATCGCCAGCCCGGCACATCGATCTTCCTTGCCAACTCGGTGCAGATCGTTGACTTCAACGCCCCCAACGAACGCTCCTGGCAACTGCGCTACGACCTCAACATGGCCGCTTACGGCGTACCGGGGCTGAGTTTCATGGGCCGCTATGTGCGTGGCGACAATATCGACGACAGCCAATACGACGGCGGGCCGAACGGCGGTCAAGGCGTGTACGGCGCCTATGGCAGCGATGGCCGGCGTTGGGAGCGCAACCTGGAAGCGCGCTACGTGGTGCAATCGGGGCCCGCCAAGGACCTGTCCATTCGTGTGCGCCAGGCCACCCTGCGCTCCAGCGAACAAGTGGCACGCACCGACACCGCCGACAGCAACGAAGTGCGCGTGATCATCGAGTACCCGCTGAGCCTGCTCTGACAGGCCGGCACCCTGCGCACGGAGGCGCCCCAGACGTTACCAGCAACCTTGCAACGCCCCCAAGAATAACCAGAGAACACTGTGATGACCGATACCCAGGGTTTTGAATCCATCTCCAAGCGCGAGCACGGCCTGCGCCGGCAATTGACGGCGGGGCAGATGAGCATGATCGCCATCGGTGGCGCGATTGGCACCGGCCTGTTCATGGGCAGCGCCTTTGCCATTGGTTTCGCCGGCCCCAGCGTGCTGCTCAGCTACGCCATCGGCGCGTTGATCACCTTGCTGTTGATGGGCTGCCTGGCGGAAATGAC
>CAYVPI010000244.1:0-5254 GCA_964453495.1 uncultured Pseudomonas sp. | reverse complement strand
ATCTTGCAGAGGATAGCCCTGTTCGCGGTAGAAACGGAAACTCTCCCGCGCAGCCAGACGAATCGCCGGGTCTTCGACCACCACTTCGGCCACGCGGGCAAAGTGCATGAAGAACGGCGGCACGCTCAGGGCCAGGTTGACCAGCAAATCCTGATGGGGGCCAGGTTCGGTCCCCAGGCCCAGAACGATGCAGGCATCCGGGTCGTCCTCGACGCAGCTGTGGGGGATGAAGCTTTCACCCTTGAAGCTCCACAAGCGGGCATCGAGCTCGTCACGCTGGGCGGCATCGCTGCAGTGCAGGTAGATGCGGTGCCCCAGGCGCCAGGCCTTCTCGGTGAGCTTGCAGGCGAAGTCCAGGCGCGCCGCGGGCGACGGGCTGGGGAGGATGTAGAAATCGACTTTGGTCATATCCTTTCCGCGAACCGGCGGGGCCCTTTCCTTAAAAAGCGAGAGGCACCGCCGGGCCGTTCAGTTTCAGGCGTTGGCGCGATCGAGCAGGTATTGGGTCAGCAAGGGTACCGGACGACCCGTCGCGCCCTTGTCCTTGCCGCCGCTCAGCCAGGCGGTGCCGGCGATGTCCAGGTGCGCCCACTGGTAATCCTTGGTGAAGCGCGACAGGAAGCAACCAGCAGTGATGGCACCGGCTTTTGGCCCGCCGATGTTGGCGATGTCCGCGAACGGGCTGTCCAGTTGCTCCTGGTATTCGTCGAACAGCGGCAGTTGCCAGGCGCGGTCGTCAGCACGTTTGCCGGCGCTGAGCAGTTGCTCGGCCAGGGCTTCGTCGTTGCCCATCAGGCCCGTGGCATGACCGCCCAGGGCGACCACGCAGGCGCCGGTCAGGGTGGCGATGTCGATTACAGCCTGGGGTTTGAACCGTGCGGCGTAGGTCAGGGTGTCGCACAGCACCAGGCGGCCTTCGGCGTCGGTGTTGAGGATTTCCACGGTCTGCCCGCTCATGGTGGTAACGATATCGCCCGGGCGAGCGGCATTACCGCTCGGCATGTTTTCGGCGCAGGCCAGCAGGCACACCAGGTTGACCGGCAGTTGCAGTTCCAGCACGGCAGTCAGGGTGCCGAGCACGCTGGCGGCACCGCACATGTCGTACTTCATTTCATCCATGCCGGCACCTGGCTTGAGGCTGATACCGCCGGTGTCGAAGGTGATGCCCTTGCCGACCAGCACGTAGGGCTTCTCGCTCTTTTTGCCGCCCTGGTAGTTGAGCACGACCAGGCGAGGGGGCTGTGCGCTGCCCTGGCCCACGGCCAGGAAGGAGCCCATGCCCAATTCCTTGAGCTTTTTCTCGTCGAGGACATCGACCTTGAGATTTTTATTGGCCTTGCCCAGGTCCTTGGCCTGCTCGGCCAGGAACGTCGGGTGGCAGATGTTCGGTGGCAGGTTGCCCAGGTCGCGGGTGAAGCTCATGCCGTTGGCAATCGCACGTGCGTGCTTGATGGCGCGCTCGATGTCGGTCTGGTTGGCCTTGGCCGACAGCAGGGTGATCTTTTTCAGGGCGCGGGCGTCGGCCTTCTGGCTCTTGAAACGCTCGAACGCGTATTCGCCGTCCAGCAGCGATTCGGCCAGCAGGCGCGCCTTGCCGTAGGCTTCGCGACCCTTGATCGACAGTTCGTCGAGCGCAAGCACGGCATCGCTGCCACCCAGGCCCTTGAGTACGTTCAATACCGAGGCGGCCAGCTTGCGCCAGGCGCGATCACCCAGTTCGCTGTCCTTGCCGGTGCCGACCAGCAGCACGCGTTCGGCCTTGAGGTTGGGCAGGCTGTGCAGCAATAGGGTCTGGCCGGCCTTGCCGGTGAGGTCGCCGCGCTTGAGTACGGCACTGATCGCACCGCCGCTGAGCTCATCGAGTGTGCTGGCCGCGTTACCCAGTTTGCGACCTTCGCCGACCGGGACCACCAGAGTGGCGGTTTTCAACGATTCTGCAGCTACGCTTTTTACAACCAATTCCATTTCCGGATCCCCGAGTGAACTGTCAGTTTTCGCATTGTCTATTGGTGCGAGTGAAACAGCTTGGCGGCGTCGTCATGCGCCAGCGGTAAAGCTGCCAGTTTGAGCCTTGTTTGCCGAAGCTGACAACCCTGTGATGCTGGCTGTTGCAAAGGCTTGAGAGTGCCAAGTGACAGGTACGGCCAATCACAGGATAATGCGCCAACTTTTTCGGTGGCTCGTATCCACGCGCCGGTGTCCATTGTGGCTGCTATGTTTTCCTTGTTCGGCCACCTGAGCCTGACAACCCTGGAGTGTCTGGTTTGATTGTTTTCCGTTATCTGTCCCGCGAGGTCATGGTTACCTTGAGCGCTGTCAGCGCTGTATTGCTGGTAATCATCATGAGCGGGCGCTTCATCAAATACCTGGCGCAAGCTGCGCAAGGCTTGCTCGACCCAAGTGTGTTGTTCCTGATCATGGGCTACCGTCTGCCCGGCTTCCTGCAACTGATTTTGCCGCTGGGCCTGTTTCTCGGGATCCTGCTGGCATATGGGCGCTTGTATCTGGAAAGCGAAATGACCGTGCTGTCGGCAACCGGCATGAGCCAGCAGCGGCTATTGCGTATCACGCTGTTCCCGGCGGCTGTGGTGGCCCTGCTGGTCGCCTGGCTGAGCTTCAGCCTGGCCCCGCAAGGGGTGGCCCGGATGGCGCAGATCATCAACCAGCAGGATGCGCTGACCGAGTTCGATACGCTGGTGCCGGGCCGTTTCCAGACCCTGCGCGACGGTACGCGGGTTACCTATACCGAGCAGCTGTCCGAAGACCGTGGGCAACTGGCCGGGGTGTTCATCTCGGAAAAGCGCGTCTCCCAGGATAAATCCAAGGATCGCGGCATTTCTGTGCTGGTCGCCGAGAAAGGGCGCCAGGAAATACACCCCGACGGTAACCGCTACCTGATCCTGGAAAACGGCTACCGCTACGACGGCAACCCTGGCCAGGCTGATTACCGCGCTATCCAGTACGACACCTACGGCGTGCTGCTGCCCAAGCCCGAGGTCAGCGAAGACATTACCGACCGGGAGGCGATCCCCACTTCGGAACTGTTCAAGAGCGATGCATTGCGCGAGCGTGCCGAGTTGCAATGGCGCCTGTCGCTGCCGTTGCTGGTCTTTATCGTGACCCTGATGGCGGTGCCGTTGTCTCGGGTCAACCCGCGCCAGGGGCGCTTCCTCAAGCTGCTGCCGGCGATTCTTCTGTACATGGCTTATTTGACGATGCTGATTGCGGCCCGCGGCGCACTGGAAAAAGGCAAATTACCGATCAGTCTGGGCTTGTGGTGGGTGCATGGCCTGTTCCTGGTCATCGGTTTTGCCATGATGTATTGGGAGCCGCTGATGCTCAAGCGCGCCAGCCGTCGTGCGGAGGTGGCCCGTGGGTAAGCTTGATCGGTATATCGGCAAGAGTGTTTTCGTGGCCATCCTGGCGGTGCTTGGCATTATCCTCGGGCTGGCGTCGTTGTTCGCCTTCATCGA
Source organism: uncultured Pseudomonas sp. (assembly GCA_964453495.1). Taxonomy (GTDB): domain Bacteria; phylum Pseudomonadota; class Gammaproteobacteria; order Pseudomonadales; family Pseudomonadaceae; genus Aquipseudomonas. The sequence goes on along the minus strand of CAYVPI010000244.1, from coordinate 1,781 downwards.
CGAGATGGGCGACATCAGCGATACCTATACCCTGATGGATGCCAGCAGTTTTGTGCTGCTCACCGCGCCGCGCCGGCTCTACGACATGTTGCCGATGGCCGGGTTGATCGGCTGCCTGATTGGCCTGGGCAACCTGGCCAGCCATAGCGAACTGACAATCATGCGGTCGGCCGGGGTTTCAGTGGGTCGCATTGTCTGGGCGGTGATGAAACCGATGCTGGTGCTGATGCTCGCCGGTGTGCTGATCGGCGAGTACGTAGCGCCGGTGGCCGAGAACCAGGCCCAGGCTGCACGTTCGCTGGCCCAGGGTGGCGGTGAGGCACAAACCTCCAAGCGTGGCGTGTGGCACCGCCAGGGTGAGGAGTATGTGCACATCAACTCCGTGCAGCCGGGCGGTGTGCTTTATGGTGTCACGCGCTACCGCTTCGACAACGAGCGCCGCTTGCAGGCCTCCAGCTTCACCCGTTCGGCCCGCTATGAGACTGATCACTGGCAACTGACCGACGTCACCACCACCCATTTTCGCGGTACCAGCACCGAGGTGGTCAAGGCCGCCGAAGAGCGCTGGGACGTGGCGTTGACACCGGAGTTGCTGAGCACCGTAGTCGTTGCACCGGAGTCGTTGTCGATCACCGGGTTGTGGACCTACATCAAGTACCTGGGGGACCAGGGCTTGAACAATGAGCGGTACTGGCTTGCGTTCTGGACCAAGGTCCTGCAGCCGCTGGTGACTGCCGCGCTGGTGCTGATGGCGATCTCCTTCATCTTCGGCCCGCTGCGTTCTGTGACGCTGGGCCAGCGCGTGTTCACCGGTGTGCTGGTGGGCTTCGTGTTCCGCATTATCCAGGACCTGCTGGGGCCGTCGAGCCAAGTGTTTGGCTTCTCGCCGCTGCTGGCGGTGGCGCTGCCGGCGGGTGTCTGTGCGTTGGCCGGGGTCTGGATGTTGCGCCGGGCAGGGTGACTTTAGGGGCTGCCTTGCAGCCCATCGCGGGCGAGCCCGCTCCTACATAAGTTCGCATCGATTATGTAGGGGCGGGCTTGCCCGCGATTAAGTGATCGCAACTATTTTGTCTTCTTCGGAATCCGTACCAGCTGGCTATCGGAATAGATGTCATGCCAGCTGCGCTTCTTTTTGTCGATCAACACCCAGAAGAACCCCAGCCCCACGCACAGCCAGGACGCGATAGAGACGATAAAGCGCAGCAGGGCCTGCCACAGGCTGATAGCGCTGCCATCGGCGTTCTGCACGCGGATGCCCCACACTTGCATGCCCAGGGTCTGCCCGGCATGGGTCCAGAACTTGGCGAAGAAACCGAATAGCACGAACAGCAGGAGGGTGGAGAGCAGCGGGTCTCCGTCCAGTGCACCGCTTTCGGAGAGCTCGCGCAGGCGCGCTTCACCAATGAACGCCATCATGACCAGCTTGTAGATCAGGGTGGTGACCATCAGCAATGCCGTGCACAGCAGGAAGTCATAGAACATCGCCGCCAGGCGACGGGGCAGGCCCACAGGTGGAAAGTCGCCCTGGGGGCTCAGCAGGTGTTTGGGCATGGCGGGGCAGTGCTCCGTGCGGTCAAAACACCTATTCTACGGAATTGCAGGCACAAAAAAGCCCCTGCTGTTGCCAGCAGGGGCTTTTTTGTTGGGGACGAATCAGCCTTCGGCTTGAACTTCGTCAGCTTGCATGCCTTTTTGGCCCTGCACAGCTACGAAAGTCACTTTCTGACCTTCTTTCAGGCTCTTGAAGCCGTTGCCCTGAATAGCGCGGAAATGCACGAACA
>CAYVPI010000243.1:0-5423 GCA_964453495.1 uncultured Pseudomonas sp. | reverse complement strand
TCGAAACGTTGTTGGAAGTGGCTAAAAATACTCATGACGTCACCTCGCTCGATACGTGGAGCCGACGCCGGATCAGTCAGTTTGATGCTGGCATGCACCCGACAAAGCCGGATGCTGTATACCCCCCAGAACACCTGAAAAGTCGCTACCGATGACCCGCACGCCGGTGTACCGGCTCTCCCCTTTTTGGATGGCCTGGGCTTAAGGATAGTTCGGAATCAGGGAGGTCAAGGCGCAATACGCAATAAGTTCTGGCTGACCGTTCGTCAGCCAGGGCGCAAGCCCGTGTATTACGCGGGGTGTGCGAATGAAAAAAAATTATTCGGCCGGGCTGGCGGTTGTTTCTTGCGCAAAGGTCGCGCGCCAGAGTTCAAAGCCGCCGTCGAGGCTGTAGACATCCGAAAAACCCTGGCTGACCAGATAGGCCGCAGCGCTTTGGCTGGAGTTTCCATGGTAGCAGACCACTACCAAGGGGGCGTCGAGGTCTGCCTTGGTGATGAAGTCGTGCAGCGAATGGTTGTCCAGGTGATGCGAGCCGCTGATATGGTTCAGGGCATAGGTTTGCGGGTCGCGGATGTCGACCACGACGGCACCCTGTTCACGCAGGGTCTGGGCCTGTTCAGGGGGGATACGTTTGAATTCGCTCATGGCTGGGTCCTTACTGTCTAGTCGTGCATTCTAGCGCTTTGTGTCGAGGCTGGCAGCGTGCGTGGTGACGGCCGGCATGGCATGGCGCAGTTTGCCGCCTTCATCACATTCACACAGGTGGCGCTCGCCTGTGTCGACATTGAGCAGCGTCATGGCACCGCCCCATACGCATCCGGTGTCCAGGGCGATCACCCCCGGCGCCTTGACCCGGCCCTCAAGTGCGGCCCAATGGCCGAAGATGATTTTCAAGGCGCGGGTACGGCGTGTCTTGTGGGCAAACCATGGCAGGTAACCGGGCGGCGCGGTATCGGCGCCTTCCTTGCCCTTGAGGTCCAGCTTGCCTTCGCTGGTGCAAAAACGCATGCGGGTAAAGTAGTTGGTAATCAGGCGCAGGCGGTCCATGCCCTTGAGGCTGCGGTCCCACTTGTTCGGTTCATTGCCATACATGCCATCAAGGTAGGGTTTGAAGCGATTGTCATCATGCAGGACTTCTTCAACTTCGGCGGCGTAACGCAATGCCTTGCTCATGCTCCATTGCGGCGGGATGCCGGCATGCACCAGGGCCACCTCGCGCTGCTCGTCGAAATGCAACAACTTTTGCTGGCGTAGCCAATCGAGTAAATCGGCAGCGTCCGGGGCTTGGATGATTTCGCGCAGGGTATCGGCCTTTTTCAGCCGCTCTATGTTGTGGAAGGCCGCCAGCAAGTGCAGGTCATGATTGCCCAATACACAGACCAGAGCGTCGCGTATCGAATACAGGAAGCGCAGGGTGGCCAGCGATTCAGGGCCACGATTCACAAGATCGCCAACCAGCCAGAGGCGATCCTTCGCCGGATCGAAATGTACGCGCTCCAGCAGGCATTTGAGTGGTTGCAGGCAACCCTGCAGGTCGCCGACTGCATACACCGCCATTAGTGCAGGGCTCCTGGCACTGCCAGGCGAAAAGGCGCAATGACGGCGTCGAAGCGTTTACCGTCCTCGGCCAGCATCTGGTAAGTGCCTTGCATATTGCCAACCTTGGTGGTCATCACCGTGCCGCTGCTGTAGGTATGGCTTTTGCCGACCGGGATCAGCGGCTGTTGCCCAACCACGCCCTCGCCACGAACCTCTTCCACATGGCCGTCGCCATCGGTGATTACCCAATGCCGGGACATCAGCCTGGCAGGCATCAGGCCATTGTTTTGCACGGTGATGGTGTAGGCAAAGGCGTAACGGTCGTGTTCGGGTTGCGATTGGTCTGCCAGGAAGCGGGTGACGACGCTGACGTCGACCTGATAGCGAGGATCGGACATGCAAGAGGCCTTAAAAGCGGACGCGAATAAAACCGGTCGGTTACCGGTTGGATCAGTCTAGGCCATGTGGTGCCCGAGAGGCCAGCGTTCGCCGGCCTTACAGGTTAAGCAGGAGAGGATCAGGCCGTGACTTGCTGTTCGGCCAGCTTATCGGCCAGGCGTACGAAGGCCGCCAGGTCCAGCTGTTCGGGGCGCAGGCTGCCGTCGACACCTGCGGCGGCGATGTCATCGCTGCTCAGCAGTGCCTTGAGTGTGTTGCGCAAGGTCTTGCGCCGCTGGTTGAAGGCTTCGCGAACGATGCGCTCGAGCAGGCGATGGTCCTTGGCCGGGTGTGGCAGGACCTCATGGGGAACCAGGCGAACAATGGCCGAGTCGACCTTTGGCGGTGGGTTGAATGCCCCTGGTCCGACATTGAACAGGTGTTCGACCCGGCAATGGTACTGGACCATGATCGACAAGCGCCCCCAGTCACCACCCCCAGGGCCGGCAGCCAGGCGCTCGACCACTTCCTTCTGCAGCATGAAATGCATGTCACGAATTAATGCGGCATTTTGCAGGAGGTGGAAAATCAGCGGGGTGGAGATGTTGTAAGGCAGGTTGCCGACCACGCGCAAACTGTTGGGGGCGGCGCCCAGGGTGTTGAAGTCGAATTTCAGGGCATCGCCCTGGTGCAGGCGAAAATTTTCGTAGCCGGCAAACTGGCGGTTGAGGATCGGCACCAGGTCCTTGTCCAGCTCGACCACGTCCAGTTGTGCGCCGCTGCCGAGCAGGCCTTCGGTAAGCGCGCCCTGGCCCGGGCCGATCTCCAGCATGCGATCGCCCTGACGGGCGTGGATGGCCCGCAGGATACGGTCGATCACGCCAGCGTCATGCAGGAAGTTCTGGCCGAAGCGCTTGCGCGCCCGGTGTTGGTAGTGCTCGGTCATAGTCGGGTCTCGGCCATCTGGTAGGCGGTTTCCAGGGCGACCTTCAGGCTGCCGGTGTCGATCTTGCCGCTGCCGGCAAGGTCCAGGGCGGTGCCGTGGTCGACCGAAGTACGGATGATCGGCAGGCCAAGCGTCACATTGACGGCGGCACCGAAGCCTTTGTACTTGAGAACCGGCAAGCCCTGGTCGTGGTACATCGCCAGCACTGCATCGCAGTGCTCCAGATATTTGGGGGTAAACAGAGTGTCGGCAGGCAGCGGGCCGCGAAGATCCATGCCCTCGCTGCGCAGGCGCTCTAATGTGGGTTCGATGATGTCGATTTCTTCATGGCCCAGGTGGCCACCTTCGCCAGCGTGCGGGTTGAGGCCGCAGACCAGGATGCGTGGTTGGGCGATACCGAATTTCTGCTTGAGGTCGGCATGGAGGATGCGGGTAACCCGCTCCAGGCGTGCCTCGGTAATGGCGTCGGCAACGTCGCGCAAGGGTAGGTGGGTGGTCACCAGCGCCACTCGCAGGCCGCGGGTGGCGAGCATCATCACCACTTGTTCGGTTTGGGTAAGGTCTGCCAGGAATTCGGTATGGCCGGAGAAGGCGATGCCGCTTTCGTTGATCACACCCTTGTGCACGGGGGCAGTGATCATGCCAGCAAAATGCCCGTCCAGGCAGCCCTGGCCGGCACGGGTCAGGGTTTCCAGTACGAACGCGGCGTTAGCCTTGTCCAGCTGCCCGGCGACCACAGGCGCTCCCAGTGGAGTATCCCAGACATACAGGCTGCCGGCTTCGGCCGCCGCAGTCGGGAAGGCATCCGGGGTCACCGGCAGCAGCGTGACCGCCACGCCCAGCTGCGTGGCCCGCTCGGCGAGCAGGTCACAGCTGGTAATGGCAATCAGGGGGTAAGGCTGGGCTTGCGCGGCGAGCAACAGGCACAGGTCGGGGCCTATGCCGGCCGGCTCGCCAGGTGTCAGGGCAAAACGCTTGAGCTTCACTGTGCTGCCTGGTCGACGCCAGGGAGCTTGATTTCAACGTAGGCTTCGTCGCGGATCTGACGCAGCCAGGTTTGCAGCTCTTCGTCGTACTTGCGGTTGCGCAGGACGGTCATGGCCTGTTGTTCGCGGGCCTGGCTGGTGCTGTCCGTGGCGCGGCGGCCGAGGACTTCCAGGACATGCCAGCCAAATGGGCTCTTGAACGGCTTGGACAGTTTACCCTGTGGGGTGTTGGCCATTACTTCACGGAACTCGGGAACCAGGGCGTTCGGGTCGATCCAGTTCAGATCGCCACCGTTAAGCGCCGAACCCGGGTCTTCGGAGTAGCTTTTTGCCAGTTCGGCGAAATCTTCGCCGGCCTGGATGCGCTCGTAGAGTTTCTCAGCCAGTTGCTCGGTCGCGGCTTCGCTGCGGATCTCGCTAGGCTTGATCAGGATGTGGCGCACATGCACCTCGTCACGAACCAAGGTACCGCCACCGCGTTTTTCCAGCAGTTTGACAATAATGAAACCGCCGGGGGTGCGCACTGGTTGAGTGACATCACCGACCGACATCACACTGAGCTGGCGGTCGAAAGGTGGAGGCAGCTGAGCAGCTTTACGCCAGCCCATGTCGCCGCCTTCCAGGGCGGTTTCGCTGGCAGAACGGGCCATGGCCATCTGGGCGAAGTCGGCGCCTTGTTTGAGCTGCTCATAAATGTCCTGAGCCTGGCGGGCAGCGCTCTGGATAGCGTCGGAACTCGCGCTTTCAGGCGTCGGGACCAGGATGCTGGCCAGGTGGAACTCTTCGGACAGCTGCATCTTGCCCATGTCCGAGGCGAGGAAGTTCTTTACTTCCTGCTCGGTGACCTGGATGCGTTCGGCCACGCGGCGCTGGCGTACGCGGCTGATGACCATTTCTCGGCGCACCTGCTCGCGGGCATCGTTGTACGACAGGCCGTCGCGAGCCAGGGCGGCGCGGAACTGGTCGATGCTCATGTTGTTGCGCTGGGCGATGGTAGCGATCGCCTGGTTGAGCTCTTCGTCGGTGATGCGGATACCAGAGCGTTCACCGATCTGCAGCTGCAGGTTTTCGACGATCAGGCGTTCCAGCACTTGCTGCTCCAGCACGCCAGGAGGTGGCGCGCCGGCGCCACGCTTGGCGATGGTTTGCTGCACCTCATGCACGCGCTGGTCCAGTTGGCTTTGCATTACCACGTCGTTATCGACGATGGCCACGACCTTGTCCAGGGTCTCTACCTGGGCATGTACCGCGGTACTCAGAAACACTGCGCCCAACATCAGCGGGCGCAGACAATCAGTAAGCTTGATCTTCACGTTGACGATAACCTTGAATGCCTTGGTCCAGGAAGCTCTCGACCTTATTGCCTACCACGCCACCGAGGCCTTTCAGCACGATTTGCAGGAAGATCCCGTGGTCGCCTTTTTCGTTCTCCGGCGCATCCTGGCTGAACTCGTCGTAGTCGATCCAGTAACGGTTGATCAGACGCAGTTTCCAGCAGCAGTTGTCGTACTCGAAGCCACCGAAGGCTTCCAGGGTGCGGTTGCGGTTGTAGTCATACTGCCAGCGGCTGA
>CAYVPI010000242.1:0-5426 GCA_964453495.1 uncultured Pseudomonas sp. | reverse complement strand
CTCTCACCCTAGATTGTATTTCCTCTTCAAGACACAAGCTGCCGCCAGGCTGCGTTCGCGCGCGAAGCGGGCGTAATCCTGAGTGCGCATGAAAGCCCTTCGGGCTTTGGACGCAGCCTGGCGGCAGCTGCTACGGGGAGTGCGGGAGGCCTCAGGTATGGGCCAGTTCAATCAGGCAGCATTTGCCTGTCAGAACTATTTCCAACAGCTCGGTGTTACCACTCAATTGCATACAGTCGTACTCACCCAACAGGGCAGCGTCATGCTTGCCCAGTTCGACCTGCAACTGCTCGGCAGCACTGAAGACCAGCACAGTATTGGCCGAACTGAACAAGCGCACCGGCTCGCGCACATCGAACCACTGCAAGCGAGCACGGTAACGGTCGGGCCGGTAGATCAGGTTGAAGTCGCGGACCGGGCCGCCGAGCAGGTTGCACGCCACAGTGCTCTGGCCACTGAAGGCAAAGGCATCAAAGGGCAGCAATTTGCGCGTGCCATGGCCATCGACCCGCAGCACCATGCCGTCGCCCTGCAACACGGTAATGATGCGCTCATAGCCGGCGAAGCTTGAGAACCCACCGGACTCGGCAATATCGGCAATCGACAGGCGCCAGCCAAAGCCATCCAGGCCAGTGCCGGTGTCACGGGTGATTTCTTCGGTGCTGCCACCGCCATTTTTCCAGGGCATGCGCGGGTAATCGGCCGCGCGCAAAACTTTCAACGGGCTCATTTGCTGAAACGTCCTTCCAAACGATGACGGGAACCGGGGTGGATCAAGCGCGCAGCGGTTACAGGCGTACGACCCGACCAGGTGCGCCTGCGGATCAACAGGCAAGGCTCGCCAGGCTCGATCTGCAACAGGCGGCATTCTTCAGGCTCGGCCAGGATCGCCTCGACCACATGCTCGCCCTCGGTCAGGGGCGCAACCTGGGAGAGATAGGCGTACGGCGTCTGCAGGGTAAAGTCCTGCTTGAGGTATTGCGGCGCGACCAGGGCATTGACGAAACGATCCTCGATTTGCACCGGGATGTCATTTTCGTAATGCACGATCAGCGAATGGAACACCCGCTGCCCTTCGCGCATGTCCAGGGCCAGGGCGCGCTCGGAACCGGCAGCCTCCTCGCCCAGGGTAATGACCTTGCAGCTGTGGCGATGGCCGCGCGAGGCGATTTCATCGGCGATATTGTGCACTTCGAACAGTGCCGATTGGGTCTTGGGTTCGGCGACGAAGGTGCCGACGCCCTGCATGCGCACCAACAGGCCTTCGGCCGTCAGCTCGCGCAAGGCGCGGTTGATGGTCATGCGGCTGAAGCCCAACTGACTGACCAGCTCGCTTTCCGACGGCACACGATAGTGTGGCGGCCAGCTGCCATTCTCGATCTGCAGGGTGATCATCTGTTTGACGCGGGCATACAGGGGCGCCGGACTATCGCCCATCTGGGCAACCAGCGCAGCAACAGCAGGCGGAGTCGGCACGGGAATTCCTTTATTAGAAATTTAAGATGACTAGCTTGCCGGAGTTTACCCAGCAGGCAAACGTCTGTATATGTATATACAAATAAACACACCTTGAGGTGCCGATCGAATGTCCGCCTTCTTTGCCGAACGCGCTTTGTTGCCTAGTGGATGGGCCAATAATGTCAGACTCGAGGTCGGCCCCGATGGCCACCTGACCCAGGTCCAGGCCAATGCCAGCGCCGACGGCGCCGAACGCATCAATGGGCCGCTGCTGCCAGGCATGCCCAACCTGCATTCCCATGCCTTCCAGCGCGCCATGGCCGGCCTTGCAGAGGTCGCCGGCAACCCCAACGACAGCTTCTGGACCTGGCGCGACCTGATGTACCGCCTGGTCGGCAAAATCAGCCCGGACCAGCTCGGCATCATCGCGCGCCAGCTGTATATCGAGATGCTCAAGGCCGGTTACACCTCGGTCGCCGAGTTCCACTACGTGCACCACGACTCGGCGGGCAAGGCCTACGCCGACCCTGCCGAACTGTCCCTGCGCATCAGCCAGGCAGCCAGTGCCGCCGGCATCGGCCTGACCTTGTGCCCGGTGTTGTACAGCCATTCCGGGTTCGGGGGGCAAACGCCCAACGACGGCCAACGCCGCTTCATCAGCAGCACCGAGCAATACCTGGCACTGCAGGCACGTCTTGCCCCGCAGCTCGCCCGACAGCCCGCGCAGCAACTGGGTTTGTGCTTCCACTCACTGCGTGCGGTAACGCCACAACAAATCGGGCAAGTGCTGGCCGCCAGCGACAAGACCTGCCCGGTGCATATCCATATCGCCGAACAGCAGAAGGAAGTGGACGACTGCCTGACCTGGAGCGGCCGCCGCCCGCTGCAGTGGCTGTACGAAAACACCGAAGTGGACAAGCGCTGGTGCCTGGTCCATGCGACCCACGCCAACGCAGAAGAAGTCAGCCTGATGGCCAAGAGCGGCGCGGTCGCCGGCTTGTGCCTGACCACCGAAGCCAATCTGGGTGATGGCATCTTCCCGGCAGTGGATTTCCTCGCCCAGGGCGGCCAATTGGGTATCGGCTCGGACAGCCATGTCTCGTTGAGCGTGGTGGAAGAGTTACGCTGGCTGGAATACGGGCAGCGCCTGCGCGATCAGCGCCGCAACCGGCTGTACCGCAACGATCAACCGATAGTCGGCCGCACCCTGTATGACGCGGCCTTGAGCGGTGGGGCCCAGGCATTGGGCCAACCCATCGGCGAACTGGCAGTGGGCAAGCGCGCTGACTGGCTGGTACTCGATGGTAATGACCCGTACCTGGCCACCGCCGACGGAGATGCCGTGCTCAATCGCTGGTTGTTCGCCGGTTCCGACCGACAAGTACGCGATGTGCTGGTCAATGGTCGCTGGGTCGTGCGCGACGGCCATCATGCCGGGGAAGAGCAAAGCGCCCGCGCCTTTACCCAGGTATTGCGCGAGCTACTCGGTTAACCCGCACTATGGCGCTTTGGCGATGTCCGTGTCAGACACTCGCCAGACCAACCGCTTGGTGTCATACCCCTGCTGGCGTGCCTTGGCCAGCAGGTCTTCACGCACCAGCGGCGTCACTTGCGGCTTACGCGAGAGCAGCCAGAGGTACTTGCGGTCCGGATTGCCGACCAGCGCGGTCTGGTAGTCGTCGCCAATGTACAGCACCCAGTAGTCGCCCTTGACGCCACCTGGCACCATCTTCGAGAACCAGTTATCGAACTTTACCCAGAGCTTGTCGGTCTTGCCCGGCACCTGTGGCGTTGCCGTGCCGGTTGCTTCTTCCCACTTGCCTTCCAGGGTCCGGCAGCGGTTCAGGACGCCCACGGTGCCATCATCCTTAAGGGTGTAATGGGCTTCGGACTGGGCGCAATCGCGCTGGAAATACATCGGCATGCGCGCCAGCTCATACCAGGTGCCCTGGTAGCGCTTCAAATCCACCTTGGACGCGGTCTTCGGTGGCACGGGGCCTGTGCCGGAATTCGCACAACCGGTCAGCAAGGCGACGGCAAACAGGCCCGCGAGCCACAGGCCCCATGATTTGCCTTTCATTTCAACCCCTCGCCCGCATACATCAAGACCTTATCGCCAGCGTACTGAACGCTGATGTAAGTGTTCTTGTCGCCCCAGGTGCAGCTGGACATACCAAGGGCGCCGGAACACTCAGCCGGCTGCCCCAGCAGTTTTTCGACCTCAGGTTTGCTCATGCCCGCCTTGAGCTTCGAGTAGTTTTCCTGATTGATCTTGTTACACGCGGCCAACAACACGCACAGCGACAAGAGGGCGAGGGAACGAACAGACATGAAGGTCACTCCAGAACATGAGGGGCGGGCGCGACTGCCTGCCACCAGCTTAGAAGGGAAAAACCCGTTCCGGTTCCGGGCCACGGTATGTTTTATTCACCTCAAAGCCCCAAAAACCGCACCTTTTGTCGAATAACCACGCTTTGGACTGTTGGGTAGCTTCAGGATCTGTTTTTTGAAGGCCCTTTGGGCCTTTATCGCTGGCAAGCCAGCCCCCACGGGAGTATCTGCCTCATCTGTGCGTGGCTTGCCAGCGATCGGCCCGAAGGGCCGCAAAGCCATTCAGAACCTGGAACCGGGCTGACGCAAAAACGCCACTTCCTCGGCCGTAGACTCCCGCCCCAGCACGTCATTGCGATGCGGAAACCGTCCAAAGCGCTCGATGATCTTCTGATGCCTTTGCGCATAATCGAGAAAGTCGGCGAACAGTGCGTGCTCGAGCCCGAGCTCCCTGGGCAGCAGCTGCTGATGCAGGCTCACCCCGCGATTCTGCAAGGCAAGATCTTCTGCGTGCTCAAGCACCAGCAGGATGAACACCTGCTGCAGCGGTAAAAGTTGCTGATCACGCCCTTGGGCCAGCCCGTCCACCACCAATTCCTGCGCCCGCTGATCACCGGAATAGGCCTTGGGCGTATCCCGGTAGATCATGCGCGGCAATTGATCGAGCAGCAGGATCAACGCCAGCCAACCTTGTGGGCTTTGCACCCACTCGGCCAAACCACCAGCCAACGCTTGTTCCACCAACCCGCCAAAGCGCTCACGCGCCTCGGCGTCCTGGCTGTCACGCTTGCCGAACCACAGCTTGCCCTGCTGTGCGGCCACTTCCTCAGCGCTTTGGCTTGAGCCAAACCACCAGTGCAGAAGCGGCTGCCAGGGCGCGGCCATGGATTACTCCTTGTGGTAGCCGGTTACGCGCTCGACTTCCTGCTTGGAGCCGAGGAAAACGGCTACGCGTTGGTGCAAACCTTCTGGCTTGATATCGAGGATACGCTGATGGCCGTCGGTGGAAACACCGCCAGCCTGCTCTACCAGGAACGACATCGGGTTAGCCTCGTACATCAGGCGCAGTTTGCCTGGCTTGGATGGCTCGCGGCTGTCGCGTGGGTACATGAACAGGCCGCCACGGGTCAAGATACGGTGCACATCGGCGACCATCGAGGCGATCCAACGCATGTTGTAGTTTTTCTTCAACGGGCCGGTTTCGCCCGCCAGCAGCTCGCCAACATAACGCTGCACCGGGGCTTCCCAGTGGCGCTGGTTGGACATGTTGATGGCGAATTCAGCGGTGGTTTCCGGGATGGTGATGTTTTCGTGGGTCAGCACGAAGCTGCCCATTTCACGGTCCAGGGTGAAGCCTTTCACGCCGTCGCCCAGGGTCAGGATCAGCATGGTCTGCGGGCCGTAGATCGCGTAACCGGCGGCCACTTGCTGGGTGCCTGGCTGCAGGAAAGCCTTCTCATTCAAGGGCTCGTTCTGGCTCAGGTATTCGTTCGGGCAACGCAGTACCGAGAAGATGGTGCCGACCGGGGCGTTGATGTCGATGTTCGACGAACCGTCCAGCGGGTCGAATACCAGCAGGTAGGCGCCTTTCGGGTATTTGCCCGGGATCTGGTAGGCATTGTCCATTTCTTCGGACG
>CAYVPI010000241.1:0-5493 GCA_964453495.1 uncultured Pseudomonas sp. | reverse complement strand
CGAATTGATCAATTCGATAATTCAGCTTTAACACGCATCTTAGATAAGAAATACTCCGGGTGGCATGTGAAAATTTTCTCCACAAAAACCGGAGACTCCTCATGCCAGTCACTTCCCTGCGCGCCGATGTCTGGGCTCAAGACAACCCTGGCAGCCATGTTCGCTACAGCCTACTGGTCGACGCTGAACCAGGCAGCCTCTGCTGCGTGCTCAACCTGTTCGCGATGCAGTACCTGGTGCCGCACAAGGTCAATGTGCTGAAACAGGACGATCAATTGTTGATCGACATCGAACTCGACGGTTTGAGCTGGCACCGCGCCGAAGTCATTGCGCAAAAAATGCGCAACCTGATTAACGTTGCTGACGTATTGCTTGAGCCAGCAGCACCCCAGTTCCTCCAGGCGGCGGGCTGAGTCAATGGAAACGCGCGGTAACTTTTGCCCTGGTCGAGGGCAACTCAGGCGGTAAACCCGGGTCTACTCTTGCTCTTTCGTACCAGGCGGTCGTGCCAGGTTCGTTTGTTGCAATGGTCGCTTGAAGGAGCCTGCATGCCCGTCGCCTCTACAACCCAGGACCGCTGGCTGGATCTCAATGAGCTGCTGCGCGAATTGGTTGCCCAGGGCTTGGTAGATCAAGACGCTGCCGAACAGGCACTGATAAACCGCCGCCACCAACCCAAAAGCGAACAGCACCCACTGGAATTCATCGCCAGCCAGCGGCTCGCCGACCTCAAATGCCCCGGCAAAACCCTGGAACTGGAAAGCCTGACACGCTGGCTGGCGCAACAGGTTGGCCAGCCATACCTGCGCATTGACCCGCTGGCCATCGATGTCGCCACAGTAACGCCGTTGATGTCCTACGCCTTCGCCCAGCGCCACCGGATTCTTGCCGTGGCAATCGATCAACACGCTGTGACAATCGCCAGTGCCCAACCCCATGTCGCCGGCTGGGAAGCGGACTTGGCTCATGTGCTGAAGCTGCCTATCAAGCGTGTCGTAGCCAACCCGGTGGAGATTCAGCGCCTGACCGTCGAGTTTTTTCGCTTGGCCAAATCGGTTAGCGGCGCCAGCGGCCCTGAGCAAAAAACCGGCGGCACGGGCAACTTCGAGCAGCTGCTCAACCTTGGAGCCAGCGACCAGGAACCGGACGCCAATGACGCGCATATCGTCAATATCGTCGATTGGCTGTTCCAGTACGCCTTCCAGCAGCGCGCCAGCGATATCCACATCGAGCCGCGTCGTGAGCAAGGCAATGTGCGCTTTCGCATCGACGGGGTACTGCACAACGTTTACCAGTTCCCGCTACACGTGATCATGGCCGTGGTCAGCCGCCTGAAAAGCCTGGGCCGGATGAACGTTGCAGAGAAGCGCAAGCCTCAGGATGGCCGGGTCAAGACCCGCACACCCAACGGCGGCGAAGTTGAACTGCGCCTGTCGACCTTGCCTACCGCCTTTGGCGAAAAGATGGTGATGCGCATATTCGACCCGCAGGTATTGCTCCAGGACTTCGACCAACTGGGCTTCGGCGCCGACGATCTGCGCCGCTGGCAGGACATGACCCGCCAACCCAATGGCATCATCCTGGTCACCGGCCCCACCGGCTCGGGCAAGACCACCACGCTCTACACCACCCTGAAAAAACTGGCGACACCCCAGGTCAACCTGTGCACCATCGAAGACCCGATCGAGATGATCGAACCTGCATTCAACCAGATGCAGGTCCAGCACAACATCGACCTGACCTTTGCCAGTGGGGTGCGCGCACTGATGCGCCAAGACCCGGACATCATCATGATCGGCGAGATTCGCGACCTGGAAACCGCCGAGATGGCGATCCAGGCCGCGCTGACCGGCCACCTGGTGCTGTCGACCTTGCATACCAACGATGCACCCAGTGCCGTCAACCGCCTGCTGGAACTGGGCGTGCCGCATTACCTGATCAAGGCAACGGTGGTGGGCGTCATGGCCCAGCGCCTGGTACGTACCCTGTGCCCACACTGCAAGGTGCCTCAGCCAGTGGCCGAGGCCGACTGGCAGGATTTGACACGCCCGTGGCCGAGCCAGCCGCCCGGCATGGCGCACAAGGCGGTCGGCTGCCTGGAATGCCGCGACACCGGCTACCGCGGCCGTGCCGGGGTCTATGAGATCCTGCAACTGAGTGACAGCCTCAAGGGCCTTATCCAGGTCGACACCGATCTGCTCGCTTTCAAGCGCCGCGCCTGCGAGGAAGGCATGCGCAGCCTCAGGCTCGCCGGGGCGCAAAAGATTGCGGCGGGGCTGACTACCATCGAGGAGGTGCTGCGCGTTACGCCACGTAATGAGTAGCTGCGAAGCAGGCCAGGGAACTCCAAATCGGGTTCGGCATCCAACCGGCTCAACACTTGAAGTCGGAGTTTCCCCCATGCGTCACACACTAGCTGTCGCCACCCTGGCGCTGCTTTCCCTTCCCATTGGCTCGGCTGTGGCTGACGATGATTTTTTACGCACACTTCTCTCTTCCGGTGCGACGACTGCCTCGACCTATCTGACCTCCAAGGACCACAAATTGGTCGGGGCAGCGCAGGAGGATGCGAGCAGTTTTGTCGCCAGCGAAGGCAACATTCGCGGGCCGTTCCTGGAAGCAGCCATTACTCAGGTTCGGGCAGAAAATCCGGGGTTGCAGGCCAGTGACATGGAGTTGGCCAATGCTATTTTGGCCAGGAATGCGGTGACGGACTAATACGGCTTTAGGTTTTCTTCGTCTGGTCGGGACTTATCGCGGGCAATCGGAATGCCGCACCACCCGCTCCTACAAAGAGCGGGCTGGCCCGAGCATAGATTCAGCGGTACTCGTCTACCGGCACACACGCACAGAACAGATTGCGGTCTCCATACACGTTGTCGACCCGGTTCACCGCTGGCCAATATTTGTGCTGCCGTGTGTGTTCACTGGGGGTAATCGCCTGGGCGATGCTGTAGGTGCGCTCCCAGACTCCGAGGATGTCAGCCAACGTATGCGGTGCGCGTTTCAGTGGGTTGTCTTCGGCGGACCAGTTGCCGTTCTGGACCTCGGCGATTTCCGCACGGATACTGAGCATGGCCTCGATAAACCGATCGAGCTCTGCCTTGGACTCGCTCTCGGTGGGTTCGACCATCAATGTACCCGGGACCGGGAACGACATGGTCGGGGCATGGAAGCCATAGTCCATCAAGCGCTTGGCAACATCTTCCTCGGTGATACCGGTCTGAGCCTTGAGCGGGCGCAGGTCAAGTATGCATTCGTGGGCCACGCGCTCATTACGCCCGCGGTACAGCACGGGAAAGGCGCCGGCCAATTGTTGTGCAACGTAGTTGGCTGACAGGATTGCCACTTCGCTGGCATCGGCCAATTCGGGCCCCATCATCGCGATGTACATCCAACTGATCGGCAGAATGCTCGCACTGCCCCAGGGTGCAGCGCTGACTGCACCATTTTTCGGGTCCGGCCCTTCCAGGGGAATAACCGGATGATTGGCCACGAAGGGTGCCAGGTGCGCTCGCACACCAATCGGCCCCATGCCCGGGCCACCGCCACCATGGGGGATGCAGAAAGTTTTATGCAGGTTCATGTGCGAGACGTCGGCACCGATGTCCGCGGGCCGGGTCAGGCCGACCTGGGCATTAAGGTTGGCGCCGTCCATGTACACCTGGCCGCCGTGGGCATGAATCACCGCGCATATCTCGCTGATGCCCTCTTCATACACGCCATGGGTCGAGGGGTAGGTCGCCATCAGGCATGACAGTTTGTCGCCCGCAGACTCGGCCTTGGCCTTGAGGTCTTCAAGGTCGACGTTGCCGGCGTCATCGCATTCGACGATCACCACCTGCATGCCAGCCATTTGCGCCGATGCCGGGTTGGTGCCGTGGGCAGAGGCCGGGATCAGGCACAGGTTGCGCTGCCCCTGATGCCGGCTTTCGTGGTACTTGCGGATGGCCAATAGCCCGGCGTACTCGCCCTGGGCGCCGGAGTTGGGCTGCATGCAGATAGCGTCGAAGCCGGTGATCGCACAGAACCAGTCCTGCAGTTCGTCGATCATGGCCTTGTAACCTTGGGCCTGCTCGACCGGGGCAAAAGGATGCAACTGGGCAAAGCCTGGCCAGGTGATGGGGATCATTTCGCTGCTGGCATTGAGCTTCATGGTGCAGGAACCCAGCGGAATCATTGACTGGTTCAGCGCCAAGTCTTTGTTTTCCAATTGCTTGAGGTAGCGCAGCATCTCCGTTTCGCTGTGGTGCGTACCGAACACGGGGTGCGTCAGGTAGGACGAAGTACGCAACAACCCGGCTGGAATACCGGGCGTCAGGTCCTGGGCATCCAATTGCGCCACATCCAGGCCGTGATCAGCGCCCAAAAACACGTCGAACAAGCGCGCCACCGTTTCAATGCTACAGGTTTCGTCGAGGCTCACACCCAACTGCCCGCGCCCAAGAATCCGCAGGTTGATCTGAGCCGCCTGGGCGCTTTCTATAATCGCCGTCTGGCTGCCGCCTACGTCCAGCGTCAGGGTATCGAAGAACTGTCTGTTGACCCGCTCCAGGCCCTTGCTCTGCAAGCCGGCGGCGAGAATGCATGTCAGGCGATGAACCCGCTGGGCGATCCGCTTCAGGCCTTCGGGGCCGTGATACACCGCATAGAAGCTGGCGATATTGGCCAACAGCACTTGGGCTGTGCAGATGTTTGAATTGGCTTTCTCGCGGCGGATATGCTGCTCGCGGGTTTGCAGGGCCATGCGCAGGGCCATATTGCCACGCGCATCCTTGGACACACCGATGATGCGTCCGGGAATGGCGCGCTTGAATTCGTCGCGACAAGCAAAATACGCCGCATGCGGCCCGCCATAGCCCATCGGTACGCCAAAACGCTGGGAAGTACCGAAGACCACGTCGGCACCCAACTCACCCGGAGGGGTCAGCAATACCAGGCCGAGCAAGTCTGCCGAGACACAGGCCAATGCCTGTTGGTTATGCAGCTGTTCGATCAGCGGCCGCAAATCGTGGATTTCGCCATGGGTGTCGGGGTATTGCAGCAAGGCACCGAATACCTTGTGCTTGCTCAAGTTATCCACAGAGTCGATGGCCAGCTCGAACCCAAAGCCTTCGGCGCGAGTCCGCACAACGGAGAGCGTTTGCGGGTGGCAGTTCTCATCGACGAAGAACACATTGCTTTTCGATTTGGCCACGCGTTTGGCCAGGGCCATGGCCTCGGCAGCCGCCGTGGCCTCGTCGAGCAATGACGCGTTGGCCAGCTCCAGGCCGGTCAGGTCGATAGTCATCTGCTGGAAATTCAGCAAAGCCTCGAGGCGGCCCTGGGCAATTTCCGGTTGGTAAGGAGTGTAGGCCGTGTACCAACCGGGGTTTTCCAACACGTTGCGCAGAATCACCGTCGGCGTGAGCGTACCGTGGTAGCCCATGCCGATCAGGCTGGTCCAGATCTGGTTCTGCTCGGCATAGCCCTTGAGCTTGGCCAGCGCCGCCT
>CAYVPI010000240.1:0-5559 GCA_964453495.1 uncultured Pseudomonas sp. | reverse complement strand
TCATGAGCCTTGAAAACATTTCCTGCCAGAAAAGCTTCGGCGGCTGGCACAAGCGCTACAAGCATCATTCCGTGGTGTTGGGTTGCGACATGGTGTTCGCCGTGTACCTGCCTCCGCAGGCTGAACAGGGCGGCAAGTTGCCGGTTCTGTACTGGCTGTCCGGGTTGACTTGTACTGACGAGAACTTTATGCAAAAGGCCGGAGCGCACAAGCTTGCGGCCGAGTTGGGGCTGATCATCGTGGCGCCCGATACCAGCCCGCGTGGCGAACAGGTGCCAGGTGATCCGGATGGCGCCTGGGACTTTGGCAAGGGGGCTGGCTTCTACCTCAATGCCACCCAGCAGCCGTGGGCCGAGCATTACCGCATGCATGACTATGTGGTGCAGGAGTTGCCCGAGCTGGTAGAGGCGCATTTCCCTGCATCCGAACGGCGTGGTATCAGTGGCCACTCCATGGGCGGCCACGGCGCGCTGGTTTGTGCCTTGCGCAACCCTGGCCGTTATCGCTCGGTATCGGCTTTTGCGCCGATCAGCAATCCGATCGATTGCCCGTGGGGGCAGAAGGCATTCTCCCGTTATCTGGGGGAGGAGCGCTCGCGCTGGCGTGAATGGGATGCCAGTGTGCTGATCGCTGAAGCCCGGGAGAAACTGCCACTGCTGGTGGACCAGGGCGACCGTGATGATTTCCTCGCTACCCAGCTCAAGCCCGAGGCGCTGGCCCAGGCTGCGCGCGCGGCGGGGCATCCGCTGGAGCTGCGTTTGCAGCCTGGCTATGACCACAGCTACTACTTCATCGCCAGCTTCATCGACGATCATTTGCGCCATCACGCAATGGCCCTTGAATGAAAAGCCAGGGGACAAATCGGCCCATTGTTGGACAAAGTAGGTAGAATCACGCCCTGACTCAATCGGGGCGTTTTTTATATGCGTATTGGCCACGGCTACGATGTGCACCGTTTCGCTGAAGGCGAATTCATCACCTTGGGGGGCGTGCGTATCGCGCACAAATTCGGGCTGCTTGCGCATTCCGATGGCGACGTATTGCTGCACGCTCTGAGCGATGCCTTGCTGGGTGCCGCTGCATTGGGTGACATCGGCAAGCACTTTCCCGATACCGACCCACAATTCAAGGGCGCCGACAGCCGTGTGCTGCTGCGCCATGTGGTCGACATCATCCAGGCCAAGGGTTGGAAGGTGGGTAACGTCGACGCCACCATCGTGGCCCAGGCTCCAAAAATGGCCCCTCATATCGAAACTATGCGTGCACTGATCGCCGCCGATCTGCAGGTCGAACTCGACCAGGTCAACGTCAAGGCCACCACCACCGAGAAACTCGGGTTCACCGGCCGCGAAGAAGGTATTGCCGTGCACGCCGTTGCCTTGTTGTTGCCAGCATGACTGAACTCGAACTGCTCGGCCCTCGGGCCGCAGGCGCAGCTTTAGGCAGCGCTGTGCTCAAGGCGACAGCTGAAGACTTCCAGGTCGACGAAGTCCTTGATATTCCCTTGGCAGGTGAGGGCGAGCACCTCTGGCTGTGGGTAGAGAAGCGTGGCCTGAACACCGAGGAAGCCGCACGCCGGTTGGCCAAGGCGGCCGGGGTTCCTCTGCGCACCGTCAGCTATGCGGGGCTCAAGGATCGTCAGGCCCTGACTCGGCAATGGTTTAGCCTGCATCTGCCGGGCAAGGCCGACCCTGACCTGGGAGCGGCTGAAAATGAAACCCTGCGTATCCTCAAGATCGCCCGGCACAAGCGCAAGCTGCAACGTGGCGCCCATTCGGCGAACGGCTTTACCCTGCGCCTTACCCAGCTCAATGCCGACCGTGAGGCACTAAGCGCGCGCCTGGAACAACTCAAGCACCAGGGCGTGCCGAATTACTTCGGAACCCAGCGCTTCGGTCACGCCGGCGGCAATGTGTTTGACGCTCGCCAATGGGCCGAGCGCCAGGCTTTGCCCGAGCAGCGCAATGTCCGCTCGCGCCTGCTGTCCACGGCCCGTAGTTATATCTTCAACCAGGTGTTGGCCGCCCGGGTGGTCGATGGCACGTGGAACACGGCGCTGGTCGGCGATCTGCTGGCGTTTACCGACAGCCGTAGTTTCTTTGCCGCGGGAGTTGCCGAATGCACTGACCCGCGCCTGGCCATTCTCGACCTGCACCCGACCGGGCCGCAGTGGGGGGAGGGCGATTCGCCGACAACCGGCGCGGTGCATGACCTCGAGCAGGGCATTGCCGCACGCGAGCAGGCACTGTGCACCTGGTTGGCCAAAGCGGGAATGTCACACGAACGTCGCATTCTGCGACTGCCCATTGGCGGTTTGACGTGGCATTATCCCGAGCCAGATATTCTGCAACTTGAATTCGTTCTTCCGGCCGGATGCTTCGCTACCGTGGTGGTGCGCGAACTCGTTGATCTGGTGTCGGCAGGGCAGACGGACAACTCATGCGCATTCTGATTTCTAACGATGATGGCGTTACCGCACCCGGTCTTGCGGCATTGCACGCTGCCCTGGCCGATTATGCCGAGTGCGTGGTGGTTGCCCCTGACCAGGATAAAAGTGGCGCCAGCAGCTCGCTGACGCTCGACCGCCCTCTGCACCCGCAGATCCTGGCCAATGGTTTCATCAGCCTCAATGGCACGCCTACCGACTGCGTGCACCTGGGGCTCAATGGGCTGTTGCCCTATGAACCGGACATGGTGGTCTCGGGGATCAACCTGGGCGCCAACCTTGGCGATGACGTGCTGTACTCCGGTACTGTCGCCGCGGCGCTGGAGGGGCGCTTCCTGGGCAACACCTCCTTTGCCTTCTCGCTGCTCTCGCGCCAGCCGGACAACCTGCCGACCGCCGCTTATTTCGCGCGCAAGCTCGTTGAGGCCCACGCGACGCTCGAGTTGCCGCCGCGTACCGTGCTCAACGTAAATGTCCCCAACCTGCCGCTCGATCATATCCGCGGCGTGCAGTTGACGCGCCTGGGCCACCGCGCGCGCGCTGCGGCGCCGACCAAAGTGGTCAACCCACGCGGCAAGGAGGGCTACTGGATTGCAGTGGCCGGGGATGCCGAGGACGGTGGCCCGGGTACGGATTTCCACGCCGTGATGCAGGGGTTTGTGTCGATTACGCCATTGCAGCTCGACCGTACCTTCAATGATGCCTTCGAGCGCATGGAAGGTTGGTTGGAGGGGTTTCGTTGATGCGCGAACAGGATGATATGAACCGGCGCGGAATCGGCATGACATCGCAGCGTACCCGGGAGCGCCTCATCCAGCGGTTATGCGATGAGGGCGTCACCAATACCCGCGTGCTTGAGGTAATCAGGCGTACGCCAAGGCATTTGTTCGTCGACGAAGCCCTGGCACACCGAGCCTACGAAGACACGGCCTTGCCGATTGGCCACAACCAGACAATCTCGCAACCCTTCATGGTGGCTCACATGAGTGAGCTACTGCTCGAGGCCGGTCCTCTGGACAAGGTCATGGAGATTGGCACGGGCTCCGGCTACCAGACGGCCGTGCTGGCTCAACTGGTCGAACGGGTATTCTCGGTCGAACGGATCAAGGTTTTGCAGGATCGAGCCAAGGAGCGCCTGGTCGAACTGAACCTGCGCAACGTTGTGTTTCGCTGGGGAGATGGCTGCGAAGGCTGGCCGGCGCTTGCACCCTACAACGGGATCATCGTAACGGCGGTCGCCAGTGAAGTACCCCAGGCTCTGCTTGATCAACTGGCCCCGGGCGGGCGGATGGTTATTCCGGTGGGGGCGGCTGGCGACGTGCAGCATCTGATGTTGATCGTGCGCGAGGAGCATGGTTTTTCCCGGCGAGTGCTCGATGCCGTGCGTTTCGTACCCTTGCTCAACGGACCACTGGCCTGATTACGCTCACAATTGAATTGTGCCCCAACTTTCTGGTCTATCTGCGGTGCTCGTATAATCCTGAAAAATGTATGTTGGTTCATACTTTGCCTACGCACTGTCCGTAATAGGGGTGTGCTTGGTTATAATTGCGCACTATTACATTTTTTATGTTGGTCACCATTAAAGGGAGCGGCGGGTGAGTCTCACAGCCATTCGGCAGCGCACGGGTTATTCGAGTTTAAAGCTACTGGTGATTGGCTTTGCCTTCGTCAGCGTTTTGGCGGGGTGTTCCTCTAACTCGACTACCAGCGGCGCGCGGGTTGTGGATCGCAACAACAAGGTTGCACAACGCCCGGCCGTCACCACAGGCCAGTATGTGGTCCAGCGTGGCGATACCCTGTTTTCCATCGCATTCCGTTATGGCTGGGACTACAAGGCCCTGGCTGCGCGTAACAATATCGACCCGCCGTATACCATTCGTCCGGGACAAGCGATTCGCTTCGATGGCCGCTCCAGTACCGCGAATACGTCCGTTGCCACTACGTCGACCCAGGGGCCATCCTCGTCCACCAAAACCACCGTCATCCGGCGCCCGATCAATGGCGCGCCAGCACCTGCCACGGCACCTCAATCAACGCCGCAGGCAGCTTCACAGGCCGCCACAAGCCCGGCGCCAATGGCCACGCCAGTGCCGGCTGGCGAGCGTGCGGGGGGTAATTGGGCCTGGCCGGCCAATGGCGTACTGATTGGAAAATTCTCTTCAAACGGCAGTTTGAATAAAGGCGTTGATATCGCCGGGGATTTGGGACAGCCTGTTTTTGCTGCGTCTGATGGTTCGGTGGTGTACGCCGGGAGTGGTTTGCGGGGCTACGGCGAGTTGGTAATCATCAAACACAGCGACACCTATGTGAGTGCCTACGGTCATAACCGCAGGCTGTTGGTACGGGAAGGGCAGCAAGTCAAGGTAGGGCAGACTATTGCCGAAATGGGATCCACGGGTACTGACCGGGTGAAGTTGCATTTCGAGATTCGCCGTCAGGGCAAACCTGTAGATCCACTGCAATTTCTGCCACGTCGTTGAATGCACCCAGCCTGTTTCTCTGCACATAGAGGGGACAGGCTTGAACGTTGCCAAGGAGATCAGGCGTCGTTCGGGCTTGAGGTCGAACTCAGCAAAGGACTATAACAATGGCTCTCAGTAAAGAAGCGCCGGAGTTTGACATCGACGATGAGGTACTCCTGATGGAGGCTGAATTCGTTATGGAAACGGTGTCGAGCGAAGAACCTGCTGTACCTTCGGTTCGCACCAAGGCCAAACACTCCACTTCGCTTAAACAACACAAGTACATCGATTACACCCGGGCGCTCGACGCTACCCAGTTGTATCTCAATGAGATCGGCTTTTCGCCATTGCTCTCTCCGGAAGAAGAAGTCCATTTTGCGCGGCTGTCGCAAAAGGGTGACCCGGCCGGGCGCAAACGCATGATCGAAAGTAACTTGCGCCTGGTGGTGAAAATCGCTCGACGCTATGTCAACCGCGGCCTGTCACTGCTGGACCTGATCGAAGAGGGTAACCTGGGGCTGATCAGGGCAGTAGAGAAGTTCGACCCGGAACGCGGTTTCCGCTTTTCAACTTACGCCACCTGGTGGATTCGCCAGACCATCGAGCGCGCGATCATGAATCAGACCCGGACCATCCGGTTGCCGATTC
>CAYVPI010000239.1:0-5696 GCA_964453495.1 uncultured Pseudomonas sp. | reverse complement strand
AGAATCCCGCGCAGGGACAGGTACTGAAAGACCGCGAAGCCTTTGTAGAACTGTTGCAGATACTCAGCCAGCAGCAGCAGCATTAATGTTTCTCCCCGCTGGGACCGCACAAAGCTGCCACGACGTTTTCCATCGCAGCACTGCGCGAACCCTTGATCAAAATAGTGGTATGAGTGGCCTGCTCGGCACTAACGGCCGCGATCAGGTCAGCTTGAGTGGCGAAATGGCGGGCATTTTCACCAAAGGCAGCGACCGCGTGGGCCATCAAAGGGCCAACGGCATAGAGTGCCGAGACCTTGCCTTTGGCGTAGGCGCCTACGTGTTCATGACCTTCCTGCGCCCATTGACCCAATTCGCCGATATCTCCGAGCACCAGAACGGTGCGCCCGGAAAAGCCGGCAAGTATATCAATGGCCGCGCACATGGAGGTGGGGTTTGCGTTGTAGGTATCATCGATCACCCGCACGCCTTGAGGGGTGATCTGCGCCACCGTCCGGCCCTTGACCGGCTGGACGTCGTTCAGCCCCTGGACTATACCGTTCAGTGTCAGACCAAAGGCATGCGCCGCAGCAGCTGCCGCCAATGCGTTTTGTACA
Source organism: uncultured Pseudomonas sp. (assembly GCA_964453495.1). Taxonomy (GTDB): domain Bacteria; phylum Pseudomonadota; class Gammaproteobacteria; order Pseudomonadales; family Pseudomonadaceae; genus Aquipseudomonas. Next base: position 5,100 of record CAYVPI010000239.1, on the reverse strand, counting down.
TTGTGCATACCCAGCAGATTCAACTGCACCCGCCCGACGCCGGCTGGGCCGTGCAGATCGAACGCCGGGCAGCCACGCGCATCGACGCTCAGGTTGGCGGCATGGAAATCGGCAATCGGATTTTCCAGGGCAAAGCTCAACACACCATGCTGGCCAGCGCGCGCTTTCCAGATGGCGAATGCCTTGTCGTCCAGGTTGAGGATGGCGATACCACCCTCGCCCAGCCCTTCGAGAATCTCGCCCTTGGCTTCGACGATTTTTTCCGGGCCACCGAATTCGCCCACGTGAGCAGTACCGGCGTTGTTGATAATGACCACATGGGGCTGGGTCAGACCAACGGTGTAGGCAATCTCGCCGACACGCGAAGCACCCAGCTCGATGACCGCCGCCGTGTGCTCGGGAGCAATTTCCAGCAGCGTCAGAGGAGCACCCAGGTCATTGTTCAAGTTACCGCGCGTCGCCAGCACCGGCCCACGGGTGCGCAGAATGCTGGCGAGCATTTCCTTGACGGTAGTCTTGCCACTGGAACCGGTAATGGCAGCAACAGGACGAGTGAACTCGGCACGGTTCAGGGCGCCCAATTGCCCCAGGGCCAGACGACTGTCAGCAACGACCAGTTGCGGCAAATTGCTACCCGGCACCTCGCGCTCCACCAGGGCGGCAACAGCGCCTTTGGCCTGGACTTCGTTCAAATAATCGTGACCATCAAAGCGCGGCCCAGCCAAAGCAACGAACAGTTGCCCGGCAGCAATTGCACGGCTGTCGATGCTGACGCCGGTAAAGGTTGCATCGCCAGCGACCAGGCGACCCTGCAAGGGCGTGGTCAACTGACTGAGGGTCAATGGCTTAAGCATGGGGGGCCTCCCAGACTGCGAGTGCTTTCTCGGCTTCGACCAGATCGGAGAAGGCGTGGCGCTGACCGTTGATTTCCTGGTAGTCCTCGTGGCCCTTGCCAGCCAGGACGATGACATCGTCGGCAGCGGCGCTGGCAATCAGTTGGCTGATGGCTGCACCACGGCCGGCGACAAACTGAACGTCGTCCGTCTTGGCAAAACCTGGGCGAATGTCGGCAAAAATATGCTGCGGATCTTCGCTGCGCGGGTTGTCGTCAGTGACCAGCACGCCGTCGGCCAGGCGCTCGGCCACTTCTGCCATCAACGGGCGCTTGCCGCTATCGCGGTCGCCGCCACAGCCGAACAGGCACAGCAACTTGCCCTTGGCATGCGGGCGCAGGGCTTCGAGTACTTTTTCCAGGGCATCGGGGGTGTGCGCGTAATCGACCACCACCAGGGGCTTGCTGCCACCGCCCAGGCGCTGCATCCGGCCGATCGGCCCTTCCAGTGTTGGGGTGACCTTGAGAATTTCGTCCAGCGGGTAATCCAGTGCCAACAGGGCACCCACCGCTGCGAGCATGTTGCTCAGGTTGAAACGACCCAGCAGGCGGCTGCGCAGGGTACGCTCCCCCTGTGCGGTGACAATGACAGCGCGCACACCGTCGTCGCTGAAATGCGCCTCACGGCAATACAACGAGGCACTGGCATCTTGCAGGCTATAGGTGATCAAGCGTGACTCATGTTCCTGGCCTGCCAGCTCGCGACCAAACTCATCATCGAGGTTGACCACCCGGCAGCGCAGGTCTGGCCAGGCGAACAGACGTGCCTTGGCCTCGGCGTATGCTTGCATACTGCCGTGGTAATCAAGGTGATCGCGGGACAGGTTGGTCATGACCGCGATATCGAACGCCAGGGCAGCCACACGGCCTTGATCCAAAGCATGGGACGACACTTCCATCGCCACGGCCCGCGCCCCGGCCTTTTTCAAATCGTACAAAGTGGCCTGGACGGCAATCGGATCCGGCGTGGTCAACTTGCCACTGACCAGTTCACCATAGAAACCGGTGCCCAAGGTGCCGATCAGGCCACAGCGCATGCCCAGTTCATCCAGCGCCTGCGCCAGCAACTGCGTGACGCTGGTCTTGCCGTTTGTACCGGTAACACCGACCAGCTTCAGCTGACGGCTGGTATCGCCGTAAAAGCGTCCGGCAATACTCGAAAGCTGCGACACCAGGCCCTTGACCGGAATCAGCGGCACATCGGTAATGGGCAACACGTTGACGCCCTGGGCTTCATAGGCCACAGCCGCCGCACCACGTTGCAAGGCGTCGGCAATATGCATGCGGCCATCGACCTTGGCGCCGGGCACGGCCAGAAACAGATCGCCAGCGCGCACATTGCGGCTGTCGAGGGTCAGCTCGCGGATCGACGGATCACGGCCGGCCTGTGGAAAAATCTTGCTCAGAGGCATTGTCATCAACCGCGCCCTCCTTTGGCGGGCGCAGCATCGGCTTGCTGCTGTGGAGTTGCCGTCGGCAGGTTGTCAGGCGTCACGTTCATCAGTCGCAACGTGCCGGACATGACCTTGCTGAAAACGGGTGCCGAGATCAGACCACCGAAATAGGCGCCAGTGCCCGGCTCGTCGATCACCACGACGATGGCATAGCGCGGATTGCTCATCGGGCCGAAGCCGGCGAACAGTGAACGGTAGGCGTTTTCGGTGTACCCCTTGGAGCCAACGGTGGCTTTACGCGCGGTACCCGACTTGCCGCCCACGTGATAGGCCGGCACCTGCGCACGGAAAACCCCGCGCGGTGCCTCGATCACTTGCTGCAGCATGCCCTGGATGGTTTTGGCGGTTTCGACCGGCATCACCTCGGCAGATTCCGGCTCTTTGTCGACTTTCAGGATACTCAGCGGCACCATGCGGCCATCGTTGGCCAGCGCTGCGTAGGCATGCACCAACTGCAACGCCGTTACCGACACGCCATAACCATAAGACAGCGTCGCCGTTTCGGCCTTGCGCCATTCACGGTGGTTCGGCAGGTTACCGACGCGCTCACCCGGAAAGCCCAGGCCGGTGTACTGCCCCAAGCCAAGCGAGGCCATCATGCGGTAGATGGATTCGCCACCGATGTCGAACGCAACCTTACTCATCCCCACGTTACTGGAGTTGATCAGAATGCCGGTCAGGTCAAGTATCGGGCCTTCGCTCTTGGACACGTCACGGATGGTGTAGCGGCCCAGTTGCAGGGTGCCCGGATAGACTTCGACCTTATCGGTCGGCTTCCAGCGGCCAGTCATCAGGGCCGCGCTCATGGAAATCGGCTTCACGGTCGAGCCCGGCTCGAACACGTCAATGATGGCGCGGTTACGCATGGCGGCCGGGAACATGCTGCGGCGGTTGTTCGGGTTGTAGGTCGGCTGGTTGGCCATGGCCAACACTTCGCCAGTTTTTACATCCATGATCACCAGGCTGCCCGCCTTGGCCTGGTTCTCGACGATGGCATTGCGCAACTCGCGGCTGGCCAGATATTGCAGGCGCAGATCGATGGACAACGCCAAGGCTTTGCCGGCCTTGGCGTTTTTGGTGACCTGGATATCCTTGATCAACCGGCCTCGCCGGTCCTTGATAACCTGTCGCTTGCCGGGCACCCCGGCCAGCCAGTCGTCATAGGCCAGCTCGACGCCTTCGCGCCCATGGTCATCAAGGTCGGTGAAACCGACCATGTGGGCCGCGACATCGCCGGCAGGATAAAAGCGCCGAAACTCTTCGATCCCGTATACCCCGGGTACCTTGAGGTCGAGTACGACCTGACCCTGTTCCGGCGTGAGGCCCCGGACCAGGTAGATGAATTCCTTGTTGGCCTGCTGTTCCAGGCGCTCACTCAACTGCTTGGGGTTTTGCCCCAGGGCTGCGGCCAATGCCGGCCATTTGTCCTTGGCCACCTGCATTTCCTTGGGGTTGGCCCACAGGGTGGTGACCGGCGTACTGACTGCCAGCGGCTCGCCGTTACGGTCGGTGATCAGGCCACGGTGCGCAGGGATCGGAATATGCCGCAGGCTGCGCGCATCGCCCTGGCCCTTGAGGAAGTCATGGTCGATCACCTGCAAGTCGACGATACGCCAGGCGATGGCGCCCACCATCAGTGCCAGCAAACCCAACACCACGCGAAACCGCCAGGGGTAGAGTGCACCTTCGAGTTTCATCATGGCGCCACCATGCGGACTTCCGCGGCGCCGGGGATGCGCATCTTCAATTGTTCGCTGGCCAGGGTTTCGATACGACTGTGGGCCGTCCAGGTGCTTTGCTCGAGAATCAAGCGCCCCCATTCGGCCTGCGCCTTGTCCCGTTCGCTCAATTCACCGTACAGGGTATTGAGCAGTTGACGATTCCAATGGGCGCTGTACGACACCGCGACCGCTGAAACGAGCACGCCGACAAACAGCAGAAGCATCAGGAAGCTTCCGCCTGGCAGGGGTTTTGCGAAAAGCCTGCTCACCGCAGCTTCTCCGCCACACGCATGACGGCGCTACGCGAGCGTGGGTTGGCCTTGAGCTCGGCCTCGGAGGCGAAGCGAGCCTTGCCATGGATCTTGATCTTCGGTTCGAAGGCCTTGAATTGCACCGGCAGGTTGCGCGGCAGGTTGTCAGCTTCGCCCTTGGCCAGCTTGCGCATGAACAGCTTGACGATACGGTCTTCGAGCGAATGAAAGCTGATGACCACCAGGCGGCCGCCGACTTCCAGCGCGTCCATTGCAGCTTCAAGGCCCGCCTCCAGATCGGCCAGCTCGTTGTTGACGTGGATACGCAGCCCCTGGAAGGCGCGCGTGGCCGGGTTCTTGCCTTTCTCCCAAGCGGGGTTGGCCACCTTCAACACCTCGGCCAGGTCGGCAGTGCGCTCGAAACGCTGGGTTTCGCGGCGCAGCACCACGGCACGGGCCATGCGCTTGGCAAAGCGTTCCTCGCCGTATTCCTTGAATACCCGGGCAATCTCTTCTTCAGGTGCGCTAGCAATGAAGTCGGCGGCACTGACGCCCCGCGAGGGGTCCATGCGCATGTCCAGGGGGCCGTCATTGAGGAAACTGAAGCCACGCTCCGGGTCGTCGAGTTGCGGCGAGGAAACACCAAGGTCGAGCAACACGCCACTGACCTTGCCTGCCAGCCCGCGCGTGGCAACCTCGGCACCCAACTCGGCAAAACTGCGTTGCACAATGACAAAGCGGCCGTCTTCGGCCGCTAGCGCTTGCCCGGTGGCAATCGCTTG
>CAYVPI010000238.1:0-5749 GCA_964453495.1 uncultured Pseudomonas sp. | reverse complement strand
TGGGCGCATCAAAAAGCCTGCGGCGAACACACCTGCCGTGTTGAGCAACTGCACGGTGGGATCATCGGAGGGAAAGAAGGCGGGTGCAAAGTAGATGGCGCAGAAGGCGTAGACGTAGAAGTCGAACCACTCCACCAGGTTACCGGAAGAGGCGCCGACAATGGCGAAGATGCGCTTACTGCGCTCTTCACCCGTGTAGAAATTGGCTGTTGTGGTCATGGTGTTGTCCCCCGTTGAGATCATTAGAGTCTAGACACACTCAGTAACAATCTCGTTCCGCAGAACAATACCCCTGCCATTCACACAACAAAGCGGGATGCAGGGGAATTGCTTTAAACAGGTGGCGTCGATGACGACGCCACTTTACTCAGACGCGCTCGATCGCCAGTGCCAAGCCTTGGCCAACGCCGACACACATGGTCGCCAGGCCTTTCTTGCCACCGGTTTTTTCCAACTGATGCAGCGCAGTCAGGATCAAACGGGTACCGCTCATGCCCAGCGGATGGCCCAGGGCAATCGCCCCACCGTTAGGGTTGACCTGGGCGGCATCGTCGGCCAGGCCCAGCTCGCGCAGTACTGCCAGGCCTTGGCTGGCGAAGGCTTCGTTGAGCTCGATCACGTCGAAATCGGCAATCGCCACGCCCAGGCGCTCAATCAGCTTGCGCACCGCCGGCACCGGGCCGATGCCCATGACCCGAGGTGCCACACCGGCGCTCGCCATGCCGAGTACACGGGCACGTGGAGTCAGGCCGTGCTTTTTCACCGCTTCTGCCGAAGCCAGGATCATCGCCGCAGCACCGTCGTTAACACCGGAGGCGTTACCGGCAGTCACGGTCTTGTCCGGGCCATTGACCGGCTTGAGCTTGGCCAATGTGTCCAGGCTGGTGTCGGCACGCGGGTGTTCGTCCTGCTCGACCACTGTTTCACCCTTTTTGTGGGCGATACGCACCGGCACGATTTCTTCGGCGAAGAAGCCGGCGGCTTGAGCGGCGGCGGTACGCTGCTGGCTACGCAGGGCGAAAGCGTCCTGGTCGGCACGCGAAACCTTGTAGTCGTCGGCAACGTTGTCCGCGGTTTGCGGCATGGCATCAACGCCATACTGGGCTTTCATCAACGGGTTGATGAAACGCCAGCCAATGGTCGTGTCTTCGAGCTTCATGTTGCGCGAAAACGCCGCATCGGCCTTGCCCATGACAAACGGAGCACGGGACATCGACTCGACACCGCCGGCAATCGCCAACTCCATCTCGCCGCTGGCGATGGCGCGGAAGGCGGTACCTACCGCGTCCATACCCGAAGCGCACAGGCGGTTGAGGGTGACGCCGGGAATGCTGTCCGGCAAACCGGCCAGCAGCAGCGCCATGCGCGCCACATTGCGGTTGTCTTCACCGGCCTGGTTGGCACAGCCGAGGAACACCTCGTCTACCTGGTCCCATTGCACGGACGGGTTGCGGTCGATCAAGGCCTTGATCGGCACGGCGGCCAGGTCGTCGGCGCGCACGCCGGACAAACCACCGCCAAAGCGGCCAATCGGGGTGCGAATCGCATCGCAGATAAAAACCTCGCGCATCACGCTTCTCCTGGCGCTTGGCCGTGAGCGGCCGCAGTACGCGCTTCCAGATCGCGCAGGGCGGTCAGTTCTGCTTCGGTCGGTGCGGCGGTTTCGCTGACGCTGTCGGCAAAACGGATCGCCCAGCCGGTGGCGGCAACTATCTGCTCGCGGGTCACGCCCGGGTGGATGGCGGTGACCACGAACTCATTGGTGCCGGCTTCCGGCTCCATGATGCACAGGTCAGTGATGATCCCGACCGGGCCCGCGCCCGGCAGGCCCAAACGCTTGCGCGAATCGCCACCTTCGCCGTGGCCAACCGAGGTGATGAAATCCAGTTTGTCGACGAAGGCACGGTTGGACTGCTTGAGAATGATCAGTACGGTTTTTGCCGAACCTGCAATCTCCGGAGCACCGCCAGCGCCTGGCAGACGCACTTTCGGATTATGGTAATCGCCGACCACGGTGGTGTTGATGTTGCCGAAGCGGTCAACCTGGGCAGCACCCAGGAAGCCCACATCGATGCGACCACCTTGCAGCCAGTAGCGGAAAATCTCGCCGGTCGGCACTACGGTGTCGGCGGTTTCCGCCAGCTCACCATCACCGATGGACAGTGGCAGCACGGTTGGCTTGGCGCCGATCGGGCCAGATTCGTAAATCAGCACCACGTCGGGCGAAGAGGTCAGGCGGGCAAGGTTTGCCGCCTTCGATGGCAGGCCGATGCCGACAAAGCAGACCGAGCCGTTCTTCAGGCGGCGGGCCGCGGCCACGGTCATCATTTCATTGGTGGAGTAGTTCATTATTGAGCCTCCGAAGCGCTGGCCAACTTTGCCTTGAATGCGTTGAAATCTGCGGTGCCACGGATGTACTCGTCGATCCACGCAGTGAAGGTTTCACGGTTGCGGGCGATCGGGTCCCAGGCCTGATAGAAACGGTTGTCACGCTCGGAGTAACCGTGAGCGTAAGACGGGTGGGCACCACCGGGTACCAGGCAGACCGCAGTCAGGGCCCAGGTCGGCAGTACGCAGGCGTTCATCGGGGCCTGCAGGTCGTCGACGATTTCTTCAACGGTGACGATGCAACGCTTGGCCGCCAGGGCTGCTTCCTTCTGCACGCCCAGGATACCCCACAGCAGCACGTTGCCCTTGCGGTCAGCCTTCTGCGCGTGGATGACAGTCACGTCAGGACGAACCGAAGGCACCGCTGCCAGCACTTCGCCAGTGAATGGGCAGGTCACGGTCTTGATCAGCGGGTTGACCTTGGGCAGGTCGGAACCGGCATAAGCACGCAGTACAGCGAATGGCAGGCCGGATGCGCCGGCAACATAGGCGTTGGCCAGGTCGGCATGGCTGTGCTCTTCAATTTCCATCGCATGCGGCCACTGCTTCTCGACCGCATCACGCAGGCGGTGCAGCGAACCCACGCCAGGGTTACCGCCCCAGGAGAAGATCAGCTTGCTGGCACAACCGGCACCGATCAATTGGTCGTAGATCAGATCAGGGGTCATGCGCACCAGGGTCAGATTCTTCTTGCCCTGACGAATGATTTCATGACCCGCCGCAGTCGGGATCAAGTGCGTGAAGCCCTCGAGTGCAACGGCATCGCCATCGTGGACGAATTGCTTCACTGCTTCGTGGAGCGAGAGAATTTCAGCCATGGGAGACTCCTTGATTCACTGAGCCGGTTGTCGGAGATGGGGGCTTTTATTGCCCAGGAATGGCTCAAAGAGTATGCCTGCCGATGGGCTCATACAATCCGATAATCGAGTATCCGTTCGATAATCGAACAAATTGTTGTTCTGCTAAGCGTCATTTCAGGGTCAAAAAAAGGCCCCGCCACTGGGGCAGAGCCTGCTGGGTCCGATAACCTCAGGTGGCATCGGCGTGGCTGACCCAGCCCTTGACCAGCACCGCGAAGGTTGCCAATGCAGCGGGAATCACCAGCGCCGTTAGCACTTGTTCGAAATTCCAGCCCAGGCCCAGCAGAGTCGCCCCCATCCATGCACCGAGGATGGCGCCGAAGCGACCGATGCCCAGCATCCACGAAACGCCAGTGGCGCGCCCTTGGGTCGGGTAGAAACGCGCCGCCAGCGATGGCATGGCCGATTGCGCACCGTTGACGCACATACCGGCGATCAGCACCAGGGTGGCCAACAGCGTGATGTTGCCCAGGCTCTGTCCCACTGCATAGGCAAAGATGCCCGCCAACAGGTAGAAAATGCCAATTACCTTGTGCGGATTGAACCGGTCCATGGCCCAGCCAACACCTACGGCGCTGAGCACGCCACCGAACTGGAACAACGCGCCGATGAAGGCGGCCTGCTCCATGCTCGCACCGCTGTCACGCATCAGTGTCGGCAGCCAACTGGTCAGCAGGTAGACGATGACCAGGCCCATGAAATAAGTCAGCCACAGCAGCAAGGTGCCGACACTGTAGGTACCGGAGAAAATCACCGCAAAAACATTGCGTGCCTTCACGGTTTGCTGCTCCGGCACACTGAAACTGCCGGCCTGGTTGACGAGGGTGGGCTGGATCGGGGCCAGGGTCTGGCGTATACGGTCGGTGCCGCGATTTCGCACCACCAGGTAACGCGCCGACTCAGGCAGCCAGAACAACAACACCAGCGTCAACAGCAACGGCAACACACCGCCTATCAACAGCAGGCTGTGCCAGCCGAACGCGGGGATCAGCTTGGCGGAAATAAAACCGCCACCGGCCATCCCCAGGTTGAAACCGCAGAACATGCTGGTGACCAGTAACGACTTGAGGCGCTCTGGGGTGTATTCCGATAACAGGGTCGTGGCATTGGGCATACCGGCGCCAAGGCCCAGGCCAGTCAAGAAGCGCAACACCAGCAGTTGGTCGACATTACTGGCATAGGCCGACGCCAGGCTGAACGCGCCGAACAACAGCACCGCGCCAACCAGCACCACTTTGCGCCCGAAACGGTCGGCCAGCGGCCCGGAGCCCAATGCACCGAATACCATGCCTATTAATGCAGCACTCATGACGGGGCCGAGGCTGGCACGGTCGATCCCCCAATCCTGGGACAGCGCCGGCGCGATGAAACCCATGGCCGCCGTATCCAGGCCATCGAGAAAGACAATCAAAAAGCACAACACCACCACGCGCCATTGATAACGCGATAATGGCTGGGAATTGATGAAGGCCTGCACATCAAGGCAGTTTCCGACAGCAGATTGGGGACGATTCATTATTTTTATCCATAAAGTTCGCGCGGTTATGCAAGTCGCCGGTGCGGCACACAAACATGCACTGAGGGTAATCGCGGCTCAGGCTGGCAATAGACAAGAACATTATGGGCAGACAATGCAGGGGCAAATGTCAGACATGGGGGACAGGCCTCGCTCTTATTATTGAGGGCCGAGCCAAACCGCCCCCATGCGAGCGACATTAATAAGACGGAAAAACCAGGTCTATCCGAATAACGCGGTTGTGTGCGTTTATCGAACGACAACCCTTTGCAAGACGTCAGGCGAACAACTGGGCGCTGAGATCGCCACTGGCAGTGAGCATGATAGGTAAAAAGCGTTGTTCCAATTCGCTCCGGCTCACGCGCCCGGCATGGGTACTCACGTTAAGCGCCGCCAATACCTGGCCGGAGGCGTCATACACCGGAACGGCGATAGAGCGCAGCCCCTGCTCCAGTTCCTGATCGACAATGCACCAGCCCTGTTGCCTGACCAGCTGCAAACACTCCAGCAATGCCTGGGGCTCACAAATGGTACGGCTGGTCTTGGGTTGCAGGTCAGCATGCTCGAGGTATTCATTGAGGCTGGCATCGTCAAGCGCGGCCAACAGGATCCGCCCCATCGATGTGCAATAAGCCGGCAGCCGCCCGCCAACGGACAGGTCAACGGAAATCAGGCGTTGGGTGGTTGCCGAGCGGGCAATATAAAGAATGTCATCGCCTTCGAGCGTCGCCATGTTGCAGGCTTCATGCAGCTGCTCGCTCATGCGGTCCAGGTAAGGTTGGGCCGAAACCGCCAGTGGGGTCGACGACAGGTAGGCATGCCCCAGGGTCAACACCTTGGGCAGCAGCGAATACGTACGCCCGTCGGTGGTGGCATAACCCAGCTTGATCAAGGTGTGCAAACAACGACGCACCGCTGCCCGGGGGATTTCCGTGCGATGGCTGATCTGGGCGATGGTCAGGTGCCGCTTGCGCTCCTGGAACGC
>CAYVPI010000237.1:0-5756 GCA_964453495.1 uncultured Pseudomonas sp. | reverse complement strand
ACCAGGAAGTACCAGATGAACAGCTGCACCAGCAGCGGTACGTTACGAAAGAGTTCCACGTATGCGGTGGCGAAGCCCGATACCCAGCGGTTCGGAACCGTGCGCATCACGCCGAGTATCGAACCCAGCAGCAAGGCAATTATCCAGGCAGCGACGGCAATGGCGATGGTCCAGCCAAGACCGGTGACGAACCAGTCCAGATAGATTTCGCTGCCGATACCGGTGGACTTGAAGAACACGCCCCAGTCCCAGTTGTAATTCATCAGGGTCTCCCCACGGATCAGTCAATTCACGGGCACCTTCGAGCACTCGAGAGCGCCAGGGCGCTCTCAAGTGAAAGGTTAGTCACTGCTCAGGATTTTTTTTCGTCAGCGGCTTTATCGGTGGGATTGGCGATCAGGGCCTTGAGCTTGTCGCTCATCGGGAACATCAGGTTCAGACCCTTTGGCGGGATTGGCTGGGTGAACCATTTGTCGTAGATCTTGTTGATATCGCCCGACTTGTAGGTCGCCACGATCGCGTCGTCGACGGCTTTCTTGAAGGGCTCATCACCCTTGCGCATCATGCAGCCGTAGATTTCAAAGGACTGCGCGGTGCCGGTCACGGCCCAGGCGTCCGGCTTCTTGGCCTTGGCCATTTCACCGGCGAGCAGGGCGTCGTCCATCATGAAGGCGACGGCTCGGCCGGATTCGAGCATCTGGAAGGATTCGCCGTGGTCCTTGGCCGAGATGACGTTCATGCCCATCTGTTTGTCGGCATTCATCGCCTTGAGGATGCGCTCGGACGTGGTGCCGGCGGTGGTCACGACGTTTTTGCCTTTAAGGTCAGCGAAGTCCTTATAGGAGGAGTCTTTCTTGGACAGCAGGCGGGTACCGACTTCAAAGATGCCCACCGAGAAGTCGACTTGTTGCTGGCGCTCGACGTTGTTGGTGGTCGAACCGCACTCCAGGTCCACGGTGCCGTTTTGCACCAGCGGGATACGGGTCTGGGAAGTAACCAGATTGTACTTGACCTTGAGGTCTGGCATGCCCAGGTCTTTTTTCAGGGCTTCGACGACTTGCATCTGGATATCATGGGAGTAGCCGACAGGCTTGCCCGAAGCGTCCGCGATATAGGAGAACGGAATGGAGGCGTCGCGGTGCCCCAGGGTGATGGTGCCGGACTCTTTGATTTTCTTCAGTGTGCCGGTCAGTTCGGCGGCGAAAACTGGAGTGCTAATCAGAGCGGCAGCAATGGCTGCGCCCATGAGATGGGGAACGATACGCATCAAACTTTTCCTCGACGTTGTTTTTTTTATTGGGCCGTTACTTGGCCCTTTTCGTTCAGCGAATACCGCATGTTGTGTTAGCGCATTCGTCTGGAGTGTAGAGCATGACCCGTGCCAGGCCAGGCTTGCGACATTAACTATATGAATTTAAAAGAAATTAAGATTTGTTGATGGTTGTGTGAAGGGAATCGACGTCCGGAATACCGAATGTTGCAGCTGTTTTCTGTTCGGAAAACCGAATGCCGGCCGCTGGCAATGGCAGCAATGAAAACGCCTCGCGGTGCGGGCACGGCGAGGCGTTTTTCAAGGAGTGGATCAGGCCGCTTCGATCTTGCCTTTGTTGCGCTCGAGCCTTTCCAGGTAATGCTGCAGCCGTTGTTGTTCCTCAGGGTTGGTGAACAGCCCCAGTTTGCTGCGCCGCCAGAGGATGTCGTCGCTGGTGCGTGCCCATTCTTCGCTGCACAGGTAGTCGACCTCGCGGGTGAAAAGGTCTGCACCGATCAGCTCGCCCATGTCTTCGGGCCCTTGCACGCCTTCAAGCAGGCGCCAGCTGCGGCTGCCATAGGTGTTGGACCAGCGACGGGCGATGGAAGCCGGCAGCCAGCCGAAACGCGCGAGGATGGCGTCGGCCAACGCTTGCGAGGTGCTCATGCCCTCGCCACCGGGGAGGGGGGCGTGCGCTGTCCAGCTGCCTTTGATGTTGTTGAAGTAGGGTGCCAGTTGCGTCATCGCCGATTCGGCCAGCTTGCGGTAGGTGGTGAGTTTGCCGCCGAATACCGACAGCAGCGGCGCTTCGCCCGGTGAAGAAGAGAGCGCAAGGGTGTAGTCGCGGGTCACCGCCGAAGGGTTGTCCGACTCGTCGTTGCACAGCGGGCGAACGCCGGAATAGGTGCTGAGGATATCGCTGCGTTGAAGCTGCCGGGTGAAATGGGCGTTGACTACGTTCAGCAGGTAATCGGTCTCGGCTTCGCTGATGGCGACTTTCGCAGGGTCGCCCTGGTATTCGCGGTCGGTGGTGCCGATCAGGGTGAAGCGTTCCAGGTATGGAATGGCGAAGACAATGCGCTGATCTTCATTCTGCAGAATGTAGGCATGTTCGCCTTCGTATAATTTCGGCACGATCAGGTGGCTGCCCTGGATCAGGCGAATGCCGTAGGGCGATTGCAGCTTCAGGTCGTCACGGATGAACGTCGCAACCCAAGGGCCTGCGGCATTGACCAGTGCCCTGGCCTGAATCGAGAACAGGCTGCCATCGGCGCGTTCGAGTTGCACCTGCCAGAGCCCCTTGACCCGGCGGGCGTTCAGGCAGCGGGTGCGGGTATGGATATGCGCACCGTTTTCACGTGCAGCCATGGCATTGAGCACGACCAGGCGGGCATCGTCCACGGCGCAATCGGAATATTCGAAGGCGCGGGTAATGTCGCTTTTCAGCGGGCTGTCGGCACCCAGGTGCAGGTTGCGTGAGCCTGCCAGCTTTTCCCGCTTGCCCAGGTGGTCGTAAAGGAACAAGCCGGCGCGAATCATCCAGGCCGGGCGTAGATGCGGGCGGTGGGGCAGGACGAAACGCATGGGTTTGACGATATGGGGTGCCTTGCTCAGCAGGACCTCGCGCTCGGCGAGGGCTTCGCGTACCAGGCGCAATTCGTAGTGTTCGAGGTAGCGCAGGCCGCCGTGGATCAGCTTGCTGCTGGCCGAAGATGTATGGCTGGCCAGGTCATCCTTTTCGCATAGCAAAACCGACAGGCCGCGCCCCGCCGCGTCGGCGGCGATTCCCACACCATTGATACCGCCACCGATGACGGCCAGGTCATAGATTTCGGCCAAGGGCGCGTTGGGCAAAGTGGACTGCGGCATGGATCGGTCTCCGGCTTTCCGCTCGGGAAAGCTTTTTTTCGAAATTTGAATTCGAACATTAACGTTCAATTTCGAAAATGGTAGCGGAATAAAACGCGCGCAGCCAGTCGACTTCGATTGAAAATAATCATCGAAGCGGCGGAAAGTGAAAATAATCGAACATTTGGCGGCGCCAGGCCGCCAGAGTTGCGCTAGACGACTTCCAGGCGAATCTTATGCTGGTTGAGCAACTGGGTCAGTGCCGGCACGGGCGCCTGGTCGGTCACCAGGCAGTCGATCAGGCTGATGGGGCCCAGTCGCACCATGGCGTTGCGCCCGAATTTGCTGGAGTCGGCGGCCAGTATGACTTGCCGCGCATTGGCGATAATGGCCTGGGATACCCGCACTTCCTGGTAGTCGAAGTCGAGCAGACTGCCGTCTTCGTCGATGCCGCTGATACCGACCAGGGCAAAGTCGACCTTGAACTGGTTGATGAAGTCGACGCTGGCCTGGCCGACTACACCGCCATCGCGACGGACGTTGCCGCCCGCCAGCAGCACTTCGAAATCGTCCTTGCCACTGAGGATCGACGCCACGTGCAGGTTGTTGGTGATGATCTTCAGGTGGTTGTGGTTGAGCAGGGCGCGGGCGATGGATTCGGTGGTGGTACCGATGTTGATGAACAGCGAGGCATGGTCGGGAATCTGCGCCGCTACGGCTTCGGCAATGCGTTGCTTTTCGTCGCGCATCTGGTCGGCGCGCATGGCATAGGCGGTGTTTTCGATGCTCGAATCATAGGCCGCACCACCGTGGTAGCGGCGCAGCAAATTCACTTCGGCCAATTGATTGATATCACGGCGAATGGTTTGCGGCGTGACAACGAACAGCTGCGCCATTTCCTCGATGCTGACATAGCCGCGCTCACGGACCAGTTCGAGAATTTGCTGCTGACGAGGAGGCAGGTTCATGGGCTTTCCTTCGGGCTGCCATGCAAATTCCTCCATCATGCCGGATCAATGAGCCTGCTGCTACCGTTGAAGCCCTCTACGACCGCTGCGCGGGCATCTGTAGCAGCTGCCGACAGGCTGCGACAAGGGCCGAAGGACCTTCATGCAGCCTGAAATCCTGCACCCGCTGCGCGGTCGATCGCAGCCTTGCGGCAGCTCCTACAGGAACCGAGAAGAGGACGATCAATTCTCCTCGTGCGGCTCCCAGTCCCGGGTGCGGTCAACCGCTTTCAACCAGCCGGCATACAAGGTTTCCTTCTGCTGTTCATCGAGCTGCGGATTGAACTCGCGCTCGATCACGGCCTTGCCGCGCAACTCGTCCAGGCTGCTCCAGAAACCGCACGCCAGGCCTGCCAGGTAGGCTGCGCCCAGAGCCGTGGTTTCACGCATTTGCGGGCGCTCGACACGGGTGCCGAGAATATCGGCCTGAAACTGCATGAGAAAGTTGTTAGCCACCGCACCGCCATCCACGCGCAGGGCGCTGAGGCGTTCACCGGAATCTTGCTGCATGGCATCGAGCACGTCGCGGGTCTGGTAGGCAATCGACTCCAGGGCTGCGCGAATGATGTGGTCGACTTTCACACCACGGGTCAGGCCGAACAGCGCGCCGCGCGCATAAGGGTCCCAGTAGGGAGCGCCGAGGCCGGTAAAGGCTGGCACCAGGTAAACACCGTTGCTGTCCTTGACCTTGCTGGCGAAGTATTCGGTGTCGTGGGCGTCATTGATGATCTTCAGCTCATCGCGCAACCACTGCACGGTAGAGCCGCCGTTGAACACGGCGCCTTCCAGCGCATAGGCAACTTCGCCGCGTGGGCCGCAGGCGATGGTGGTGAGCATGCCATGGGACGATTTCACGGCCTTGGCGCCAGTGTTCATCAACAGGAAACAGCCAGTGCCATAGGTGTTCTTGGCCTGGCCGGGCTCGACGCACATCTGCCCGAACAGCGCGGCCTGCTGGTCACCGGCAATACCGGCGATGGCGATGCCGCTCTTGGTGTGGCCATAGACTTCAGACGATGAACGCACTTCAGGCAGCATCTCGCGCGGGATATCCAGCACCTTGAGCATCTTTTCATCCCACTGCAGGGTGTGGATGTTGAAGAGCATGGTGCGCGAGGCATTGGTGTAGTCGGTAACGTGGGTCTTGCCGCCGGTGAATTTCCAGATCAGCCAGCTGTCGATGGTGCCGAACAACAGTTCGCCACGACGAGCGCGTTCGCGGCTGCCTTCGACGTTGTCCAGGATCCACTTGAGCTTGGTCCCGGAGAAGTACGGGTCGGTGACAAGCCCCGTGGTTTGGCTGATGTAGTCCTGCAGCCCGTCGCGTTTGAGTTGTTCGCAGATTTCCGTGCTGCGCCGGCACTGCCAGACGATAGCGTTGTAGATCGGCCGGCCGCTGACCTTGTCCCAGACCACGGTGGTTTCGCGCTGGTTGGTGATGCCGATGGCGGCCACCTGGTCATGGTTCAAGCCAGCCTGGGCCAACGCTTCGACCATGGTCGCGCTTTGGGTGGCGAAGATTTCCATGGGGTCGTGCTCGACCCACCCTGCCTGAGGGTAGTGTTGGGCGAACTCACGCTGAGAGGTGCCGACAACGTTGGCATCGCGATCGAAAATGATGGCCCGCGAACTGGTCGTGCCCTGGTCCA
>CAYVPI010000236.1:0-5900 GCA_964453495.1 uncultured Pseudomonas sp. | reverse complement strand
GCCGCATGGTCTGCGAATTCATCGGCAACGTGAACGCCTTTGAAGGCGTGGTCACCGAAGACCAGGAAGGCTTTGCTGTGATCCACAGCCAGGACCTGGAACAACGTATTTATGTCGGCCACGGTGTCAGCACCTCGGTCGAAGACAAGTCCGTGACCTACGCCATCCGCCCGGAAAAAATGCTGGTCGCCACCGAGCAACCCGATACCCGCTACAACTGGTCCAAGGGCAAGGTCCACGACATTGCCTACCTGGGTGGCCATTCGGTGTTCTACGTGCAGCTGCCAAGCGGCAAAATCGTCCAGTCGTTCATGGCCAACGCCGAACGCCGTGGCGCACGCCCCACCTGGGACGACAACGTCTATGTCTGGTGGGAGGATGACAGCGGCGTGGTACTGCGCGCATGAAAAAGCTCAATCGACAATTGAAACGCCTGGTCCCCAGCGGCCGGCAATTGGTCATCGGTGTTCCGTTCCTGTGGCTGTGCCTGTTCTTCCTGTTGCCGTTCTTCATCGTCATGAAGATCAGCTTCACGGAAGCGGCCCTGGCCATTCCGCCGTACTCGGAGATTTACACCTACGCCGAGCAGAAATTCCAGCTGCTGATGAACCTGGGCAACTATGCCCTGCTGGCCGACGACGAGTTGTACATCTCGGCCTACCTGGGCTCACTGAAAGTGGCCTTCTTCAGTACCCTGGCGTGCCTGGTGATCGGCTTCCCGATGGCCTATGCCATCGCCAAGGCGCGCAAGGAAACCCAGACCGTGCTGATGCTGCTGATCATGATGCCGACCTGGACGGCCATCCTGATCCGCGTGTACGCCTGGATGGGCATCCTCAGCAACAACGGCCTGCTCAACAGCTTCCTGATGTGGCTTGGCGTGATCTCGCACCCACTGGAGATCCTCAACACCAACGTCGCGGTGTACATCGGCGTGGTCTACGCCTACCTGCCGTTCATGGTGATGCCGCTCTACGCCAACCTGGTCAAGCATGACGAGAGCCTGCTGGAAGCGGCATCGGACCTGGGTTCGAGCACCC
The DNA here is from genome assembly GCA_964453495.1 of uncultured Pseudomonas sp. GTDB lineage: Bacteria > Pseudomonadota > Gammaproteobacteria > Pseudomonadales > Pseudomonadaceae > Aquipseudomonas. The sequence goes on along the minus strand of CAYVPI010000236.1, from coordinate 4,860 downwards.
TCAACAGTTTCTGGAAAATCACTGTGCCACTGGCCAAGAACGGCATCATCGCCGGCTGCATGCTGGTGTTCATTCCGGTGGTGGGTGAGTTCGTCATCCCAGAGCTGCTGGGCGGCCCGGAAACCCTGATGATCGGTAAGGTGTTGTGGCAAGAGTTCTTCAACAACCGCGACTGGCCCGTGGCGTCTGCCCTGGCAGTGGTGATGCTGTTGATCCTGATCGTGCCAATCCTGCTGTTCAACCGTAGCCAAGCCAAAGAGATGGAGGGACGGGCATGAAGAACCGTTTCGGCTTTTCCCGACTGATGCTGATCCTGGGCCTTGCGTTCATCTACCTGCCGATGCTGATCCTGGTCATCTACTCGTTCAACGCCTCCAAGCTGGTAACCGTCTGGGGTGGCTGGTCGGTCAAGTGGTACGCGGGCCTGCTGGACAACAAGCAGCTGATGGGCTCGGTGGTACGCTCCCTGGAAATCGCCTGCTACACGGCCATTGCCGCCGTGGCGCTGGGCACCCTGGCCGCCTTCGTGCTGACCCGGGTCACCCGTTTCAAGGGCCGCACGCTGTTCGGCGGCCTGGTGACCGCACCGCTGGTAATGCCAGAGGTGATCACCGGCCTGTCGCTGTTGCTGCTGTTCGTGGCCATGGCGCAGATGATCGGCTGGCCCCAGGAACGCGGCATTTTCACCATCTGGATCGCCCACACCACCTTCTGCGCGGCCTATGTGGCGGTGGTGGTGTCGGCACGCCTGCGTGAGCTGGACCTGTCGATCGAAGAGGCAGCCATGGACCTGGGTGCACGGCCGTGGAAGGTGTTCTTCCTGATCACCATCCCGATGATCGCGCCGTCCCTGGGCGCCGGCGGCATGATGTCGTTCGCCCTGTCGCTGGACGACCTGGTACTGGCCAGTTTCGTATCCGGCCCGGGCTCGACCACCTTGCCGATGGAAGTGTTCTCGGCTGTTCGCCTTGGCGTGAAGCCGGAGATCAACGCCATCGCCAGCCTGATCCTGCTCGCCGTGTCGTGCGTCACCTTGTTGGTCTGGTACATGGGCCGCCGCGCCGAAGCCAGCCGCAAGCGGGCAATTGCCGAAGCCATGGAACAGACGGCCGCTGAATCCTGGAAGCAGCCTTCGCCCACCCTGCGCGGTGCGACTGCCTGATCAGCCTGCTCACACTTAACCTCGCGGCTGCTTCGGCAGCCGCTTTTTTTTGCAGCCAGCACGCTGGCAAATGGAGTTTTATCCCCATGAAATCGTTTGGCAGGACCCTCCTTGCCGTGTCCCTTTTGGGCGTGTTCGCAACAATTGCCCAGGCCAATGACAAGGTGCTGCGTGTCTACAACTGGTCCGACTACATCGCCCCGGATACGGTGAAGAAATTCGAGGACGAAACCGGTATCAACGTCGTCTACGACGTGTTCGACAGCAATGAAACCCTGGAAGCGCGCTTGCTGGCCGGCAAGTCGGGATACGACATCGTTGTGCCTTCCAACAGCTTTTTGGCCAAGCAGATCAAGGCTGGCGTCTATCAGCCGCTGGACAAGTCCAAGCTGCCGAACTGGAAGAACCTCAACACCACGCTGCTGAAAAACGTATCGGCCAGCGACCCTGGCAATGCCTATGCAGCGCCCTACATGTGGGGTTCGATCGGCATTGGCTTCAACCCGGACAAGGTCAAGGCGGCGCTGGGCAGCGACGCACCGGTCAACTCCTGGGACCTGCTGTTCAAGCCGGAGAATGCCGCCAAGCTGAGGTCCTGCGGCATCAGCATCCTCGATTCGGCCACCGAGATGCTACCCCTGGCCCTGCATTACCTCGGCTATCCGGTGAACTCCCGGGACACCGGGCAGCTCGCCGAAGCCCAGGCGTTGTTCATGAAAATTCGCCCTTCTGTGGCTTACTTCCATTCGTCCAAGTACATTTCGGACCTGGCCAACGGCAACCTCTGCGTGGCCGTCGGCTACTCGGGTGATGTGGTCCAGGCCAAGGCGCGTGCCGAAGAGGCGGGCAACAATATCAAGATCGACTACAGCATCCCCAAGGAAGGTGCCGGCAGTTTCTATGACATGGTTGCCATCCCCCACGACGCAGAAAATGTGGAGGCCGCGCACCAGTTCATCAACTTCCTGATGCGCCCGGACATCATGGCCGAGATCACCAACAACGTCGGTTATGCCAATGCCAATGCCGCCGCTACGCCACTGGTGGATGAAGCGATCCGCAATGACGCCGGCTCCTACCCACCCGAATCGGTTCTGGCGACCCTGTATGCAATTCCCGACCAGCCCATCAGCTTCGCGCGCATCATGACGCGCGACTGGACCCGGGTGAAATTGGGTAAGTAAGCCTGCTCAGCCATACGCTTAACCTGTAGGAGCGGGTGGGCGGCATTCCGATTGCCCGCGATCGCATCAACGCGGTACGGCAGGCAAAACGAGCCGGCCGCATCCGCTCCTACAAGGAACGAAAGACGCCTTTCCAGTCAATATGTAGTGAATAAAATATTCCACTACAAAACTGTTGACGGCTCTGTTTCGCCCTTGCATGATGCAGACGTCTCCCCGATCGGGAGCAACCAAGAAGTGATTCAAGCAGTCTCGACAAGCCGTCGAGTTGTTTTTCGGATGTGTACTGCCCACAAGGCAGATTGATGAAGCTGACCCGCATTGTCGTCCCGCATGGACGAGAGCGCTGGCCTGACGTCCTCATGATGCTTGTGGCTGACCTGGTTTTTAGTCGGCGGTTTGTATCCTGGCGTTCGCTGCCTCTCCCCGTTGTGACGCTACTGTGTAGCAGCTACCTGTCAACGCTACATAAACAGAGTTCGGGAATTTCTCCCGGTACTCGACGGGCAACGTTTGCCTGATTGGCGCCATATTTCGGCGAAACAACTAGATCAACGAGTGGTTAAGGAGCTTGAAAATGAATTTGAACGATCAACCTAACATCGACAAACTGGCTCGATTGTTCGCTGCCCACAAGGACACCCACGACAGCCACGTACTGTGGATCTGCAAGTCGGGTGAAGTCCGTATCGATTGCCTCTCGCCCCACTCGGCGGAAAACGAATTCGAACAGAACCACCCGAGCATGCTGGCACGCTTGAAGATGTACCGCCGTGGCCATGGCTACGTCGGCAAGAAGGCCGCCGCCGACAAGGATTTCATCGGTCGCGTGCTGCAGACCCTGACCCAGCAATGGAACCAGCTGCAGCACCAGAGCGAAGTCCGCATCCTCGACCGCTACTGCTGATCCCCAGCGCAGCTCCCCCGCGGACGCTTCCGGGGGGGAGCTGTCTTGCAACAAAACACTCTAACCCACTGTGTGAATACAAAACCCTAAGGCATCACCGGCGGCACGTACTGCAACGTCGTCCCCAACGCCCACAGCAACACCAGCACCAACGGCACGTGCACCAGCAGCTGGACGAACGAGAAGCCGATCAAGTCCCGCGCCTTGAGCCCCAGCACGCCCAACAGCGGCAGCATGTAGAACGGATTGATCAGGTTCGGCAATGCCTCGGCCGCGTTGTAGATCTGCACCGCCCAGCCCAGGTGGTACTGCAGGTCATTGGCCACCTGCATCACATACGGCGCCTCGATGATCCACTTGCCGCCACCCGACGGGATGAAGAAACCCAGTACCGCCGAGTACACGCCCATCAACACCGCATAGGTGTCGTGGGAAGCAATCTGCACGAAAAACGTCGAGATGTGGTGGGCCAGGGTCTGGGCATCGCTGCCTTTGACTGTGGTCAGGATTGCTGCGATCGAGCCGTACAGCGGGAACTGGATCAGCACCCCAGTGGTGGTCGGTACCGCCCGCGTCACTGCGTCGAGAAAGCTGCGCGGGCGCCAGTGCAGCAGCGCGCCGAGCATGATGAACAGCAGGTTGTAGGTGTTCAGGCCCGAAATGGCGGTAATCGCAGGCTTGGTCGAGAACTCGTGGTACAGCCAGCCACCGGCCAGTGCCACCAGCAAAAGAATCAGGATCGGGCTGTACTCCAGCCATTCCCCCGGGCGCGTGCGCTTGGGCGAAGGTGGCAGGCTGAACGACGGATCGACACCGCAAGCCTGGGCGTCGCGCGCGCTGCCCGGGCCCGGCGCGGTGGCATAGGCGATCACCAACGATACCACCACCAGGGCAGCGAGCATCACGCCCGACTGCCAGAGGAAGATGGTTTCGGTGAACGGGATAACCCCGGTAATGGCCAGGATCGAAGGCGGCAGGCTGCCGGGGTTGGCTTGCAGTTGCGCCGCCGATGAAGACAGGCCCAACGCCCACACCGCCCCCAGGCCCAGATACGCAGCGGCACCCGCGGCGCGGTAGTCCATGTGCAGGTCGGTGCGGCGCGCCAACGCGCGTACCAACAGGCCACCGAACACCAGCGACAGGCCCCAGTTGAGCAACGAGGCAACCATGGAAATCAAGGCCACCCAGCACACTGCCGAGCGGCCGTTTTTCGGAATGCGTGCCAGGCGGTCGATCAGCTTCACTGCTGGCGGCGAGCTGGCCACCACATATCCGCCGATAACCACAAAGGCCATTTGCATGGTGAAGGGAATCAAGCTCCAGAAGCCGTCGCCAAACGCCGTGGCGGTGGCCGTTGGTGCAGCCCCCATGGCCATGGCGGCGAATGAAACGATGGCCACGGCCAAGGCAGCGAAGACCCAGGAGTCGGGGAACCAGCGCTCGGCCCAGTTGGAACAATGCAAGGCGAAACGGGCGTAGCGGCTGTCTTCGATGTCGGCTGCCATGGGGGTCCTTCCTTGGTTTGGTTGGTGGGGGGCTTTTAGGGCCTCATCGCGGGCAAGCCCGCTCCTACAGGGTTGCGTGGACCTTGTAGCAGCGGGCTTGCC
>CAYVPI010000235.1:0-5955 GCA_964453495.1 uncultured Pseudomonas sp. | reverse complement strand
GGGTCAGGCTGCTTTGCAGGCGTTGGGCCTGGCGCAGGGATTCACGCAGGATGCGCCGGTCCAGGTCGTTGAGGCTGTCGGGGTCGAGCCGATTGGAATAGGGCAGGTTTTGGCGGGTCTGTAGCTGATGCTGTTGCATGCGCGTTTGTTGGATGAAGTGATAGGCCTCTTCATAAGCCGCGCCGTCGAGCCGCTCGATGACTTCGCCAGCCACCAGCTGGCGCAGGCGCTCGATGGTGTTGTTGGCGCCGATGCCATGGGCCAGGGCCAGCAACCGGGCGCCATCGACGAATGGCGTAAGGCCTTGCACCTTGAGGTCGAGGGTGGCGGCCTTGTCGTTGCCCTTGCGGGTCAGCACAAAATCGCGCAAGCGGCCCACCGGAGGCCGCTGGCGCAGGGCGTTCTCGGCCATCATGCGCTGGAACAGGCGGTTGTCGGCCACCTGGTCGAGGATGCCGTGGCGCAGTTGTTCGCAGGCCTGCTCATCACCCCAGACCACCCTCAGGTCGAAATAAATACTCGAGGCCAGCAGGTTTTCCGGCGTCGCCTCGCGAACCAACGCCGCGAAGCGCCGTGCCCATTCAGCGCGGGACAGGCACAGTTCGGGGTTGCCGGCCATGATGTTGCCTTTGCACAGGGTAAAGCCACACTGCGCCAGATTGTGGTTGATCAGTTGCGCCAGGGGCAATAGCACCCCGCGGATTTCGGCAGCATGGGCAGCATCGCGTGCTTCGAACAGGATGCCGTTGTCCTGGTCGGTGTGCAGGGTCTGTTCACGCCGGCCTTCGCTGCCGAAGCACAGCCAGCTGAACGGGATACCCGGGTCACCTCGTTCTTCGATGGCCAGTTCGATGACCCGGCAGACCATATGATCGTTGAGCAGGGTGATGATCTGGGTGATCTGGCTGGAGGAAGCACCGTGGGCCAGCATGCGTTCGACCAGTTGGCCGATCTCGCCGCGCAGGGCGCTGAGGCTTTCAATGCGCGCGGCGTGGCGGATGGTGCGGGCCAGGTGCACCAGGTCGACCCGCTGCAGGGAGAACAGGTCGCGTTCGGACACCACGCCACACAAACGCTGCTCCTTGACCAGGCACACGTGGGCGATATGCCGCTCGGTCATGGCGATGGCCGCATCGAAGGCGGTGGCATCGGGGCTCAGGGCAAAGGGCGCCTGGGTCATGTGCCAGGCGATGGCTTCGCTGAAGTCGGCGCTGGCATCGGCAACCACCTGACGCAGATCGCGCAGGGTGAAAATACCCAGGGGCGCCTTTAGTGCATCGACGATCACGATACTGCCGACCTGCTGTTCATGCATCAGCTTGACCGCTTCGCGCAATGGCGTATCGGGCGCGCAAGTGACCGGGTGGCGCATCGCTAATTCGCCCAGGCGGGTGTTGAGCGAATACTGGGTGCCCAGGCTTTCCACCGCGCGGCGTTGCACTTGCAGGTTGACCTGGTCGAGCAGGCTGCTGACCCCGCGCAAGGCAAAGTCACGGAACGGGCTGGAGAGCGCGAACAACTTGATGAACGCCGACTTGTTCAATTGCAGGCAGAACGTATCTTCAGCTGCCAGGTGCTCGGTACGCGTGGCCCGCTCGCCGAGCAGCGCGGCCAGGGGAAAACATTCGCCGGTGGCGATCTCGAAGGTGGTTTCGGTGCCGCGCTTGGCCGTGTGCGGCCGCTCGCCGACGACGCGCCCCTGCTTGACGATATAGAAGTGTTCGATGGGGCCATCGCTGGGTTTGATGATGCTCTCGCCTTCAGCGAAAAATCGCAGTTGGCATTGTTCAACCAGATATGCCAAATGGGCATTTTCCATCTGGTTGAATGGCGGGAAGCGCTGCAGGAACTGCAAGGTGCCCTGGATGTTCTGCAGTACCGCTGTTTTCCCGGCCTGGGTGAAGGCGTCGGTTTTACTCATGAGCAAGATCGCATTGTTTTTATCGACCTTTATGGTCGGCCGCCAACCAGCAGGTGCCCATTGGACGTAAGTCTAAAAAAACACTTCTGTAAAACCGGCGCCTTGAGCATGATGGATCCACAGTTCCGACGAACCGACGTAGTGCAGGTTGAAACCTGTACGAATGCGGTCTGAACTCAGGGAAGAAGCAGTGCACGCGGCGTTGAGAATGAGAAGGTTATGTCTGATCACGATATTTTGAGTGACGCCGAGCGTGAAGCAATCAATGCCGTCATGCAGGAGCCAGAACTGCCACCCCAGAAAGCCTTGCTCGTCGAGGATGACAAAGTCACCCGTGAATTGCTGGCTGAGATTCTCCAGCTCAACGGTATCCAATGCCTAACGGCCAAAAGTGCCCCAGAAGCCTTGAGTGCGCTGGCAACAAACAAAACCATCGGTTTGATGATTACCGATCTGCGCATGGGGCCGGTTGATGGTCTGGACCTTATTCGCCAGGTGCGCGAGTCAGAGCGAGCAAACCTGCCCATCGTTATCATTTCCGGTGATGCCGGGGTGCGTGACGCGATCGAAGCGATGCATTTGAATGTGGTCGATTTTTTGCTCAAGCCGATCGACCCCAAGACGTTGCTTGAGTTGGTAAGGCGGGAGTTGGGGGTATAAGCATTAAGTAAGCTTACGTCGGTATGCGATTTTTCATACGCCTTGTTGGTAATTAAGAAATGCTAGTTAACATTTCGATATTTGCTGACAAGGTTCGGCTTGGCTATTGTTTGTTGTAGATGATTTTATATTGATGGTCGCCATCTGTTGGTACTTTGTCCAAATGTATTATTTGGATAGAGTCAGCGTGCGCCTTGTCATCTCTTCAAGCAGGAAGCTTGTTATGAAAATGGATTTGGGTGCCTTGTCGCTGCTGGTGTTTGTTACGTTGATATGGGGAAGCAATTTTTCGGTGATAGGTGTCAGCCTTAATGGGGTGGACCCCTTTATGCTGACAGCATTGCGTTTTACTTTTTGTGCGCTGCCACTGGTATTTTTTATCAAGAAGCCGGCGCAGGTCAGCTATAGGCTTGTAGCCCTATATGGTTTGTTATTCGGTGCCGGGATGTGCGGATTGTTGAATTTCGCCATCTTCATGGGGGTTAGCCCTGGCGTTGCATCGCTGGTGCTACAGTTCAGCGCCTTCTTTACCGTAGTCTGGGGGGTGATTTTCTTCCAGGAAAAAATGACTGCCCTGCATGTTACCGGTATCTTGCTTTCGGTGATGGGGCTGATATTGATCGTCAGTTTTACTCAAAGTAATATAGCCACTGTGGGTATTCTGTTGGTATTGCTCTCTGCCTTGTGCTGGAGCTTTTGTAATGTGCTTGTCAAACGTGAAAAGCTGACTGATATGTTTTCGTTTGTGATTTGGTCGAGCCTGTTTGCTGTTCCGCCTTTATATGTGATGACTTATTTATTAAAAGGCAGTGCGCCCTTCGAGTCGCTGTCATCGGATCTCACGCTGCCTGTGGTGGTTTCGATTATGTTTCAGGCTTATATTGCTACTGTTTTTGGTTATTGGGTCTGGAATAAGCAAATGAATACATACCTGGCGAGTCAGGTTGCGCCTTGGTCTATTATAGTGCCGATTTCTGGGATGTTGACGTCCTGGTGGGCTTTTGATGAGGTGATCTGTGCGCAGAAGATTTTTGCTATGTTGCTGACTATCCTGGGAGTTGGAGTGTTTATTAATGCCAAAAGGATGTCCGATTATATGGCAGCGAACGCAACTTTTTACAAGAAGTGATGGTGAGGTTATATCTCGCAAAAAAAATCCCTCAGCTTTGCAGTTGAGGGATTTTTATGGTCACCAGGTAGGGCTTACAGGCCGTTCTTGGCTTTGAACTCACGACGACGACGGTGCAGGACCGGTTCGGTGTAGCCGTTAGGTTGCTTCGTGCCTTCTACCACCAGCTCGACCGCCGCCTGGAAGGCGATGTTGTTGTCGAAGTTCGGTGCCAGTGGGCGGTACAGCGGGTCGTTGGCGTTTTGACGGTCGACAACCGGTGCCATGCGCTTGAGGCTCTGCAGTACCTGCTCTTCGGTGACGATGCCATGGCGCAGCCAGTTGGCCAGCAGTTGGCTGGAAATCCGCAGGGTGGCGCGGTCTTCCATCAAGCCGACATCGTTGATATCCGGCACTTTCGAGCAGCCCACACCCTGGTCGATCCAGCGCACCACGTAACCGAGGATGCCCTGGGCGTTGTTGTCGAGTTCGTTCTGGATCTCGTCGGCCGACCAGTTGGTGTTGGCGGCCAGCGGGATGGTCAGGATGTCGTCGACCGACGCCGCTTCACGTTTGGCAAGTTCCGCCTGGCGGGCGAACACATCGACCTTGTGGTAGTGCAGGGCGTGCAGGGCGGCCGCTGTTGGCGACGGTACCCAGGCAGTGTTGGCACCGGCCAGTGGGTGAGCGATTTTCTGTGCGAGCATGTCGGCCATCAGGTCAGGCATGGCCCACATGCCTTTACCGATTTGGGCGCGACCTTGCAGGCCGGTAGCCAGGCCGATATCGACGTTGGAGTTCTCATAGGCACCGATCCACTTCTCGGCTTTCATGGCGCCTTTGCGCACAACGGCACCGGCTTCCATGGAGGTGTGGATCTCATCGCCGGTACGGTCGAGGAAGCCGGTGTTGATAAACACCACACGCTCGGCAGCTGCCTTGATACAGGCCTTGAGGTTGACCGTGGTACGGCGCTCCTCGTCCATGATCCCGACTTTCAGCGTGTTGCGCGCAAGGCGCAGGATGTCTTCGATGCGGCCGAACAGCTCGTTGGTGAACGCCGCTTCTTCAGGGCCGTGCATTTTCGGTTTGACGATGTACACCGAACCGGTACGGCTGTTCTTGCGCACGGCTTTGCCGTTGAGGTTGTGGACCGATGCAAGGCACGTCACCAGGCCATCGAGAATACCTTCGGGCACTTCGTTGCCTTGGGCATCGAGGATGGCGTCGATGGTCATCAGGTGGCCGACGTTGCGTACGAACAGCAGGGAGCGGCCGTGCAAAGTGACTGCGCTACCGTTGACGCCGGTGTATTCGCGGTCCGGGTTCATGGTGCGGGTGAAGGTCTGTCCGCCCTTGCTCACACTTTCTGCCAGGTCGCCTTTCATCAGGCCGAGCCAGTTGCGATAGACCACGACCTTGTCGTCGGCATCGACGGCGGCGACCGAGTCTTCGCAGTCCATGATGGTGGTCAGTGCCGCTTCCATCAGCACATCCTTGATGCCGGCTGGGTCGGTCTGGCCGACGGGGGTGCTGGCATCGACCTGGATTTCGAAGTGCAGGCCGTTGTGCTTGAACAGGATGGCGGTCGGAGCGGACTCCTGGCCTTGATAGCCAATGAGCTGGGCGTCGTCGCGCAGGCCAGTGTTGCTGCCGCCCTTGAGGCCGACGACCAGCTTGCCGCCTTCGATGCGGTAGGCGGTGGAGTCGACATGCGAGCCTGCCGCCAGTGGTGCGGCTTCATCGAGGAAGGCGCGAGCGAAGGCGATTACCTTGTTGCCGCGCACGGGGTTGTATCCTTTGCCTTTCTCCGCGCCGCCTTCTTCGCTAATGGCATCGGTGCCATACAGGGCGTCATACAGCGAGCCCCAACGTGCATTGGAGGCGTTGAGGGCAAAACGGGCGTTCATCACCGGCACCACCAATTGTGGGCCAGCCATGCGAGCGATTTCGTCGTCGACGTTTTGAGTCGTGATCTGGAAATCCGCCGCTTCTGGCAGCAGATAACCGATTTCTTGCAAGAAGGCCTTATAAGCCGTTGCGTCATGGGCTTGGCCCTGGCGCGCCTGGTGCCAGGCGTCGATTTGCGCCTGCAGGTCGTCACGTTTGGCCAACAGGGCTTTGTTTTTCGGAGCGAGGTCGTTGATGATCTTTTCCGCGCCCGCCCAGAATTCGTCGGCGGTCACGCCGGTTCCAGGGATGGCTTCGTTATTCACGAAGTCGAACAGGACTTTGGCGACCTGAAGGCCACCGACTTGAACGTGTT
>CAYVPI010000234.1:0-5981 GCA_964453495.1 uncultured Pseudomonas sp. | reverse complement strand
CCGAACTCGGTGTCGTTGGCGATGGCCAGGGCTTCGGCTTCGTCCTTGAAGGTGGCAATGCTCACCACCGGGCCGAAGATTTCTTCCTGGAACACACGCATTTTGTTGTGGCCCTTGAGCAGGGTCGGCTGGATGTAATAGCCGCTGGCCAGGTTGCCTTCGAGTTTTTCCACCTTGCCGCCGGTGATCAGCTCGGCACCTTCTTCCTTGGCGATATCCAGGTAGGAGAGGATCTTGTCGAATTGCTGCTCGGAAGCCTGGGCGCCGACCATGGTGTCGGTGTCGAGGGGGTCGCCACGCTTGATCTGCAGGACTTTCTTCATCACCACCTGCATGAATTCGTCGTAGATGGACTCTTGCACCAGGGCGCGGGACGGGCATGTGCAGACCTCGCCCTGGTTGAAGAACGCCAGCACCATGCCTTCGGCGGCTTTTTCGATGAAGCTGGGTTCGGCTTGCATGATGTCTTCGAAGAAGATGTTCGGCGACTTGCCGCCCAGCTCTACGGTCGACGGGATGATGTTTTCGGCCGCGCATTTCATGATGTGCGAACCGACCGGGGTGGAGCCGGTGAAGGCGATCTTGGCGATGCGCTTGCTGGTGGCCAGGGCTTCGCCGGCTTCACGGCCATAGCCCTGGACGACGTTGAGTACGCCAGGTGGCAGCAGGTCGCCGATCAGCTCAACCAGTACGGTGATGCCCAGTGGGGTCTGTTCGGCCGGCTTGAGCACCACGCAGTTACCGGCAGCCAGGGCCGGGGCGAGTTTCCAGGCAGCCATCAGGATCGGGAAGTTCCACGGGATGATCTGCCCGACCACGCCCAGGGGTTCATGGATGTGATAGGCCACGGTGTTGCCGTCGATTTCGGCAGCGCTGCCTTCCTGGGCGCGGATGCAACCGGCGAAGTAGCGGAAATGGTCGGCGGCCAGGGGGATGTCGGCGTTAAGGGTTTCGCGGATGGCCTTGCCGTTGTCCCAGGTTTCGGTAATGGCCAGGGTTTCGAGGTGCTGTTCGATACGGTCGGCGATTTTCAGCAGGATCAGTGAGCGCGCTTGTACCGAGGTTGTGCCCCAGGCATCGGCTGCGGCATGGGCGGCGTCCAGGGCTTTTTCGATGTCTTCGGCCGTGGAGCGGGGGAATTCGGCAATCGTCTGGCCATTCACAGGCGATGTGTTGGTGAAGTACTGACCTTTAACCGGCGCTACGAACTCGCCGCCGATGTAATTCCCGTAACGGCTCTTGAAGGTAACGATGGCGCCTTCGGTACCGGGATGTGCATAACGCATGGTGAGTATCTCCTGGTTTTTGTATGGATTACGGAGTGCGCTGTTGCGCCTGAGAAATGTAGAGCAAAGGTCAGGCCAGCGCCCTACACCCCGGTCTGAACAAGGCGTAGGCCATTTCTGTATGTAGATATTCAGTATAGCTGTGGCATATGTGGTACCCCGGCAGTGACACTTTGTACCGCTTTCGGTACAGCTGATGGCTCACCAGTCTAGTCAGCGTTGCAATGCTCGCCAGCCTGGAGGATGCTGGGCGCAACCCCTGCGGGAGAATAATAAAAAGTGCAGAGCAATCACCTGAGCCGCCATGCCCAGCAAGTGCTGACCGTCGCCCAAGGCAAAGCCCAGTTACAGGGGCCGGGCAGCGATCCGTCGATCGCCCGCTCCTGGCTGCGATGCCTTGAGGACTATCACCTCGACCCCGCCATGGCCATGGCACCCACGGTGCTTGAGCACGGCCATATCCTGGAAAGCCGCGAGCGCCTGCGCCAGGTGCTGAAAATTGCCGGCGGCGAGATGAACAGCCTGCACCAGCAACTTTCCGGTGCCGGCCATGCGGTACTGCTGACCGATGCCCGGGGCATCATCCTCAATTGCGTGACCAGCGCGTCCGAGCGCAACACCTTCGAGCGTGCCGGCTTGTGGCTGGGGGCGGACTGGAGCGAGGCCCGCGAGGGCACCAACGGTATCGGTACCTGCCTGGTCGAGCGCCAAGCCGTGACCATTCACCAGGCTGAGCATTTTCGCGGGCGCCACACGGGCCTGACCTGTTCGGCCAGCCCAGTGTTCGACCCCCATGGCGAACTGCTGGCGGTGTTGGACGTATCGTCGGCACGCCAGGAGGTTTCGCGCCAGAGCCAGTTCCACACCATGGCCTTGGTCAACCTCTCGGCGAAAATGATCGAGAGCTGCTATTTTTTGCGCTCTTTCGAAAACCAGTGGTTGCTGCGTTTTCATGTGCAGGCCGAGTCGCTTGGGTTGTTCAGCGAGGGGATGCTGGCGTTCGATGGCGAAGGGCGCATCTGCGCGGCCAATCAGAGCGCACTGAACCTGTTGGGGCAGCCACGTGGTGGCTTGCTCGGCCAGCCGGTCGAAAGCTTTTTCGATTGCGCCCTGGATGACTTGCTGGGGCGTGCCAGCGCCTTGGCCAGTGCCAGTTGGCCGCTGCGTAGCCGCGATGGCCGTTCGCTGTTCGCCAGCCTGCGCGGGCAGCCGCGGGCGATACCTCAACCGGTCCAGACACGCCCGGCATCACTGCCGGTTGCCCAAAAGGCTGGCATATGCCTGGTCGACCCGGCCTTGCAGAGCGAATTTCGTCGGGCCTTGCGGGTGTTTGAGCGTGATGTGCCGCTATTGGTCAATGGTGAGACCGGTTCGGGCAAGGAAGCGTTCGCCAAGGCCGTCCACCAGGCCAGTGGTCGCGCTGACAAAGCCTTCGTCGCGCTTAACTGCGCTTCGATTCCCGAAAGCCTGATTGAAAGCGAGCTGTTCGGTTACCGAGGCGGTACCTTCACCGGCGCACGCAAGGAAGGCATGCGCGGCAAGCTGCAGCAGGCCGATGGCGGCACGCTGTTACTCGATGAAATCGGTGACATGCCGCTGGCGTTGCAAACCCGCCTGCTGCGTGTACTGGAAGACCGCATGGTGGTGCCCATCGGCGGCGAGCCGCAGCAGGTCGACGTGCGCATCATCAGTGCCACCCACCGAAACCTGCTTGGCCAGGTCGAGAATGGCAGCTTCCGCGAAGATCTCTATTACCGCCTCAACGGCCTGGAAGTGGCGCTGCCGGCCTTGCGCGAGCGCAGCGACAAGGCGCAATTGCTGGATTTCGTCCTGGCCCAGGAAGCCGGCGAACACCCGGTGATGCTGGCGCCGGCCGCCCGCCAGGCGCTGCTCGACTTCGCCTGGCCCGGCAACGTACGCCAGCTGCGCAATGTGCTGCGTACCCTGGTGGCCTTGAGTGAGGATGGGCTGATCGGCCTGCAAGACCTGCCGGCAGTGGTTCGCCTGGGCAAGCCTGCGCCCCAGGCGTCAGCCCCTGTGGATAACTCGGGCTTTGCCCTGGAGGATGCCGAACGCCAGGCATTGCTGGCGGTGCTGGAGCAGCAGCGCTGGCACATGACCCATGTGGCGGCGCAGTTGGGGGTCAGCCGAAATACCTTGTATCGCAAAATGCGCAAGCACGGTATCGCCCGTGTGGTGTGAGCGGGATGTGCGGCCCGGCGAACGCCGGTGAGCAGGGGGTGGAAACACAGGATGCGATTTTCCCTGCCCTGAGCTAACCTGCCTCGATGTTTTACGAGGTTAATCATGCACATTCATATTCTTGGTATCTGCGGCACATTCATGGGCTCGCTGGCGGTACTCGCCAAAGAGCTCGGCCATCACGTCACCGGCTCCGACGCCAATGTCTATCCGCCCATGAGCACTCAGCTGCAGGCTCAGGGCATCGAATTGACCCAAGGGTATGACGCCGCCCAGCTCGACCCGGCACCGGACCTGGTGGTCATCGGCAATGCCTTGTCGCGCGGCAACCCTGCGGTTGAGTATGTGCTGAACAAGGGCCTGCCCTACGTTTCGGGCCCCCAGTGGCTGGCTGACCATGTCCTGCAAGGGCGCTGGGTGTTGGCCGTCGCCGGTACCCACGGCAAGACGACCACCAGCAGCATGCTGGCCTGGGTGCTCGAGCATGCCGGTATGAGCCCGGGCTTCTTGATCGGCGGCGTGCCGCAAAACTTTTCAGTATCGGCGCGCCTGGGTGGCACGCCGTTCTTCGTGGTCGAGGCCGATGAATACGACAGTGCATTCTTCGACAAACGCTCGAAATTCGTCCACTACCGCCCGCGCACAGCAATCCTGAATAACCTTGAGTTCGACCACGCGGATATTTTCCCGGACTTGCCCGCCATCGAGCGCCAATTCCACCATCTGGTGCGAACGATCCCGAGCGAAGGATTGGTGATTCACCCCATCACGGAGCCTGCGCTGCAGCGCGTGATTGAAATGGGTTGCTGGACACCGGTGCAAACCACGGGTGCCGGTGGCCAATGGCAGGTCAAGCTGCTCAGCGAAGACGGCTCGCGGTTCGAGGTGAGCTTCGAGGGCGAGAGCCAGGGTGTGGTCGAGTGGGATCTCACTGGCCAGCACAACGTTGCCAACGCCTTGGCAACCCTGGCTGCCGCGCGGCACGTCGGCGTGGTGCCGGCCATGGGGATTGCCGCCCTCAGCGCTTTCAAGAGCGTCAAGCGGCGCATGGAGAAGGTCGCCGAGGTCAACGGCATTACCATCTATGACGACTTCGCCCACCACCCAACCGCCATTGCGACCACGCTGGATGGCCTGCGCAAGCGCATTGGCGATGCGCCCCTGGTGGCAGTCATTGAACCGCGCTCGAACTCGATGAAGCTTGGCGCGCACCGTGACGGCTTGCCCGACAGCGTGCGCGACGCTGACCAGGTGATCTGGTATGCACCGCCGAACCTGGGCTGGGATCTGGGTGCCACGGCTTCGCAATGTTCGGTACCGGCGATCGTGGCCGACACCCTGGAGGCGATCATCGAGCGCGTCAAAAGTCAGGCACAGCCGGGCACCCATGTGGTGATCATGAGTAATGGCGGCTTTGGTGGGCTGCACGGTAAATTGGCCGAGGCCCTGAAATGACAGGCCCGGAGCGCATTACCCTGGCCATGACCGGCGCTTCCGGGGCGCAGTATGGCTTGCGCCTGCTCGATTGCCTGGTCCGCGAAGACCGCGAGGTTCACTTCCTGATCTCCAAGGCCGCGCAGTTGGTTATGTCGACCGAAACCGACGTGGTACTGCCGGCCAAGCCGCAAGGGATACAAGCGTTTCTCACCGAGTACACCGGTGCGTCGGCTGGGCAGATCCGCGTGTATGGCAAGGAGGATTGGATGTCGCCGGTAGCTTCGGGCTCCGGTGCGCCCAGCGCAATGGTGGTAGTGCCGTGTTCCACCGGCACGCTGTCAGCGATTGCCTGCGGTGCCTGCAACAACCTGATCGAGCGGGCTGCCGACGTCACCCTCAAGGAGCGTCGGCAGTTGATTCTGGTGCCACGCGAGGCTCCGTTCTCGACCATTCACTTGGAGAACATGCTCAAGCTTTCGAACATGGGCGCGGTGATCCTGCCGGCGGCGCCTGGTTTTTATAACCAGCCGCAAACCATCGATGACTTGATCGATTTCGTGGTCGCACGGATTCTCAACCTGCTGGATATTCCCCAGGACATGCTGCCGCGTTGGGGTGAACACCATTTTGGCGCCGATGAATGATCCGCTGGTTGCTGGGCGTGCTGCTGGTATTGCAGGTGGTCGGTTGTGCCAGCGTTCGCACACTCGACGCCGCCAAGCCGGGGGCGCCGATCGTTTATTCCGGTACGCGATTGGATTTGTATGCGCTGCAGGGTGGGTGTTGTCCCGAGGACCGGTTCGGCGCCCCGGCGCCGAGCTATCCAGGGCTTGATCTGCCGGCCAGTGCTTTGCTCGACACGCTGCTGTTGCCCCTGTCGTTGCTGACGGTGTTGGGGGTCAGTTTTCAGGCCAGTGGTGGGTTGTAGATTCTCTATTGCCAGTCATGGCCTCATCGCTGGCAAGCCAGCTCCTACAGTAGTGCGCATTGTTCTGTGGGAGCTGTGGGAGATTCTATGGTTCAGGGGAAGCTCTCAAGCAGCTTTTGACACGTATT
>CAYVPI010000233.1:0-6029 GCA_964453495.1 uncultured Pseudomonas sp. | reverse complement strand
GCCATGCCGGCGCCAAGCACGAAGCGCCGGCCACCGTACTCAACTCGCTGATGGGTGTGGTGCGGGTGGCGGGCAAAATCGGTATCCCTGGCCTTTACGTTACCGAAGATCCGGGCGCTGTCGATGCCGCCGCGAAAATGGGCAGCCTGAGTATTCGCTTCGGCCTGGGCTGGGCCAAATCCCACAGCTTCCACACTGGCCAGACGCCGGTGATGAAGTACAACCGCGCACTGATGCAGGCCATCATGTGGGACCGCATCAACATTGCCGAAGTGGTGGGTGTACAAGTGATCAGTCTGGATCAGGCACCGGAAGGCTATGGCGAGTTCGATGCAGGTGTGCCGAAGAAGTTTGTGATTGACCCACACAAGATGTTCAGCGCGGCGTAAACGCGCTTTGCTCGATGCAACGCCCCGTTGTGGAAACACAGCGGGGCGTTTTGTTTATGCGCGAGGGCGCACGGAACAATCCTGCGTAAAGTCAGTCCAACGGCTGCTTTGCGCCCGAATGGGCGTCTCAATGGCTCATGAGGTCGCTCCAATGAAGATTTCCCGTGTTTTTGCCCTGGCAACGCTGATGACCCTGGCCGCGAGCCCAGTGTTTGCCTTTAATCTCAGCGATGCCGCTAATGCGGTATCGGCCATGCAGAACAGCGAACAAACCGAAGGCGCCCCCTTAACCGCCGCGCCGGGCCCTGCCAACCTGCTCAACACCCTGGGTACCGACCTCAAGATCACCCCCGAGCAAGCCATCGGCGGCACCGGTGCTCTGCTGGGCTTGGCCAAGAACCAGTTGAGCCCCACCGACTACGCCGAACTGAGCAAATCCGTGCCCGGCCTGGACATGCTGTCTGGCATGAATGCATTAGCGGGTCTGGGTGGTCTCGGCGCGTTGCTGGGCAAGAACGACAGCACCAGCACGGCCCTGGACAGCGCCCTGCAAGTCAAAGATACCAATGACCTGAACAATGCCTTCAGCGCCCTGGGCATGGACACCGGCATGATCGGCATGTTCGCCCCGGTCATTCTGCAGTACCTGGGCCAGCAAGGCGTTGCCGGCTCGCTGCTGCAAAGCCTGGGCAGCGCCTGGGGTCTGGGCGCAGCGGGTACGACGGCTACCGTTACCCCCTGAGTTCGGTGTGCAAGGCGTCGATGCGCTTATCCTTATCCGTCCAGAGTTGGTTGACCCAGTCCTGGACGGTCAGGCGAAAGGCTGGATCGTTTTCGTAATCCCCTTCCCATAACGCCGGCGCCAGCTCGCGTACCTGAATGTCGATGATCACCCTGGGCACCTGCCCGCTAAGCAATTCCCAGAAGCCGGGCGCTTTATCGCCAGGGTAGGCGACGGTGACGTCAAGTAGCGCATCGAGCTGTTCTCCCAGGGCTGCCAGCACGAACGCAACACCTCCCGCCTTGGGTTTGAGCAGGTTGCGAAAGGGCGAGTGCTGCGCGTCGTGCTTGGCCTGGGTGAAGCGCGTGCCTTCCAGATAATTCACCACCGTCACCGGTTGACGCTTGAACAACGCGCAGGCGGCCTTGGTGATGGCCAGGTCCTGGCCCTTGAGTTCCGGGTGCTTGTCCAGGAACGCCTTGCTGTAGCGCTTCATGAAGGGGTAATCGAGCGCCCACCAGGCAAGGCCCAGGAACGGCACCCAGATCAGCTCCTTTTTCAGGAAGAATTTGAAGAACGGCGTGCGCCGGTTCAGCGCCTGGATCAGCGCCGGGATATCGACCCAGGATTGGTGGTTGCTGACCACCAGATAGGACGTATCGAGCCTCAGGCCGGCAGCGCCGCGCACTTCCCAGCGGGTTGGCAGGCACAGGGCGAAGATGAGCTTGACGATTTCAGCCCAGGTTTCGGCGATCCACATCACCACCCTTGAGGCGCGGTCGCGATACCGGCCGGGCAGCACCAGCTTGAGCAAGGCAAAAATCAGTAAGGGGCCGATCAGCACAAGGGTGTTGAGTAAAAACAGCAGGGTAACGAAACAGCCGGTGAGCAGGCGGCGCATAAGGCAACTCTTTGAAAACGTGAAAGCCGCCCATGATAAGCAGCCCTGGCCGCTACGCCAAATTTGCCGCCCAGGTTAACGAATGTTTGACCTTTTGTTGGCTAAGCTTGGCATCCGGAGGCATCCGCGAACCATTCGACGACAGGCGGTCTAACGCTGGGCGCTCACTTTCTACCCGAGGTCATTACCACGTGAAATCCATGCTTGCGCTGTTAACCCTGCTGGCCTTGCCCGCCCTCGCTGCAGAGCCGACCCTGTACGGCCGCTACGAGTACATCGGCGTGCCGGAAATCGGCGAGACCCTCAAGGCCAAGATGGACACAGGCGCTCTGACTGCGTCGCTGTCGGCCAAGGACATCGAGCTGTTTACCCGCGACGGTGATGACTGGGTGCGCTTCCGCCTGGCGACCAAGGACGCTGACGACAAGGTCTACGAGCACAAGATCGCGCGGATCAGCAAGATCAAGAACCGCGCCGACGAGGACGAAGAGGGCGAGGCCAGCAACGTGGCCAAGCGCCCGGTGATCGAACTGGACCTATGCCTGGGCGGCATCGAGCGCAAGGTCGAAGTCAACCTGGCCGACCGCAGCAGCTTCAACTACCCACTGCTGATCGGCGCCCGGGCGTTGCGCGACTTTGGCGCAGCGGTGAACCCGGCCCGGCGTTTCACCGCAGGCAAACCTAACTGCTGAGGATGTTCAGGCAGTCGGTTCAGTGGCCTTGAGCGATGGCCGCAGGCTCACTTCGGCGTACCATTTGGCCAATTGTGGTTGCTGGCTGCGCCAGTCCAGATCGGGCATGCGAAAGTCCAGGTAGCCCAGCGCGCAGGCGACGCTGATCGAGGCGATGTCGAAGCTGGCACTCAATTCGGCAATGCTGTCGCGCTCGAAGTAGGCCAGGGCGCGCTCGATTTTTTCCTGCTGGTTGTCCAGCCACAGGTCCCAGTGTTTTTCCGCAGGGCGCAGGAAGGTTTCATAACGGATCAACACGGCGGCGTCGAGGATGGCGTCGGCCAGCGAAGCCAGGGTCAGGCGCTGCCAGCGGGCCGAGCCGTCGCGGGGGATCAACGGGTTGCCGACGTGCTGGTGGTCCAGGTAATCGAGGATCACCCGGCTGTCATGCAGGACGTTACCATCAGCCAGGCGCAGGGCCGGGATCTTGCCGGCGGGGTTTTCTTCGTTCAGGGCGCTGACAGGGCTGACCGGGCTCAGGGCGATGGTGTTGATGGCAACACGGTCCAGTTGCCCGGTTTCGTGCAGCAGGACCATGACTTTGCGCACGAAGGGTGAGGCGGGGGAGTGGAACAGGGTCATGCTGGGGGTGGACATGGTGAACCCTCTGAGTGGAGGGGAAATATCATAGGGGATTTGAGCTGTTGCGGGCTATGCGTCTGGCTTACGTATCACCCCCTCACCCTAACCCTCTCCCCACGGGGGAGAGGGGATTGATTCGTGTCGTGAGGTAGAACGCATATGGCCCAGTGAACATGTGGTCCCCTCTCCCCTTTGGGGCGGTCCGGCGTTCCGGGAGGGTTAGGGTGAGGGGCTGGACTTGCGAGCCAGCAACCCCCGCAAGCTCAGCACTGCAGGCACCGCCAACCCCACCCACGCCAGCGCATCCCACCAGCCATCACCAAGCAAGGCAGCAAACAAACCCGCCGCCCCGAGCAAGGCGATCAAAGCCGGCATGCCAAACACCGGCCACAAGCTCGATTTCTTCCTTTTCGACATCACGCCATCTCCGCTTGCGCGGCATTCGCCGCAGCCGGCGCGCGCCGGCGCACCCACCACAAGTACAAGCCGCTGCCCAGTACGATGATGGTCAGCACATCGAGGGTTGCCCAGAGGATCTGCATTGGCCGTCCACCGTAGTCACCAAAGTGCAGCGGTTGCGACAGCAGCAAGGCATCGAGGTACCAGGGGCGGTCGCCAACGGCGGTGACTTTCAGGGTGCTGGCATCGATCAACACTGGTGTCAGCAGGTGCGAGGTCAAGTGCGTGTTGCCTTTCATGAACACGGCATAGTGGTGTTCGCTGGAAAACCGTGTGCCGGGAAAGGCGATGAAATCCGGCTCCATGCCCGGCGTTGCCCGGGCCGCGATATTCAGCAGGTTTTTGGCCGATGCCCGTGTTTGTAGCGGCGGTGCATCGCGATACGGTTCCACCAATGCCGCCAGGCTGTCGTTGCGCCAGGCGGCGATGACCAGGTCGGCGCAGGCGCTGATCACGCCAGTCATGCCCACTACCAGTGCCCAGCTCAGGGTCACGATGCCGATCAGGTTGTGCAGGTCGAGCCAGCGCAAGCGGGTGGATTTGTGGTTGCGTACGCTGGCGAATTTCAGCCGGCGCATGAACGGCGCATAGAGCACCACGCCGGAGATGATCGCCGCCACGAACAACAAGCCCATGAAGGCCAGCAGGAGCTTGCCGGGCAGCCCGGCGAACATGTCCACGTGCAAGCGCAGCATGGTCATCATGAAGCCGCCGTTGGCCGAGGGCATCTCGACCGGATCGCCTGTACGGGCGTCAAGCATGAAGGTGTGCGAGCTGTTGGGCTCGGTACCGGCGGTGGCGGCCATGATGGTCAGCACACCGTTGGGTTCGTCGTCGTCCCAGCCCAGGTATTGCACCACTTCACCGGGGCGATGGGCCTCGGCCCGAAGCAGCAATTGGGGCAGGTTCAGGTGAGGAGTATCTTCGGGCATCTGCTTGAGGACGGGCGCATCGCCCAGCAGGTGATCGATCTCGTGGTGGAAGATCAGCGGCAGGCCGGTGACTGCCAGCATCAGCAGGAACAGGGTGCAGATCAGGCTGGTCCAGGTGTG
Source organism: uncultured Pseudomonas sp. (assembly GCA_964453495.1). Lineage (GTDB taxonomy): Bacteria > Pseudomonadota > Gammaproteobacteria > Pseudomonadales > Pseudomonadaceae > Aquipseudomonas. The sequence goes on along the minus strand of CAYVPI010000233.1, from coordinate 1,194 downwards.
GATAAAGGACCAGCGGCGGATGGTTGAGCTTTTCATTTCATACCCTTTACAAATACCAAAGCCGTCAGCAAGTGACGGCTTGGTTCAACGCCTTACCCAATCACCACCGGTAGGTAGCACTGGCAACGACACTTCGCTGGTCGCCGTAGTAGCAGTAGAAGCTGTCGCAGGTGGAGATGTAGTCCTTGTCGAACACGTTGGTGGCGTTAAGTGCCAGCGACGCACCTTTGAGGCTGTTGTCCAGTCGACCCAGGTCGTAGTGCACGGCCGCATCGTAAACCGTGTAGGAGTCGGCCTTGCCGAGGAAGGAGTTGGCCTGGTCACCGTAGGTGTTGCCGGTGTACCGCGCACCAAATCCGATGCCGAAGCCGTCCAGCAGGCCGCTGTGCCAGGTGTAGTCAGCCCAGGCCGACGCTTGTTGCTCGGGCATCAGCTGCAAGCGGTTGCCCTTGAATGCGCCATCCTGCACTTCGGATTTGGCCAGGGTGTAGGCGGCGATCAGTTTCAGGTTTTCGGTGACGTCAGAAACCGCTTCGAGCTCCAGGCCCTTGACCTTCACTTCGCCGGTCTGGCTTGTGACGGTGACGTTACCAACGTTGTTGGTGACCGATACGTTCTTCTGGGTGAGGTCGTACACGGCGGCGCTCAACAGCGTGTCGCTGCCTGGTGGCTGGTACTTGATACCCACTTCCCATTGCTCGCCTTCGGTCGGCTTGAACGATTCGGTCGCCGAAGCCGTCGCGTTCAGGGTCGGTTGGAAGGACTGGGCATACGAAATGTAAGGTACGAAGCCCGAGTCGAACACGTAGCTGAGGGCGGCGTTGCCGGTGAATTTCTCGTCGCGCTCGGTGTTGGTGGCGCCGTCTTCAGTGTAGAACTTGGTGCCGGTATGCACCCAGTCTTGACGCCCGCCCAAGGTTACACGCCATTTGTCCAGGGCCATCTGGTCCTGGATGTAGACGCCGGTCTGGCGGGTTTTCTGGTTGTAGTCATAGAACGCATCGGAGCGTGGCGGGCGGGTAATCGGCAAGCCATATTCCGGGTGGTTGACGTTGATGCCCGGTGCAAAGCCGAAGACCGAGGTGTAGTTGGTGTTGATGCGCTGGTGGTCCAGGCCCAGCAGCAGGGTGTGCTGGATATCGCCGGTGGCGAAGTCGGCCTGGAAGTTGTTGTCCACGGCGAACTGGCTGATGT
>CAYVPI010000232.1:0-6051 GCA_964453495.1 uncultured Pseudomonas sp. | reverse complement strand
CGGGCCTGGCCCTGGGCAGCCCGACCCGCTTCGGCAACATGGCCGCGCCGCTCAAATATTTCATCGACGGCACCAGCAGCCTGTGGCTGAGCGGCGGCCTGGTCGGCAAGCCGGCGGCAGCATTCACTTCCACCGCCAGCCTGCATGGTGGCCAGGAGTCGACCCTGCTGTCGATGCTGCTGCCGTTGATGCACCACGGCATGCTGATCATGGGTCTGCCCTACAGCGAATCTGCCCTGCTCGACACCCGTGGCGGCGGTACGCCCTACGGCGCCAGCCACCATGCCGGTGCTGACGGCAAGCGCGGCCTGGATGAACACGAAATCGCGCTGTGCCGCGCCCTCGGTCAACGCCTGGCCACCACCGCAAAACTGCTGGAGAACCCGCGTGGCTAAAAAGCCGAAAGTCCTGCCACCTTTGGAGTGGCTGGTGCCACGCCTGCGCATCAGCCGGGTATTGAGCCTGGCGTTCTTCTTTGCCCTGATCGTGTTGCTGACCGTCAACAACCTGCTGTTCGCTGATCTGCACGGCGCCCGTACCGGTGTGATCCTGGCCATCGAACTGGTGCCCTTGGCCCTGCTGCTGCCCGGCATTCTGCTGGGCAACGCCCGCGCCCACGCCTGGGCCTGTTTCGTGGTCAACCTGTACTTCATCAAGGGCGTGTTGGCAGCGTTCGACCCATCCCGCTCTCTATTCGGCTGGATGGAGGTGCTGCTCAGCCTGGCGCTGTTCGTCAGTGCGCTGCTGTTCGTTCGCTGGAAGTTCCAGCATGACCGCAAACTGGCTGGCGAAGACCTGGCCTGAGGACAAGCAGCCCATGCAAGACTACAAATGGCTGTATGAGTACTGCCTGAACCGCTTCGGCTCGGCGCAGGCGCTGGAGGCACGGCTGCCCGTGCCGAAAACCGCGGTGCAGCTGCGCGAAATCACGGCCGACCGTTACCTGTCGATGCTGGCCTTGCGGGTCTTTCGCGCAGGCCTCAAGCACAGCCTGGTCGACGCCAAATGGCCGGCGTTCGAGCAGGTCTTTTTTGGCTTCGACCCGGAAAAGGTTGTGTTGATGGGCGCCGAGCACCTGGAGCGGCTGATGCACGACGAGCGCATCATCCGTCATTTGGGCAAGCTCAAGAGCGTGCCGCGCAATGCCCAGATGATTCTCGACGTTGCCCATGCGCACGGCAGTTTCGGTGCCTTCATCGCCGATTGGCCCGAAAGCGATATCGTCGGCTTGTGGCAGCACCTGGCCAAGCACGGCAACCAGTTGGGCGGGCTATCGGCGCCCCGCTTCCTGCGCATGATCGGCAAGGACACCTTCATCCCCACCGATGACATGGTCGCAGCCCTCAATGCCCAAGGCATCATCGACAAGGTGCCCACCAGCCAACGCGACCGCGCCCTGGTGCAAGGGGTGTTCAACCAATGGCAGGCCGAAAGCGGACGGCCGCTGTGCCAGCTCTCGACCCTGCTGGCCTTCACTGTCAACCACTGACCCACGCGCTCATACCCACCAGTACCGCACGACGTGGAAGAAGATGGGCGCCGCGAAGCAAACCGAGTCCAGGCGGTCGAGCATGCCGCCATGGCCTTCGATCATATGCCCCCAGTCCTTGACCCCTCGGTCGCGCTTGATTGCCGACATAACAATGCCGCCGGCAAAACCCAGCAGGTTGATCAGCACTGCGATCAACAGCGACTGCCAGAAACTGAAGGGGGTAATGAACCACAAAAAACCGCCAATCAACGACGCCAGGGCGATACCGCCGACAAAACCTTCGACGGTTTTCGATGGTGACAAGTTGGGAGCAATCTTGCGCTTGCCCAAGAGTTTGCCGCAAACGTACTGCAGCACATCCGACAGCTGCACAACGATCACAAGGTAGGCGATCAGCAACAGGTTGCGGCCCTCGAACCCGGGGATATCCAGGGTCAGCAGCGCCGGTACGAACGACACGCAGAAGACTGCGATCATGAGCCCCCACTGCACTTTCGAGGCGCGCTCAAGAAAATGCGTGGTATCGCCGCCCAATGACGCCAGTATCGGCAGCAACAAGAACACATAGACCGGGATGAAAATCGAAAACAGCCCGTACCAGTCCGCAGCGATCAACAGGTATTGCAACGGCAGCGCCAGGTAAAAGGCCGCCACCAACGCCGGGTAATCGCTGCGCCGGGTCGGCGTCAGGGTCAGGAACTCGCGCAGGGCGTAGAACGACACGGCATAGAACAGCAGGATGACCGCCCAATGCCCCAGCCAGAAGGCCAGGCCGATGACCAGCACCATCACCCACCAGGCATTGATGCGAGCATTGAGGTTGTCGATCACCGCGTTGGGCGTATCACCCGAACGCCATTTCAATACCCGGCCAACCAGCGAGGCCAGGACCAGGAGCACGCCGATACCGGCGAATAACGTCAGTGTCTGCTTGTCCATTAATGCTGCTCGGGGTCGAGGGCCAATAGCGCTTCACGGCTGCGAAAGAGAAAGTCTTCTTTGCTTTCCCCGTACTCCAGTTGCAGGGGTGCACCGAAACTGGTGGTGCATAACAGTGGCAACGGCAAAAACCTGCCCTTGGGCATGACGCGGTTGAGGTTGGCGATCCACACAGGGATCAACTCCACCTCGCGGCAGCGCCAGGCCAGGTGGTAGAGCCCACTCTTGAACGGCAGCAGGCCGTCGTCCAGGTTGCGCGTACCTTCGGGAAAGATGATCAGCGAATCCCCGGCTTCGAGGGCTGAGAGCATCGGCTGCAATGGATCGTAGGCAGGGTCAATGGCCTCCCGGTCAATCAGTACGCCATTGAATACGTTGTTGATGACGTAGCGCCGCAGGGGAGTTTTCTGCCAGTAGTCGGCACCCGCCACCGGCCGTGTACGCTGGCGCAGGGCCGGGGGCAACGACGCCCACAACAGCACGAAATCGCCGTGGCTGCTGTGGTTGGCGTAATAAATGCGCTGCGTCGCTTGCGGGCTGCAGCCAAACCAGAGGCTTCGCGCGCCGGTAATGGTGCGTGCCGCGCCAGTGATACCCAGGGCCACCAGGGATTCGAACATGTATGCGCCTTTTTATTGTTATCCAAGCCAGGTGAAATCCACCATGCCGGCCACCAGCAACAGGGCCTGCACGCCAACCAGCAAAGCCTGATACCGCAACAACCTTAATGCACCCCGCTGCCGTTCGGGCCAAGGCCGCCCTGCCCGCTCGGCGGGCTGGAACCCGAGCGCCACCAGCGCCTGGTCCATAGCCTCGGTGCGCTCGGACAACTGCTGCGCCTGGCTGGCCATGAGTTCGAACAACTCGGCATCCAGGCCAACCCGCAACGCCCAATACAGCTGCCAGAGCCCCAACAAAACCACCGCCGCCAGCAGCAAGCACAGAATAAGGTGGCCTTTGAACACCAAGCCGAAGGCCACTGCCAAAAGTGTCAGCGCCTGTGAGAGTAGATCAAGCCCGCGACCACGGCGCAGCAGCGCGGCGACAATCTTTAGCTGCATATCAACCGGCATGCAGGTCCTCCTGCGCAGGCACGTCCGTGCAAGCATCGAGTTGACGCATGGACGCCAGGGCTTTGAGGTGTTCTGCACGCAATACGATCCCCGGTCGGGCAGCGGCTACCAGGGCGATGGCCTGCTCGACCGTATTGGCCCGCCCGCTGTGCAACAACCAGGCGACTACCGCCGTTGCGCTGCGCGAATAGCCCAGCGCACAACACACCAGCAAGGGCCCGTTGGTGCGCAATGCTTCTATGGCTTTGGCCGCTTGCAGGCAACGTTCGGCACTGGGCGCGCAAAGGTCGAGCAAGGCGATCGAACGATAGGCATAGCCGCGAGCATCGAGGGGCAGTTCCGCGCACAGGTCCACGACCGCCGTGAAGGCGCTGTCGCGCAATTGCCTGCGGGTCGGAATTCTGCCCAAACAGACATCGGCACCGACATTGGAGTAGACCCGATCAGGCGCCGGCTTGCGCAATGTCCACAACCTTGAATTGAGCCAGGCTGCGGCCAGGTAAGGGGCGAACAGCCACATAGCAGCAGCACTCAAACGGCCGTCGGCTTGTTTCTGGAAACCTGTCGCGCCGAAATACAGGTAGTTCAATGCCACCAGCGCCAGGGCAACCGCAGGCCAGAACATCCACAGCCAGGCGCCACCGAACAGCACCGCGGGCAGGCTGCACACCACGGCGCCCACGCCGTAGTAAAACGCCAGGCGCAGGCGCTTGGCATCACGCGCCAACTGCCCACTGAGTAGCGGGCTGGGCCGATCATCTGGCCATAGCCAGACGCACAACCACCCGGCCAGTGCACCCGTGGGCAAATCAATAAAGTGATGCTGCCAAGTGGTCAATACCGACAGCCCAATCAGGGCGAACCAGGCATGTACGACCAGGCGCCACGGCCCCTGGCTGTGCCGGCTGTAGCAAACCCAGAGCACCACCAGCAAAGCGATGTGCAGTGAGGGCGCCTGATTGAACGGCTTGTCGAAACCGGCCAGCACGGCGAACAACCAGCCGAAAACCCCGCTCATTTCCGGGCGCTCGAAGGTAAAGCGCAGGGGCCAAAGCAGGAAGCAGCTGACCGCAATCAGCTGCGCGCTGAGCAGGCGTAGGGCGTGGTGGTTGAGCTCGCGACGAGTCAGGCACAGCAACAGGGAGAACCCGTACAACAGGTCGATCGACCAGTACGGCACAATGGTCCAGGCCCAGAACGGCATGCGGGCCTCCCAGGCGAACACCAGGCTGGGCACCTCCGGGCGCCGCGCCGTGTACCAGGTGGCAAAGCCATAGCTGGCAAAGAAGAATGGCGCCAGCAACAACAGCCAGAGCACGGCATGCTTCCACAGGCCGGGCTCACGGGTCACTACAGCCTTGATCATCATTCGACCCGTTGGGCGAGCGACACGCTGAAAATTCCCCATCCATCGATACGCTGGTTGATTTTGCGAAAACCTGCCGCTTGCACCAACTGATCCATCTCGGCCTGGCTGCGTCGGCGCATTACCCAGGCCTGGCCTTGACGATGGCTGGTCAAGGCACGGGCAATCAATTCCAGTTGCGGATGCCAGGGTTGGCCCGTGTAGATCAGGTAGCCACCGGGTTCGCAGGCATCTGCGAGTCCGGCCAGGGACTGACTGACTTGCTGATTATCGGCGAACAGCTCATACAAGCCTGAAACCACCGCCAGACTTGGCCGGGGCGTGAGTGACGCCAGGTCGGCGCGGTCGAAGGCGTCAGCCTTGACGAAACGGGCGATGTGGCCGAGGCCCTTTTGCTCTAGCAGCGCATTGCCGTCCCGCACGTTGATGTCACTGTAATCACGCAGCAGGATCGATTCCGGCAACGGCTCGACACCTTCCAAGGCTTCGAGAATGTAGCGCCCGTGGCCGGCAGCGATATCGACGATGTGTACAGCCATACCCTGTTCGCGCAAGCGAGCCATGGCCAGGCGCAACAACTCCTCGACGTGCAGTTTGCGTTGGCGAATGCCACGCCAACCGATCGACTGCAGGTAGTTGCGGTCGACCATCCTCCCCAGCGCGCCTTGCCCGGTAGGTTGGTTCCGGTACACGTAATCCAAGGTGCTGCCTGAATCAAAGCCGGTTTCGAAGCCCAGCTTGACCCCTGCCGAAAGCTGGCTACCCAGTCGCATCCCGGCGCGGGTTGCGCGCCAATACCAGTCACCCGGGGAATTACGCGGCAAGGGTGCCGCTAGTGTTTGCGCCTCGGCGCAGGTGGCGCCGATCCAGTCGGCATCGAGCAAGGAAGGCTGCGCAAGGGGCTGTTCGAAATGTTTGAGGATGAACCGCCGCGCCCGCTCGATCACCAAGTGGCGCTCGCGTTCACCCAGCGTGTCATGGAAGAAACCCGGGAGGATGTGCTTTTCCTTGCGCAGCGTACCCAGACGCTCGAAAAAACGTTCCTGGGGGCCACGGTGGACAACAAAGTCCGAGCCGGAAATCAACAACTGGGTCGGCACGCGAATGGCCTCGGCATCAGCCACCACCCGCTCGGCAGCTTCATACAGGCCCAACAGGACATTCACGGATATGGCCTTGGT
>CAYVPI010000231.1:0-6068 GCA_964453495.1 uncultured Pseudomonas sp. | reverse complement strand
TCCAGTCTTCCAGGCCTGGCAGTTTTGACCAGCCGTCGTAGTCCATGGCGTTGCCACGGATGTAGCACATGCCGTTGATCAGCGAGGAACCACCCAGGCCCTTGCCGCGACCGCACTCCATGCGACGGCCGTCCATGTACGGCTCCGGGTCGGTCTCATAGGCCCAGTTGTAGCGGCGGCCTTGCAGCGGAAACGCCAGTGCCGCCGGCATCTGGGTACGGAAATCGAGGCGGTAGTCGGGGCCGCCGGCTTCGAGCAGCAGCACAGTGACGCCCGGGTCTTCGGTAAGACGGGTCGCCAGGGTGTTACCGGCAGAGCCGGCACCGACGATGATGTAATCGAATTCATGGGACATTGAATGCACCCTCTTGAAATGTGGTCAGGGGGCCGTTTTGCGAGTGCGCTGCACTCGATCGCGGGCGAGCCCGCTCCTACAGGTCATCACAATCCTGTAGGAGCGGGCTTGCCCGCGATGACGGCCTCGCGGGCAAAGAATGGCTTTCGCTTAGAAAACCGAGCCGTAATTGCCCAACTCAACCTGTACCGATTTGATGCGAGTGTATTGAGCCAGCGAGCTGATGCCGTTCTCACGGCCGACACCGGACTGCTTGTAACCGCCGACCGGCATTTCCGCCGGCGACTCGCCCCAGGCGTTGATCCAGCAGATACCGGCTTCGAGCTGGTGGATGACGCGGTGGGCGCGGGTCAGGTCGTTGGTAACGATACCGGCGGCCAGGCCGAACTCGGTGTCGTTGGCGCGGCGGATCACTTCTTCTTCGGTCTCGTAGGTGAGGATGCTCATCACCGGGCCGAAGATTTCTTCCTTGACGATGGTCATGTCGTCACGGCAATCGGTGAACACGGTCGGGGCCACGAAGGCACCCTTGGCGAATTCGCCATCGACCAGACGCTCGCCGCCGCACAGGACGCGGGCACCTTCTTCCTTGCCCTTGGCGATGTAGCCCAGCACGTTCTCCATGTGTGCAAAGCTGACCAGCGGGCCGAAATTGGTGTTTTCGTCTTCCGGGTTGCCAACGCGGATGCGGGCAACGCGCTCGGCGATCTTGGCTTCGAAAGCAGCTTTGAGCGAAGCAGGCACGAACACGCGAGTGCCGTTGGTGCAGACCTGGCCCGAGCTGTAGAAGTTGGCCATCATGGCGATGTCGGCCGCTTTATCCAGGTCAGCGTCGTCGCAGATGATCAGCGGCGACTTGCCGCCCAGTTCCATGGTGACTTCCTTGAGCGAAGAGCTCGAGGCGCTGGCCATGACTTTCTTGCCGGTGTCGGTACCGCCGGTGAAGGAGATTTTCTCGATGCGCGGGTGCTCGGTCAGCCAGGTACCGACTTCACGGCCACTGCCGGTCAGGACGTTGAATACGCCATCAGGCAAACCGGCTTGAGTGTAGATCTCGGCCAGCTTCAGGGTGGTCAGAGAGGTGACTTCGCTCGGCTTGAAGATCATCGCGTTGCCGGCAGCCAGGGCCGGGGCGGACTTCCACAGGGCGATCTGGATCGGGTAGTTCCAGGCGCCAATACCGACGGTTACGCCCAATGGCTCGCGACGGGTGTAGACAAAGGAAGTCTGGCGCAGGGGGATCTGCTCGCCTTCGATGGCCGGGACCAGGCCTGCGTAGTACTCCAGCACGTCGGCACCGGTGACGATGTCGACGTAGCGGGTTTCGGAGTAGGACTTGCCGGTGTCCAGGGTTTCCAGGGCGGCCAGCTCATCGTTGCGCTCGCGCAGGATGTCAACGGCACGACGCAGGATGCGCGAACGCTCCATGGCGGTCATTGCGGCCCAGATTTTCTGGCCCTTTTCGGCGCTGACTACCGCGCGCTCAACGTCTTCCTTGGTCGCACGCTGTACGGTTGCGAGGACTTCACCGTTAGCCGGGTTGATGGCTTCGAAAGTGGCGTCGCTGCTGGCGTCGGAGTAACCGCCATCGATGTAGAGTTTTTGCAGTTCGAAACGGGCCATAGTGTCCTCGCAAGTGCATTGTGGTTGGCGTTTACCGCCGCATCGATGCCTCTCTCGGTTGGGCTACCGTTGCGTGCGGTTGTTCGACGGCTTGGCTCTGTACGCCTGGGGCCGCCTGTTTTGCCAGTTGTAGGTCCATGTATTCGTAAGCGATTTGCAGCGCCTGCTCGGTGTCGAAAGCGTCTCCCGACAGCGCGCCGCGCAACCACAAACCATCAATCAAGGCCGCCAGGCCACGCGCCGCGCTGCGTGCTTCATGCAGCGGCAAAACACGGCGGAACTCGCAGCACAGGTTGGAATACAAGCGGTGATCGTTGATCCGCTGCAACCGGTGCAGTGACGGCTGGTGCATGCTGGAAGCCCAGAAGGCCAGCCAGGTTTTCATTGCCGGGCCATTGACCTGGCTGGCGTCAAAGTTGCCTTCGATGATCACCCGCAGGTGAGCCCGCGGGCTGTCATCTCCCAGTGCCATCCTGCGCGCGACGACGTTCTCGCTCAGTGCACTCATCAGGTACCGCATGGTCGCTGCGATCAGGCCGTTCTTGTCCTGAAAGTAGTGACTGATGATTCCGTTCGACACACCGGCAAGCCGAGCGATAAGCGCAATGCTTGCATCTGCCATCCCGACCTGGTCGATCGCCATCAGCGTGGCTTCGATCAATTGCTGGCGGCGTATGGGTTGCATCCCGACCTTAGGCATCTTGTAAATCTCCTCAGGCCTGCGACCAGTCGTCGCAACGACGACCCGGCGAAGGCCAGTCTATTTTGTTTTGATTGAACGTTCAATCAACAAAGAATAAGCTCTGCGACAAATTGTGCCATTGACATGCTTTGCGGTGCGTCCAGCCGGCACAAATTGGCACCTGGAAGCCTTTGAAACCCTGTATTCACAGGGATTTCGCGACTTCGAGGTGCTTTTATATCACTCCTGGCCATGTGGTTATTGCCCCAATTGCCCGGGTGATGTGTTCGAAAGTGTCTTTCTCTCGCACTGCCTGGAGCATCTGTGCAATGAGTTCTGCCTCCCTGATGAAGACCCCTCCCGAGAGGGTCCGGCTCAATGGGGTCGTGTTCTATACATCGACCGCGTTGATTTTGTTGCTGACTGCGTTGCTGATGGCGGTTCCCGAAACTGCAGGCCTTGTCCTGGGCAAGGCCCAGGAATGGCTGTCGCGAAGTTTCGGCTGGTATTACATGCTGGTGATCGGCGGCTACCTGCTGTTCGTGCTGGTTTTGGCGTTTTCGTCCTACGGCAAGCTGAAGCTGGGCAGCAAGGACGACACCCCGGATTTCAGCTACGGGGCCTGGGCGGGGATGCTGTTCTCCTCCGGTATCGGCATCTCGCTGCTGTACTTCGGTGCTTCCGAGCCGCTGGACCACTATTTCAACCCGCCTGAAGGGGCGTCGGCGACCAACCTGGCGGCGCGCCAGGGCCTGCAGCTGACGTTCCTGCACTGGGGCCTGCACGGCTGGGCGATCTACGCTTTGGTCGGCCTGGCGGTGGCCTACTTCGCCTACCGCCACAATCAGCCGTTGGCCTTGCGCTCGGCGCTGTACCCGCTGGTTGGCGAGCGCTGGGTCAAGGGCGCGGCCGGGCATGCGGTCGACGGCTTCGGCATGTTCGTGACGCTGCTGGGCCTGGTGACCAACCTGGGTATCGGCGCCATGCAAGTGTCGTCCGGGCTGGAATACCTGTTCGGCATGGAACACAGCAATACCAACTTGCTGATCGTCATCCTGGTGATGAGTACCGTGGCGACCATCGCCGCAGTCTCGGGCGTTGAAAATGGCATTCGCCGCCTGTCCAACCTGAACATCCTGCTGTTCAGCGGCTTGTTGTTGTTCGTGCTGTTCAACGGCCCGACTTTGCACCTGCTCAACAGCTTCATCCAGAACATCGGGGACTATCTCAACGGCGTGGTGTTGAAGACCTTCGACCTGTACGTCTACGAAGGCGACAGCGCCAAGTCCGAGAAATGGCTGGGCCTGTGGACCGTGTTCTACTGGGCCTGGTGGATTTCCTGGGCACCGTTCGTAGGTATGTTCATCGCGCGGATTTCCCGTGGCCGTACCGTGCGTGAACTGGTCGCTGGCGTGTTGCTGATTCCACTGGGCTTCACCCTGGCGTGGTTGTCGATTTTCGGTAACACCGCCCTGGACCTGGTGATCAACCAGGGGGCCGTAGAGTTGGGGCGAACGGCGCTGGAACAGCCGTCGATGTCGATTTACCAGTTGCTGGAGCACTACCCGGCGGCGAAAGTCGTGGTTGGCGTGGCGATTTTCGTGGGCTTCGTGTTGTTCCTGACCCCAGCGGATTCGGGGGCGGTGATGATGGCCAACCTGTCCTGCAAGGGCGGTGAGGTTGATGAAGATGCTCCGCACTGGTTGCGCATTCTCTGGTCGGCAGTAATCACCCTGGTGACCATCGGCCTGTTGTTCGCCGGTAACTTCGCAGCGATGCAAACCATGGTGGTGCTGGCCGGCCTGCCGTTCTCGGTGGTGTTGGTGGTGTTCATGTTCGGCCTGTACAAGGCCATGAAACAGGACACCCAGATTGAACAGGAACAGGCTGAACTGGCTGCGCGCGGCCGTCGTGGTTTCAGCGAGCGCCTGAGCCAACTGGACCTGCAACCGACCCAGGCTACCGTGCAGCGTTTCATGGACAAGCAGATCAGCCCGGCACTGCAGGAGGCGGCGACCCAACTGCGTCATCTGGGGCTTGAGGTGCAGAGCCGCCTTGGCCAGTCCCGTTCGACCATGGGCCTGCGCATCGAAATGGACGAGGGCAACCCGTTCGTTTATGAGGTGTGCCTGGACGGCTACCTGGCAGCGCCGACGGCGGGTGCCGAATCCAGTGAAGTGCGCCCGCGCTTCTATCGCGCCGAGGTGTACCTGCACAACGGCAGCCAGGAATACGACCTGATGGGCTTCACGCCAGAGCAGATCACCCGTGATGTGCTCGATCAGTTCGAAAGCCATCGGCAGCTCCTTGGCCGGGTTTACAGCTGATTACTGTTAGCTGATTGAAAGAGGCCCCTGCCGGTTGCGGCAGGGGCCTTTTTTTGTGTTGGCTTTCGTGCCTCTCGCGGGCAAGCCCGCTCCTACGGGGGTTGCGGTGATCCCTGTAGGAGCGGGCTTGCCCGCGATAAGGCCCGCAGGACCTTCCTGCAATCTCGAACCCTGCCTAAATCCCAGGCACAAAAAAGGGGATCGCAACTCAAAGCGATCCCCCTGTACGTGCGTGGTTTTAGCCGAGGTTCTTGCCCAGCAGCGCGTGATACAGCTCGCTGTCCCCCAGTATGCCCACAACGCGGTTCTCGTCCTGCAGCACCAGCTTGTTGCCGGTCTGGTAACGGATCTGCAGCGCTTCGCGCATGCCGATGTTGGAGTCCACAAGCGTTGGGCGACGACCCAGGCCTTCGACGGCCTGGCCTGGTACCCAGTTCTGCAGGTCGAGGTTGCCGGCGCCCTGGCGGGCACCCTTGATGGTGTTGCCTTCGGCCAGGTCCAGCCAGGAGTCAACGCCCGGGTCGATGCAAACCGAGCCGTTGATACGCTTGCAGTTATCCAGCGAGCGCATCAGGCTGCGGCCGCACAGCACGTTCAACGGGTTGGTGTGGGCAACGAAGGTACGCACATAGTCATCGGCCGGGTTGAGCACGATTTCTTCAGGCTTGCTGTACTGAATGATTCGCCCGTCTTTCATGATGGCGATGCGGCTACCCAGTTTCAGGGCTTCATCGAGGTCGTGGCTGACGAATACGATGGTCTTGGCCAGCTTGCGTTGCAGCTCCAGCAGTTCGTCCTGCAAGCCCTGACGGATCAACGGGTCGAGTGCCGAAAAGGGTTCGTCCATCAGCAGGATATCGGCGTCCATCGCCAGTGCGCGGGCCAGGCCGACCCGCTGCTGCATACCGCCGGAGAGCTCGTCGGGTTTTTTGTTGCGCCACTGGGTCAGGCCCACCAGCTCGAGTTTTTCATCCACCAGGCGGCGGCGTTCGTCGGCCGGGCGGCCCTGCATTTCCAGGCCGAAGCTGATGTTCTCGCGCACCGTCAGCCAAGGCATCAGGGCGAACTTCTGGAACACCAT
>CAYVPI010000230.1:0-6099 GCA_964453495.1 uncultured Pseudomonas sp. | reverse complement strand
TCGAAGGGATCAGTTTGTCTACTAACCAGTTGCTCATGCTTTCTTTCTCCAGTACTGGTGACCCGAACGCAACGGCGTTGCAGGTCCCGCGTATGCCCTTGAGCCAATTCGTGTATGAAACGATGAGGGTGTGGCCCGGCGACCCGCCTACAGCGTCTAGCCGCCCTGACCCCCACCCTCCTCAACCTTTGAAGCGACAGGCCCGTAAGCCGTCACCGAATAATTGCGACCGGCGTGCTACCCGGCCCGGCAGCGCAAGGCTGCGGTGTAATGGACGGTGGCAGACTGCCAACCGTCACATCGGTGCATCAGGACCTTTACGCCCCGCGCACTGCCTGCATGAATGCCTCGATGCGGGCAGGGTCCTTGATACCCTTGCTTTGCTCTACTCCACCGCTGACATCCACTGCATAAGGGCGCACCTGGGCAATGGCCTGGGCCACATTGGCAGCCGACAGGCCGCCAGCGAGGATGATCGGCTTGCTCAACTTCGCCGGTATCAAAGACCAGTCAAACGCCTCGCCGGTTCCACCGGGCACACCGGCTACATAGGTGTCGAGCAAAATGCCGCTGGCGTTACCATAAGCCTTGCAACTGGCCTCCAGGTCATCACCGGGGCGTACCCGCAGCGCCTTGATCCAGGGGCGGTGGTAACCCTCGCAATCTGCCGGTGTTTCATCGCCATGAAACTGCAGCAGGTCCAGCGGCACTGCCTCGAGTATTTCAGTCAATTCGCAGCGGCTGGCGTTGACGAACAAACCCACCGTGGTGACGAACGGCGGCAGCGCGGCGATGATGGCCCGCGCCTGCTGCACGCTGACCGCACGCGGGCTTTTGGCATAGAACACCAGGCCAATGGCGTCAGCACCCGCCTCGACGGCGGCCAGCGCATCCTCTATGCGGGTAATCCCACAAATCTTGCTGCGAACGGCTGACATATCCCAGGAACCTCAGAAGGATCGGAAAACTCCGGATGTTAGCAAATGAGCTGCGGATCGTCAGCCGCCAGTGCATCGAAGCCGGTAAGGAAGTGTGGGCCGATGTAACGCTCGGGTAACGGAAACTCGTCGCGGTATTCGACCTGCACCAGATACAGCCCGAATGGATGGGCTGTGACGCCGCCGGTACGGCGCACCCGACTCTCCAAGACCTCGCGCGCCCATTCGGGTGGGCGCTCGCCGGCTCCGATCGTCATCAGTACGCCCGCAATATTGCGCACCATATGGTGCAGAAATGCGTTGGCGCGGATATCGAGCACGATCATCTTGCCGTGACGCGTCACCCGCAGGTGGTGGATTTGCTTGATTGGCGACTTGGCCTGGCACTGCCCCGCACGAAAAGCACTGAAATCATGGGTCCCGACCAGATGAGCGGCGGCAGCGGCCATGCGCTCGACATCCAGTGGGCGGTGATTCCAGGTGATTTCATCACCCATGTGGGCCGGACGGATCTGATCGTTGTAGATCACATAACGGTACCGGCGGGCAATGGCCTTGAAACGGGCATGAAAATTCGCCGGCATCACCCGCGCCCAACTGACGCTGATGTCATGGGGCAGGTTGATATTGGCGCCCATCACCCAGGCTTTCATGGTTCGCACCGCCTGGGTGTCGAAGTGAACAACCTGCCCGCAGGCATGTACCCCCGCATCGGTACGCCCGGCGCACATCAGTGACACCGGCGAATCAGCCACTTTCGACAAGGCTTTTTCCAGGGTTTCCTGAACAGTAAGCACGCCGCAGGCCTGCCGTTGCCAGCCGCGATAGCGCGACCCTTTGTATTCCACACCCAGGGCGATCCTGTAAAAGCCTTCAGCTGCCACTTCGGCAGGGTTTTCTATGATTTCCAAGGAGGTTACAGCCTGTCGGTTTGCGCAATCGCGGCATTATAACGACAACGGCAGCCACCAGGGCTGCCGTCGGGTTCCAGAGCCAAACAACTCAAGCCAATCGCGAGAGCATTTCCTTGGCTTCCTGACGTTGCTTGTCATCACCTTCCTTGAGCACTTCATCAAGAATGTCACGGGCGCCTTCGTTGTCGCCCATGTCAATGTAAGCCTGCGCCAGGTCGAGCTTGGTCGCCGCCTCGTCGGTGCCGGAAAGGTAATCGAATTCCAGGTCGTCAGCAGCTGCAGCATCCTGCGCTGTAAAGGTCGGCGTCGCCAGCGGCGGCTGCTCCAGGCTCTGGGACAAACGGTCCAGCTCGGCATTCACATCGTCCAGCTCGGACGCAAAGCTGCTGTCTTCGGACAGCGACAGGTCGAAGTCCTCCGGCAACTTCAAGTCGTCCTCTGTCAGCGCATCGTCCAGGTCGAACGAGTCATCGAAGGCGCCCAGCTGGGCCTCGACGTCCAGCGCTGGCTGGTTATCGGGGATGTCCAGATCAAAGTCCATCAACGCGTCATCGGTCTTGCCCATGGCGCTGGACTGCTCCTCAAGCAAAGCGTCGAAGCTCAGGTCATCCAGCACAGGGCTGGGAGCATCTTCTGCTTCGAGGCGCTCCTCACTTGCCCGCTCGCTTGGCGAGACCGCTTCGATGTCATCCAGGCTCAAATCGAATGCCGAGTCGAGATCGTCTTGCACCGGCGCTGGCTCATCGAGCAGGTTCTTGACGAATTGGTCATCCTGTTGCGCTGCAAGCGCCGCCGCACCGACAGCCGCAGCCACCACGGCCATGGCAGGGAAGCGACTTTTCAGCGCTTCGACATCGGCGTGGTTCTTGCCATTGGCCACCAGTTGACGCTCCTGCCCGACGAAGGCGTCCCGATCCCCTTGCTGGGCATAGATCTCCATCAGCTTCAGGCGCAGGTCACTGCGCTTGGGCTCTTGTGCGATAGCCACTTCCAAAAGGTCGGCGGCCTGATTGAAACGACCACGATCAATACTGCGCTCGGCCTCAGCCAGGACATCATCGGCCTTTTGCTCGGCAACAGGGGCCGGCTCAGGTGCGGGCCTTACGAAGATAGGCTGAGGCTGCGGCTGGGGCGCTGGCGCCCGAGCAGCCTCTGAGAGCCCCGGTGTTTCCGCTGCCGTGGCTGCTGCCGCGGACGCTGCGACAAACGCAGGTGCAAGCTTAACGCTTGGCGCTGGCACTTCCAGCCCCTCAAAGCTGCTCGACGGCAGGTCGAGATCGGTACTCAACTCTGACTCTTCGGCCAGTGCCCGAGCCATGCGCATGTGCTTCTCGGCTTCCTGCTGGGCCTTGCGACGCCGCGCAAGAAGCAGCAACAACAACGATGCCACCAGCAATCCGCCGCCACCCACCAGGCCCACCAGGACAGGGTTGTCCAGCAAGCCATTTATGCCCTTGCCCTGAGCATCGGCTGTCTCTGGCTTCTGAGTTTCGAGCGGAGTCTGTTCGGGGGCCGGGGCCGGAACTGCCACCTCCGTTGCGGACGGCGCAGCCTCTTGCGCGGGCACAGCTTCGGAAGGGGTCGCCAGTTGCGCCGAAATTGCCGGCTCTGCCGGGGCTTGCTCCGATTGCCCTGCAGCGTCTGCTGCATTCTGCGCTTCAAGTTTGGCCAACTGGTCGTTCTTCAACTGAATCAAGCGCTGCAGCTTGTCCATTTGGCTTTGCAGGTCGGTCATCCGGCTTTTCAATTCAGCATTGCTGCGCCGGGTGGTATCGAGGCTTTCTTCGGTCACCGCCAACTTGTTATTCAAGGCCTTGCTGTCACCCGCGGCGCCTTTGCCGTCGGACTTGCCGGAGGCTGACACGAGGCTGAGTTTGTCCTTGCTTTCGCCCTGCGCCGGCGCAGGCGTGCTGCCGGCGCGGCGGGTGGCATCGATCTGTTGTGCACGCGGCCCCAGGCGTCGCCCTTGACGCCAGGCTGCATTTTGCTCGGCCACCTGGGCAATCGCTTGCGGCTGCGGCGTACTGGCAATTTGTTGCGCATCGGGCATGCGCAACACCTGGCCAGTCTTCAGGCGGTTGATGTTGCCATCGAGAAAGGCATCAGGGTTCAGCGCCTGGATGGCCAGCATGGTTTGCTGCACCGAACCGCCCTGACGCACCTTGCTGGCAATTTCCCAAAGGGTATCGCGCTTGCTGGTGGTGTACTCCGAAGGCGCAGTGACTGCCGGCGTGGTTGCATCGGCCGGCGCGGTGTCCGCCTGCGGGGAGAACTTCGAGGGGTCGAGCAGGACGCTGTAGTCGCGCAAGAGACGACCGCTGGGGAACATCACCTGCACCAGGAATTTCACGAACGGCTCAGGCATCGGCTTGCTTGAGGTAATACGCAAGACACTCTTGCCGTTGGCATTGATTTCAGGCGTGAAGGTGAGGTCATCGAGAAACGCCTGGCGGTCTACGCCCGCCTTGGCGAATTCTTCGGGGGAAGCCAGGCTGGGCACCACTTCGGCGGCCGTCAGGTCACGAACATCGAGCAGTTCGATTTCAGCCACCAGTGGTTGGTTCAGCGTCGATTTCAGGGTCAATTCCCCGAGCCCCAACGCGTGCGCCATACCGGAAGACAGCGCCGACGCAGCGGCAATTGCTAACACCAGTTTGCGAACTTGAACCATGACCTAATCCTGTGTTTGAACGTTTCTTGATGAGCCACGTCCAGCCAATATCTTTATGCAAATTGTTGCCAAGTATCTTTTACACAAGGTCTTTTATCAACAATTGCGCCAACTGCACAGCATTGAGCGCCGCCCCTTTGCGCACATTGTCGGTGGTCAGCCACAGATTCAATTGCTCAGGGTCATCGATACCGCCACGTACCCGGCCCACATACACCACGTCCTGGCCGACCGCATCGCCCACCGGGGTTGGGTAATCGCCCGCTTCGACCAGCTCGATACCGGCCGCAGTTTCGAGCGCTACATTGACCGCCGCAATATCGACCGGTGTGGCGCTGCGCACTGACACGCTGAAGCTATCGCCAAAAAATACCGGGACTTGAATGCACGTCACGGAAATCTTAAGTGCAGGCAAGCCGAGCAGCTCACGCAGTTCGTGTACCAGGCGTCGCTCCAACACAGCATGCCCCTGCTCGTCTGGCGTACCGACCTGAGCCAACAAGTTGAACGCCACCTGCCGGTCGAAGAACCGAGGCTCCAAAGGGCGCGCGTTGAGCAGCTCGGCCGTCTGGCGCGCCAATTCGCTGACAGCTTCACGGCCTTGGGCGGAAATGGCCAGGCACGCGGTGACATTGACCTGCTGCACATCGAGCAAACCGCGCAGCGGAGCCAGAACCACTGCCAAGGCGACCGCCGCAGCCGTCGGGCTGCTGACTTGCACTGGCGCAATAAGGCTTGCCAGTAGCTGGGCATTGGCTTCAGGCACAACTGCTGGCGCCTGCTCAGCCGGCAAACCGCCGGACAGGTCGATCACACTGCACCCGGCAGCGCTGGCGCGCGGGGCGAAACTGCGGGTCACTGCGGGGCCGGCGGCAAAGAATGCCAGCTTGACCAGGCTGAAATCGAACTGCTCGACTTCACGAACCCGGACGTTTTTGCCGCGAAATGGCACCGACTGCCCGGCCGATTCGATACTGGCCAGCAAATGCAGGGTGCCTACGGGGAAATCGAGCTCTTCGAGGATCTGGACAAGGGTCTCACCCACGGCACCGGTGGCGCCGATAACGGCGATATCGAAAGACTGGCTCATGTAAAGACCTCAGGTAGAACGGGGGGAGCGGAACTTTACTCGGATTGGGGGCGTTTGTCCGCACTGCCCCCCTCACCCCAACCCTCTCCCCGCAGGGGAGAGGGAGCTAATCGAGGTGAAGCTAATCCTTGCATACCACACAAATCGACTCCCTCTCCCCCATGGGGAGAGGGCTGGGGTGAGGGGTTCCTTGCCAGAAAACAAAAAACCCGCATCTCTCACAAGACGCGGGTTTTTCATTTCAACCACTCAAACCATCAACGCTCGAGCAGAATCCGCAGCATGCGGCGCAGCGGTTCGGCCGCGCCCCACAACAGCTGGTCACCCACGGTGAAGGCACCCAGGTACTGCGAACCCATGTTCAGCTTGCGCAGACGACCGACCGGAATATTCAGCGTACCGGTAACCTGAGTCGGGCTCAGCTCCTGCATGCTGATTTCGCGCTGGTTCGGCACCAGTTTCACCCAGGGGTTATGCTGGCTGATC
>CAYVPI010000229.1:0-6178 GCA_964453495.1 uncultured Pseudomonas sp. | reverse complement strand
GCTGTTGAGGAAGTGACGGTCGTGGGAAATGATGATCATGGTGCTGTTACGCGCCGTGAGAATGTTTTCCAGCCAGCGGATGGTGTTGATGTCCAGGTGGTTGGTCGGTTCGTCCAGCAGCAGCACTTCCGGATCGGAAAACAGCGCCTGGGCCAGCAACACCCGCAACTTCCAGCCCGGAGCCACTTCGGTCATCGGGCCAAAGTGCTGCTCCAGGGGAATACCCAGGCCCAGCAACAGCTCGCCGGCACGGGATTCGGCGGTGTAGCCGTCCATTTCGGCAAACTCGGTTTCCAGCTCGGCAACGGCCATGCCGTCGTCTTCGGACATTTCCGGCAGCGAGTAGATGCGATCGCGCTCGGCCTTGACCTTCCACAGCTCTTCATGGCCCATGATCACAGTGTCGATCACGGTGAATTCTTCGTAGGCGAACTGATCCTGGCGCAATTTACCCAGGCGCACGTTCGGCTCCAGCATCACCTGCCCGGCAGATGGCTCCAGGTCGTCGCCGAGGATTTTCATGAAGGTCGACTTGCCGCAACCGTTGGCGCCGATAAGGCCGTAGCGGTTGCCGTTGCCAAACTTGACCGAAACGTTTTCGAACAGCGGCTTGGCACCGAATTGCATGGTGATGTTAGCGGTGGAGATCAAAGGGCTTACCTATCAATAACTTACGTTGCTGGTATTGCGGCTGATACCGATTTGATACCAATTTGCAGCTTTTCCAGCTCGCTCCAATCGGAGCTTGAGTTGATCCAACGAGCATAAGTCGACAGCAGCATTTGCACGCTGTGACCTAGCTGTTGGGAGATAAATGCGGGGTTGAGGCCGGACATTAAGCATATTGTCGCATATGTGTGACGGCAGTTGTATGGCGGTCGGTACCGGATTCCCAACGCTGCCAGGGTCGGTCGCCACTGGTGGTGCAGGTCGGAGGTCTGCTTTACGTACTCGTTGTTCTTGGAGGGCGGGAACACATAGGGAGTCTCTAAGATTTTGCCAGCGCCTTTTTTCCGACGATCTGCGTAGTTTCGCGCAAACTCCAAGGCATGCAGTGCCCTGTCGTTGAGTAGGACAAACCGGTCGCCGCCAGTTTTCGTCCGTTCCATCACCTCGCCCAGGGCCACGGTGCGGCAAATGTGCGCATGCTGGGTGCGTTTCGGCAGTTGGATAGGCTCCACCGGTTTTTTCTGGATCAGCCCGTCCGCGACGGCCGAGCGCATGATAGTCGACAGCTTCACCAGGGCATTGCACTTCACCGCAGGTGTTGTCCATTCAATCTGGGTGATGATCTGGCGAAGCCGGGTGGTTGACATCAGGTCGATACGAACCAGCGCGAGATAGGGCATCCAATAAAGGTTGAGCGCGCTCTTGTAGCCGTTGCGGGTGCCTTCCACGATCTCGCGACTATCCAGCCAGAGCCGGGCGTACTCGCCGAAAATTGGCTGCCCGCCAACGACGGTGGCGGAACCCGGGAACAGCTCCGCGTATTTATCTTGATCGAGCAAACCAAGCTTGATCAGGCTGACTATCTGATCGCGAAGCTGGGATGCAGCATTGAGGCCTTTTTGTGTCGCGGGGTTATGCTTGATCCAGATGCCTTGGGGGAATACCCCGCGCAGGCGCCGGCCTTCCAGGGCTCTTTTTGTGCAACCGAGCAATTCGGCCATGCGCTGTTCAGTGAACTTGTCGACGTCACTATTTGTTTTGTCGGTCACTACGAATCTCCATGCCGTCTGATGGCGGCAGAAGGTGGGAGGATCGGCGCAATCGCCAACGTGGTAACACTTAAAAACCGTTTTCGTTCAAGGCTCATCCTTACCGCTGTAGCTGCTGACAGTGAAGAAAAGGGTAAGTGTTTCAAAAATGAGAATGTAACGGTCTGAGGCCAGTGCCCTGGCAGGCGCACAATGGGGAGTAAGGAGGCTTGATATGAAAGTCAGAGGACAGAAATTTTCGGATTGGGAGAACTGCCAGCTTCACTGCTGCCACCATGGCGAGATCCTGGAGGATGGTCAGGAAATCGACGTGCAAGTCCGTCTTACACCCAATGGTGTTACCCAAGTTTTCCTCGGAATCTATGCCGCATGCGGAACGATGCATTTTGAAGAGATGCATGAAGCTTCCAACTCGCAAACCATGGCCCAGGCAATGCAATGGGGTATCTGCAGGGCCAAAGCTCTTGCAACTGGCATTGCAGCTCCAAAAGTGCACGACCTGTGCCAAGCAAAGTCTTGATCTTGCCTCAATCGACTCAGCGCCTGGCGGGCGGCTAATGCCTGTGCCTTACTTAGGGCCTGTCGAGGAGGACCGAGATGCACATCAGAGGCAGAGCCTACTGGGAATGGGCAGATCCAGCCCTTCGTTGCCGAGTTCACGATGAAGAGCTCGAAAATGGAGCGACCATTGATGTTCAGGTCAGGCTGTCCCGGACAGGTGCAGCCCAATTGTTCATTGGGGTATATGCCTCGACCGGCGAGGAGCTCTACGAAGAGGCGCTCAACTGTCGCGGCAACGAATCAATGACTAGGGCCTTAACTTGGGGAATAGTGAATCGCCCCGGATTTTCTAGACACTCTCCAAGCTCGCTGTGTAACGCTTTTCAAACTCTACCGTGACAGCTGATTGTTGAAACCGTGACGACGCATCGAGTTGTAAAACATCTCGATGTAATCGAACACATCACCACGAGCATCTTGCCGCGTGGTGTAGATTTTTCTCTTAATTCGTTCCCGTTTCAGCAGCTGAAAAAAAACTCTCAGCTACGGCGTTTTCGTGGCAGTTACTTCGGCGGCTCATGCTGGCGACCAGGTTGTTGGCCTTTAAAAAGGCCCCGCTGGATGGCTGGGCTTGGAAGTGGAAAAAACCCGACTCAATGGCCGGGTTCTTGAAGGCGTCGCGCTGCGTTCTCAGCAACTCACGCTGCTATAAAAACAAACCTATTCCGCGCGGGAAAGTGTTTTATGCTGAAAAAATCAATCGGATTTGACCAACATTGTGCATCAACCTGCCTTCACCGCGCGCCACATGCCCCTATCGCCGTTGCCCTCAGCGTCGGGTTGGCTACACGCAATGCACTCGTCACGCAGGCGTCATTGGAGGCGTTGGCTTCGGCCGGCGCTTGCGATGTACCGACCACGATGTGCTGCAAGCTGGAGTCCATTTGCTCTAGAGCTCTGACTCTGACCATGTGCTGGTTGAGGCGCATCTGCGCGGCACTGTCAAAGTTGTAGGTGGAAATCTGTTCTGCGCGCTGGCCGGTAGCTTTGGTTACGAAACGGCCTTGGCGATCGTAAAAAGCGATTTCGAATTTTGCATCGACGGTGGGGGTGCTCCAATGCCAGTCGATAGGTACATAATAAGTGTCAACAATTGCCAGATAATCAAAGCTACCAGCGTTAAACTTGGCCAAATCACTGATCAAGCTCACTTGGCCAAATTGTTTTTTCAAAGATTTGGCTATCCAACTGATCGCGAAGTTGGGGTCGGCGGCCATCTCTTCGGCGCGGCGCTGGTCGTCACTCATCACAGCGACACGCTCGTTGGCTTGGCTGGCGCGGGATTTCAAGTACTCCGTGTTGTTTTTGGTATTGTCGTTGAGGATTACAGCTACGCGCTTGCTGGCACCGCCGACGACAGTGTTGTCCGGCGATTTGGCTGGGCTGGTAACAAATACACCAGTGTCTATCGCGCTTTGTTTAGGGACGGGGGTCGCGCAACCGCTAAGAGCAAAAGCGGCAATGGCCAGGATTGGCCAGAAACCTATACTTCGACGTTGTGGCATTCGCACTGCCCTCGCAAGTTTAGCGCACACCACCGCAGGTGGCGCAGGATGCTGGTTTGGTTGTGTTACGGTCACGTTCGGCAGCTTTGGCCGCATCTGCCTTGGCCTGGGCGCTGGTGTCTATCAATCCGCCACGATTTTCATAAACGCTGCCGCCCACTTGGTATCCCGACGCAGCCGCCGCCGGGGCACTACCCTGTTGGAGTTGCTGCACCGCGCTTGCCGCTTCGATGGCGACGCCGATGGCCGGTAAAAGGCTGTCGCTGCCTGCCTTGTTCTGCAGTGTTTGGTTGTAGCTTGCAGCATCGAAGTTCGAATTGCCCAAAGCATCGCTAAACAGCTGTTCGGCGCTGCTTGCACCCGGTGAGTTAACTGGAGCATCGGCTTTGCGATCGGTGCTTGCGCAAACTTTACAAGCCTGTATCTGAACTGTCTTGCTTGTAATGGCAGTAGTGCCGAAAACGCTCTCATAGGCTTGGTTGGTATTGGCCAATATGGTTTGGTAAGGGGTATTGTTGATGAAGTACTCGACCTTGGAGCACGCCGCCACACTGCTGGTGATCTGCAGTTCGGCTTTTGAGTTGATGTTTTGCGGGTCGTTGTAGACGTTGAGCAATTTATAGGTAGCGGCGCAGCTACCTATGATTTGGCTACAGTCGCAGTCTGGGGGCTGCGCAAGTAGAGTAGGTGCGTGCATCAGTAAGGCACACCCAGCAAGACTGCGTATCGCACTCATCAAGCGCATGGATCTAGCCCTCGAGAAAGGCAAGGGAGTACTTCGGAGGGAAGTGAAAGCTCACCTGCTGAGAGTAGATGTGCAATTGGTTTGGTGCCAGGTGCGCAGCATGTCTTTAACCACCTCGGCAAGGCTGCCGCAAGCGAAGGAATGAACGCAAAGTATTGTTGACCCACTATGCCGCATCCCTCATATCTCCAATAGTACAATCGACCCAAGCAGCGCCGGCTCGCGCGAGCTCTCGCGCCTTGCCCTCACCAATGCTTACCCACGCGAACCATCGAGCGATTCCGCCAGCGGCAGTGAGGGAGGCCGGTCTCAGACATAGACAGTGTTCTCATGCACGCCTCAAGAATCTCGGCGGAGTGATAGGCGCCCTATGCGATGCCATCCGCCTCACAGCAAAGAGGCAGGCAGGGAAGTGAGAACTCGGAAATTCAAATGCCCGCTACGAACGGGCAATGGTTGTCGATCCAAAAAAATCCCCGCACATGGCGAGCTAAGGGGAGGATCTTCTGTTCAGGCTATGCGCCCGACTCCGGATCGCTGGCTGGTACGCCGGGTCTGTTGCCATATGGGAACTTTACAAACCCAAAAACATCAAAATATTTGATTGCTTTTTTTGTATGCGTCCGGGCATCACGCCTTGCGTAACTAGACCGGTTGCCAGTTATGCGGCAGCAATTGCTCGAACTCACTCGCCCGTTGCGTTGGCAGACGCGTGAGTACATCTTTCAGAGCCCACGGCCTTATCTGGTTCTCAGCCCAATTGTTGTCAAAGGGTACGGCCCCGTCATCGAGGTAGCGTGACAGCGCTGCCCAGCGTTTCAGGCTGTAATCCAGTGCTCTGCTGATGGCTGAGCCTTCAGGCACGAGATCGCGCTGGGCGAGCATCCAGGCATGCAGCATATCCATCACCGGGACGGCTTTTTCTTGCCGTATTCGGCGCCGTAAATCCGGCTCCAGGTCGCGCACTTCACTCTCGATTTCGTAAAGCAACTGGATATAGCGCAGGGCCTGCTCGGCGAGCATGCTCTTATTGGTGGCGTGTAGTTCGAAGAACTTGCGCCGCGCATGGGCCATGCAGCCGATCTCGGTCACGCCGAGTTCGAAGCTGGCCTTGTAACCGCCAAAATCATCACACACCAGCTTGCCCCTCCAGTCTTGCAGGAAGTTGCGAGCATGCTCACCGGCGCGGCTGGGGCTGAAGTCGTAAACAACCGCTGCCGTTTCGCAGAATTGGCTGGTGGCGTAGGCCCAGACATAAGAGCGGTGGGTTTTCTTCGAACCCGGAGCGAGCATCTGCACCGGCGTTTCATCGGCATGAATGACCTGCTGCCCGAGCACTACGTCGCGCAACGCATCGACCAAAGGCTGCAATTGCACGCCAGTCACGCCAACCCATTGAGCCAAAGTTGAACGTGGAATCGCCAGGCCCGCTCTACCGAAAATCGATTCCTGACGGTAAAGAGGCAGATGGTCGGCAAACTTCGCGATCATGACGTGGGCCAACAGCCCGGCGGTCGGGATACCCGTGTCGATGACCTGTGCCGGAACGGGTGCCTGGATCAGCGTTTCGCAGTCATCGCATACCCACTTGCCACGGACATGGCGTTCAACGGTAAACACGCCGGGCGTGTAGTCCAGCTTCTCGCTGA
>CAYVPI010000228.1:0-6218 GCA_964453495.1 uncultured Pseudomonas sp. | reverse complement strand
AAAAAGCCATTGATGACATGCGTGCTTCGGGCGCCATCAAGGCTGCCAAGAAAGCGGGCAACGTTGCCGCTGAAGGCGCAATCGCCATCAAGGCCGACGACAAGTCCGCCGTACTGCTGGAAGTGAACTCGCAGACCGACTTCCTGGCCCTGCAAGACGACTTCAAGAACTTCGTTGCTGCCAGCGTAGAAAAAGCCTTCGACGAAAAACTGACCGACGCAGCTCCGCTGATCGCCGCTCAGGAATCGGCTCGTGAAGCCCTGGTGGCCAAAGTTGGCGAAAACGTCAACATCCGTCGCCTGGTTCGCGTTGAAGGTGACGTGGTCGGTACTTACCTGCACGGTAACAAGATCGGTGTTGCTGTTGTTCTCAAGGGCGGCGATGTTCAGCTGGCCAAAGAGATCGCCATGCACGTGGCGGCAAGCAACCCTGAGTTCCTGCTGCCATCGCAGGTTTCGCCAGAAGCCATCGAGCGCGAGAAGGGCGTTTTCCTGACCCTGAACGAAGACAAGATGAAAGGCAAGCCAGCTGAAATCGTCGAGAAGATGATTGCCGGCCGTATCACCAAGTTCCTGGCCGAAGCCAGCCTGGTTGAGCAAGCTTTCGTGATGAACCCGGAAGTCACCGTAGGTGCCCTGGCCAAGAAAGCCGGCGCTGAAATCGTTTCCTTCACTTACTTCAAGGTAGGCGAAGGCATCGAGAAGCCAGTCGACAACTTCGCTGAAGAAGTTGCTGCTCAGCTGGCTGCTGCCAAGCAATAAGACGGATTCATATTCGTCGCCCCGAAGAGGCTGCCCGCTCACGCGCGCAGCCTCTTTGTCAAAGGGCAGGGGGCTACGGCTTACGAGGCCAGTGCCCCAGGGCGCAGTCGCTGCGCCACGCTACAGTTAGCCCAGGCTGTAAAACAGCCGGCTCAGATTTTTTTTAAAACGCCGCAGGAGAGAACTCGCAATGGCTCAGCAGGTTAGTGGTCGTCAACCTCGCTATAAACGCATTTTGCTCAAACTTAGCGGCGAAGCCCTGATGGGCTCGGAAGAGTTCGGGATCGACCCGAAAGTGCTGGATCGCATGGCACTGGAAGTCGGTCAATTGGTCGGTATCGGTGTCCAGGTAGGGCTGGTCATCGGTGGCGGCAACCTGTTCCGAGGTGCGGCCCTGAGCGCCGCAGGCATGGATCGCGTCACTGGTGACCATATGGGTATGCTGGCGACCGTAATGAACGCCTTGGCCATGCGCGACGCGCTGGAGCGTTCCAATATCCCGGCTATCGTCATGTCGGCGATTTCAATGGTCGGCGTTACCGACCACTATGACCGCCGCAAGGGTGTACGCCATCTCAACTCCGGCGATGTGGTGATTTTCGCCGCCGGTACCGGTAACCCGTTCTTTACCACCGACTCGGCAGCTTGCCTGCGCGCCATCGAGATCGATGCCGACGTGGTCCTTAAAGCGACCAAGGTCGATGGTGTGTACACTGCCGATCCATTCAAGGATCCGCATGCTGAGAAATTCGACCGTCTGACGTACGATGAAGTACTCGATCGCAAACTCGGCGTGATGGACCTGACCGCTATCTGCCTGTGCCGCGATCACAAGATGCCGTTGCGGGTGTTTAACATGAATAAGCCTGGCGCTCTGCTGAATATTGTAGTGGGCGGCGCTGAAGGAACTCTGATCGAGGAAGGCGAAGAATGATTAACGAAATCAAGAAAGACGCTCAAGAGCGCATGAAGAAGTCGCTGGAATCCCTGGCGCACGCATTTGGCCGTATTCGTACCGGCCAGGCTCACCCGAGTATTCTCGAGGGTGTGATGGTGCCGTATTACGGTTCCGACACGCCGATCAAGCAGGTGGCCAACATTACTGTCAAAGACGCACGTACCCTGCAGGTCGTGGCGTTCGAGCGTAACATGTTGGGAGCTGTCGACAAGGCAATCCAGAGCGCCGGCCTGAACCTGAACCCGACCAACCTGGGTGAGCTGCTGCTGATCACCATGCCGGCCCTGACCGAAGAAACCCGCAAGGGCTTCACCAAGCAGGCGCGTGAAGCGGCTGAAGATGCGCGCGTCGCCGTGCGTAACATCCGTCGTGATGCGCTGAGCCAGTTCAAGGATCTGGTCAAAGAGAAAGAAATCAGCGAAGACGATGAGCGTCGCGCAGCAGATGACATTCAAAAACTGACCGACAAGTTCGTGGCCGAAATCGAGGTCGCAGTGAAGCAGAAAGAAGTGGACTTGATGGCTGTATAAGGGTTAAGGCGCTTTCATGGAAAAGACTAAGCAGGCTGTACCGAATGCGGTACCTCGCCACGTCGCGATCATCATGGACGGGAATAATCGCTGGGCGAAGAAGCGCCTGCTGCCTGGCGTTGCTGGGCATAAGGCGGGTGTGGATGCAGTACGCGCGGTCATCGAGGTATGTGCCAACGCCGGCGTCGAGGTGCTGACGCTGTTCGCGTTCTCCAGCGAGAATTGGCAGCGTCCGGTCGATGAGGTCGGGGCCTTGATGGAGTTGTTTTTCTCGGCGCTGCGGCGTGAAGCCAAGCGCTTGAACGAGAACAACATCAGCCTGCGGATCATCGGTGATCGCTCGCGTTTTCATCCGGAATTGCAGGCAGCGATGCGCGAAGCTGAAGCGCTGACCACTGGCAACAACCGCTTTATCCTGCAGATTGCCGCCAATTACGGCGGTCAGTGGGACATTGCCCAGGCTGCGCAGCGGCTCGCCCGTGAAGTGCAGGCCGGGCACTTGCGCCCAGACGACATCACGCCGGAACTGCTGCAGACTTGCCTGGCTACTGGCGATTTGCCGCTGCCGGATTTGTGCATCCGTACCGGTGGCGAGCACCGTATCAGTAACTTCCTGTTGTGGCAGCTGGCTTATGCCGAGCTCTATTTCAGTGATCTGTACTGGCCTGACTTCAAGCAGGATGCCATGCGCAAGGCGCTGGCCGATTTTGCATCGCGTCAGCGTCGTTTCGGTAAAACGAGCGAACAGGTCGAATCCGGAGCTCGTGTTTAATGCTTAAACAACGAATCATCACCGCGTTGATTCTACTGCCGATCGCCCTGGGCGGTTTCTTCCTTCTGGAAGGCGCAGGCTTTGCCCTGTTCATCGGCTTGGTGGTGACCCTCGGAGCCTGGGAGTGGGCGCGGCTGGCCGGCTTCGAGACCCAAGGGTTTCGCGTCGGCTATGCCGCCGTCATCGGTGTGTCGCTGTTTTTGCTCTATCTCTTGCCTGAATTGGCGCCCTGGGTGTTGGGGGCGTCAGTGCTGTGGTGGCTGTTGGCGACCTATCTGGTCATGAGCTACCCAAACAGTAGCGAGAAGTGGTCGAGCGCCGCTTGCAAGCTGCTGATCGGTTTCCTGATCCTGTTGCCCGCCTGGCAGGGCCTGGTCCTGCTCAAACAGTGGCCGCTGGGCAACTGGTTGATCATGGCGGTAATGGTGCTGGTTTGGGGGGCCGATATCGGTGCCTATTTTTCCGGCAAGGCCTTTGGCAAGCGCAAGCTGGCCCCGCAGGTCAGTCCTGGCAAGAGTTGGGAAGGCCTGTATGGCGGGCTGGCGTTGAGCCTGGTTATCACTGCCGTCGTGGCGGTACAGCGCGACTGGCTGGCTGCCGAACTGCTCAAGGGCTTGTTTGGCGCTGCAGTCGTGGTACTGGCGTCGGTAGTGGGGGACTTGACCGAAAGCATGTTCAAGCGGCGCTCGGGTATCAAGGACAGCAGCAACCTGTTGCCGGGCCACGGCGGGGTGCTTGACCGCATCGATAGCCTGACCGCTGCCATCCCTGTATTTGCCGTGCTGCTCTGGGCTGCGAACTGGGGGGCGATGTGAGTCGGCCGCAACGGATCACCGTACTCGGTGCTACGGGCTCCATCGGCCTGAGCACCCTGGACGTCATTGCTCGCCATCCGGATCGTTACCAGGCCTTTGCCTTGAGCGGTTACTCGCGCCTGGCCGAATTGCTGGCCCTGTGTGTGCGCCATGCCCCAGCCTATGCTGTGGTGCCCCACGCTGCGGCGGCGAGCGATTTGCAGGCGCAGTTACGTGCCGCTGGCGTCGCCACCCAGGTGCTGGTGGGCGAAGAGGGCTTGTGCCAGGTCGCTGCCGCACCTGAGGTCGATGCGGTGATGGCCGCGATCGTTGGTGCTGCAGGCTTGCGTCCGACCCTGGCGGCCGTTGAAGCCGGCAAGAAGATCCTGCTGGCGAACAAGGAAGCGTTGGTGATGTCCGGCGCCCTGTTCATGCAGGCCGTTCGTCGTAGCGGTGCACTGTTGCTGCCCATCGATAGCGAACACAACGCCATTTTCCAGTGCTTGCCCGGCGATTTTTCCCGCGGCCTGGGAGCTGTGGGCGTGCGCCGTATTCTGTTGACCGCCTCGGGTGGGCCGTTTCGCGAGACGCCGCTGGCCGAGTTGGTCGATGTGTCGCCGGAGCAGGCTTGCGCGCACCCGAACTGGTCCATGGGGCGCAAGATTTCGGTTGATTCGGCAAGCATGATGAACAAGGGGCTCGAGCTGATCGAGGCCTGCTGGTTGTTCGATGCGCGGCCGTCCCAGATCGAAGTGGTGGTGCACCCGCAAAGCGTGATTCATTCGCTGGTGGATTATGTGGACGGCTCGGTGTTGGCGCAATTGGGCAACCCCGACATGCGTACGCCGATTGCCCATGCCCTGTCCTGGCCCGAGCGTATTGATTCCGGCGTGGAGCCTCTGGACTTGTTTGCCATTGCCAGGCTGGACTTCCAGGCGCCGGACGAGCAGCGTTTCCCTTGCCTGCGCCTGGCGCGGCAGGCAGCCGAGGCGGGCAACAGTGCGCCGGCAATGCTCAACGCCGCCAATGAAGTCGCCGTGGAAGCTTTTCTTGAGCGGCGCATCCGCTACCCGGAGATCCCGAGTATTATCGAAGAAGTGCTCAACCTTGAACCGGTGGTCGCAGTCGACTCGCTCGATGCGGTATTTGCGGCCGATACGAAGGCGCGGCAACTGGCCGGCCAGTGGTTGAATCGACACGGCCGCTAGTGGCCCCCGCACCCGCACCCGCGCGGGCCGCCTGGCGCCGTTAGAAGTTATTCGGAGAAAGACATGAGTGCGCTCTACATGATTATCGGCACCCTGGTGGCATTGGGTGTGCTGGTCACCTTTCACGAATTCGGTCACTTCTGGGTCGCGCGCCGTTGTGGCGTCAAGGTCCTGCGTTTTTCCGTGGGCTTCGGCATGCCGTTGTTGCGTTGGCACGACCGCCAGGGCACCGAGTTCGTCGTGGCGGCCATCCCGTTGGGTGGCTACGTCAAAATGCTCGACGAGCGCGAAGGCGAAGTGCCTGCCCATCTGGTCGAACAGTCGTTCAACCGCAAGTCGGTGCGCCAGCGTATTGCTATCGTGGCGGCCGGGCCTATCGCCAACTTCCTGCTGGCACTGGTGTTTTTCTGGGTGCTGGCCATGCTGGGCAGCCAGCAGGTGCGTCCGGTCATCGGTGAGGTCGAAAGCGGCAGCCTGGCTGCGGTTGCCGGGCTCGCTGCCGGACAGGAAATTGTTTCAGTAGATGGCGAGGCCACCAGCGGCTGGTCGCAGGTCAACCTGCAGTTGGTACGTCGTCTCGGCGAGAGCGGTTCGCTGCAAATCACCGTGCGGGATGAGGGTTCAAGTGCCGATGTAGCGCGTGAGTTGACCCTGGACAACTGGCTCAAGGGCGCCGACGAGCCGGACCCGATCCGCTCGCTGGGTATTCGCCCATGGCGTCCGGCGCTGGCGCCGGTGCTTGCAGAACTGGATCCGAAAGGTCCGGCTGTGGCGGCCGGGCTCAAGACCGGTGACCACCTGTTGAGCCTCGACGGTATGGCACTGAGCGACTGGCAACAGGTGGTCGATAGAGTTCGTGCCCACCCTGGTAGCAAGGTCGTGTTCAAGGTTGAGCGCGATGGTGCGCCGATCGAAGTGGCTGTTACCCTGGCCAGTCGCGGCGACGGCAAGGCGGCCAGCGGTTACCTGGGGGCAGGGGTCAAGGCTGTCGATTGGCCAGCGAACATGCTTCGCGAAGTGAGTTACGGGCCTGTGGCCGCCATCGGCGAAGGCTTCGAGCGTACCTGGACCATGAGTGTCCTGACCCTCGACTCGTTGAAGAAAATGCTCTTCGGCGAGCTCTCGGTAAAAAACTTGAGCGGACCGATAACCATTGCTAAAGTGGCGGGCGCTTCAGCCCAGTCGGGCGTTGGGG
>CAYVPI010000227.1:0-6220 GCA_964453495.1 uncultured Pseudomonas sp. | reverse complement strand
TCGAGGATCTGGCGCATCTGCAGGCCCAGGTCCTGCTCGCCGATGGCCAGGATCGCCGGCGAGTCGGTCAGGCGATGGGACACACGCACTTCGCTGACCGAGTCACCCAGGACGGTTTTCAGGCGTTCGACCAGGCCTTCCTTATCCTTGGCGACTTCTTCCTGGGCTTTCTTGTCCTCTTCGGAGTCCAACTTGCCCAGGTCCAGGTCACCGCGTGCCACGTCGACGAAGCCCTTGCCATCGAAGTCGCTCAGGTAGCTCATCAGCCACTCGTCGATACGGTCAGTCAGCAGCAGCACTTCGATGCCTTTCTTGCGGAAGACTTCCAGGTGCGGGCTGTTCTTGACCTGCGCGTAGGATTCACCGGTGAGGAAGTAGATCTTGTCCTGACCTTCCTTGGCACGGGCCAGGTAATCGGCCAGGGCAACGCTCTGCTCGCCACTGTCGTCGTTGGTGGAAGCGAAACGCAGCAGGCCGGCGATTTTTTCCTTGTTGGCGAAGTCTTCGGCCGGGCCTTCTTTCATGACCTGGCCAAAGTTCTTCCAGAAGCCCTTGTACTGCTCAGGCTCGTTCTTGGCCAGCTTCTCGAGCATGTCCAGAACGCGCTTGGTCAGGGCCGACTTCATGGAGTCGATGATCGGGTCTTTCTGCAGGATTTCCCGCGAAACGTTCAGCGACAGGTCGTTGGAATCGACCACACCCTTGATGAAGCGCAGGTACAGCGGCAGGAACGACTCAGCCTGGTCCATCACGAACACGCGCTGCACGTACAACTTCAGGCCGCGCGGTGCTTCACGCTGGTACAGGTCGAACGGTGCACGGGCCGGTACGTAGAGCAGCGAGTTGTATTCCAGCTTGCCTTCGACCTTGTTGTGGCTCCAGCTCAGCGGGTTTTCGAAATCGTGACCGATATGCTTGTAGAACTCCTGGTACTCCTCGTCCTTGATCTCGGTACGAGGGCGAGTCCACAGGGCGCTGGCGCGGTTGACGGTTTCCCATTCCTGCGCTGGCCCCGCCTTGTCATCAAGAGCTTCACCTTCGGCAGCGGACTGCTCTTTGGGCAGCTCGATCGGCAAAGCGATATGGTCGGAGTATTTCTTGACGATGTTACGCAGGCGCCAGCCATCGGCAAATTCGTCTTCGCCCTTTTTCAGGTGCAGGACGATACGGGTGCCGCGGTCGGCCTTGTCGATGGTGGCGACGTCGAACTCACCCTCGCCCTTGGACGACCAGTGCACGCCTTCGGCAGCTGGCAGGCCGGCGCGGCGGCTGAATACGTCGACCTTGTCGGCAACGATGAAGGCCGAGTAGAAGCCCACGCCGAACTGGCCGATCAGGTGCGAATCTTTCTTCTGGTCGCCGCTCAGGTGCTTCATGAAGTCGGCAGTGCCGGACTTGGCGATGGTGCCCAGGTGGGTGATCACGTCCTCGCGGCTCATGCCGATGCCGTTGTCTTCGAGGGTGACGGTGTTGGCTTCCTTGTCGAAGCTGACGCGGATTTTCAGTTCGGCGCCGCCTTCGAGCAACTCAGGCTTGGCCAGGGCTTCGAAGCGGAGCTTGTCGACCGCGTCCGATGCGTTGGAGATCAATTCGCGAAGGAAAATTTCCTTGTTCGAGTACAGCGAATGGATCATGAGGTGCAGCAGCTGCTTCACCTCGGTCTGGAAGCCTAGTGTTTCTTTTTGAGTCTCCACACTCATGGTCGTTCAAACTCCAATCAGATGGCAGAAGCCGCACGACAGAGGGGCCAACCGGCCCTGCACCTGCACCGTGTGCGGCGGGATGACATCGAGATGGGGGCAGGCGAGGCGATTTCAAGTGCCCAGTGTTTCATCGATTTTGAAATGCGCGCGTGCAGTGGCAATCGGTTCGGCTTCCACGCCCTGCCAGGCGGTGATTGCCACATTGGTCACACGACGGCCCTGGCGCCATAGCTGGCAACGCGCATAGGTGTCGCGAACATGCCCGGCACGCAGGTAATCAATGGAGAAATCGATGATTTTGGGCACCGTACCGCTGTTGGTGAAAATCAGCACGTGCAAAGCCGCCGCCAACTCCATGAAGCCGGCAATGACACCGCCGTGAATGGCCGGGAGAATCGGGTTGCCGACGTTGTCGGGACTTGCCGGCAGGCGAAACAGCAGTTCGTCGCCCTGGCGGGTGCACTCGATGCCGATCAAGCCAGCATAAGGAATCAGCGCCAGCAGCGGCGCATAGTCGCCATGGGCATGGGCGTGGTCCAACGCGTTGCGTAGATCCTGGCCTTTCATCACCGGCCTCCCAGCGTTGCCAGAGGCGCGCCAACGCCGACCTTTATGCTCTTGCCCAAGCGCATGAAGGTGCCGACCACCTGGGCGATTGGCTGATCCGGGTCGTCCTGGTAGGCAAAGCCGCGGGTAAAAATCACATCCCGGGTTACCCGGTAACATTGGGCAAAACCGAAAATATCCTTGTCCGGCTCCCCAACGCGCATGTAATCGATACGTAGGTCCAGGGTTGGGCAGACTTCGAACTCTGGAAGCACACAGAGCGTGGCCATGCCACAGGTGGTATCCATCAAAGTGGTCAAGACCCCACCGTGAACCGTGCCATTTTCCGGGTTGCCGACGATCTGCGGTGAATAGGGTAGCTGCAGGGTCATGCCGTCGGCATCGGCGTGGTGTACACGCATGCCCAACTTCTGACAATGACGCAATACCGACAGAAATCGTTCGGCTCGTGCCAGCAACGCTAAATCATTCATTCAATAGGCTCTTTGTCTTGTCTTGGGCAAAAGCAGATTTCGCAAGAAAAGTCGATATGGATCCAAGACTTATATATATTGAGTGCGCAAGGAACTTATTTCGAAGTACAACGCTCGAAAGGCACGTAGATACCCTTTATCAAGGAGAGACACCCCATGCGTAAAACTTTAGCTTATACCCTGATGTTGGCAGCGACCCTGGGCCTTGCCGCTTGCGATAAAGCCAGCGAAGACAAGGCCCAGGATGCCCAGAAACATGCCGAGCAAGCCCAGGAAAAAATGGGCGAGGCTCAGGATAAGATGAACGACGCCGCTAAAGAAAACGCCGAAGCTGCCAAAGCTGAGGCGCAAGCGCAACAAAAGCGCGCTGAAGAGGCAGCCACCCCTGCCCCGGCCCCGGAAACGGCGCCAAAACCTGCCCAGTAATATTGCAGGCGCAGGCTTCACTCAAAATAAAGCCCGACACCGTCGGGCTTTATTTTGTCCAGCAAAAAGTGCAACTCGCAGGCGCTGCGATTAACAACCCATTGCACTATTGAACACATTCAATTGGCGATCTCCCGGCTCACTTCCGGTACCGGCGCTTCAGTTGGGGTATAGACCATCACTTCCAGTACGTCGGAATGAAATTCCCGGCGATACAACACCAATACCACCGCCGTGCTCATCAACATGAACAGCCAGGGGCTGACGAACCAGGCAAGCATGGTCATGCCGAAGTAATACGAACGCAGGCCAAAGTTGAACTGGTTGGCCGCCATGGAAATCACCCGCGCTGCACGCGAAGCAAAGGCCTTGCGCTCCAGTTCGCTGACGTGACGCTCACCGACCATGGGCGCAGAACCGACCAACACGGCCGCGAAGTTGTACTGGCGCATGCACCAGCTGAAGGTGAAGAAGGCATAGACGAACACCATCGCCAGGCACAGCAACTTCATTTCCGACATGCCCTGGGAGGCCTGCTGCACCAGTGGCAGGTCGGCCAGAAGCGACAAGGCGCGGTCCGATGCGCCCAGCACGGTGAGAATACCGGCCAGGATAATCAGGGTGCTGGAGGCGAAGAATGATGCATTGCGCTCAAGGTTACCGATAACACTGGCGTCGGCGATGCGGTTGTCGCGCAGCAGCATGCGGCGCATCCAGTCTTCACGGTACAAATGCAATACGCTGGCCAGGCACGCGGTGTCGCGGCCCTTCCAGGTGGCATAACGGGTATAGCCCCCCCAACAAACAATGAACCACAGCGCTGCAACAAGGTGGAGCAGATTGTTTTGAACGAACGACATGCATTTTCCTGGAAGTGATACGGGCAAAGAGGCTCAAGCGCACTGCTTCGACGTTAGCATAGGGAAAAAGGCACTTGCGTCTACCACAAAAAATGCTTGGCATCATTTACCCTCACCCCAACCCTCTCCCCATAGGGGAGAGGGTTGGGGTGAGGGTTGCTTGCCAGGCCAGCAACCAAAAAAGCCCCATATCGATTGATACGGGGCATTTCCATTGCAGGCTACCGGCTTGTGGCAGGCACCTGCATCACTGCAACCGGGCTATCAGGCCAGCGCTTCGCTGCGCTTGCCCAACAGACGGTCAACGACCACCGCCACGAACAACGTCATCACCGAAGGCACGAGCCAGGCCAGGCCTTGCTCGCTCAATGGCAGGTGAGCCAGCTGCGCCGGCATCCACTCGGCAAGGCCTGCACCCTTGAGGGCGTCGATCATGCCGAACAGGAACGACACCAGCATCACCGGGCCAACGATGCGGCCTTGCTCATGCCAGAAGTCCTTGCAGAAGCTCAGCGCCACCAGGGCGATGCATGGCGGATAAATCGCCGTCAGCACCGGAATGGAGAACTGGATCAGCTTGGTCAGGCCCAGGTTCGACACCAACAGCGAAAACGCCGCCAGGATGATCACCAGCGTCTTGTAGGACAGTGGCAGCACCTGGCTGAAATACTCGGCGCAAGCGCAGGTCAGGCCAACCGCGGTCACCAGGCACGCCAAGGCGATCAACACGGCGAGAAAGCCACTGCCGAGGGAACCAAAGGTGTGCTGGACATAGGCATGCAGCACGGCAGCGCCATTGGTGGCACCGGCGGCGACTTCATGGCTGCCCGAACCCAGGCGGAACAGGCTAACATACACCAGGGCCAGGCCCACACCGGCAATCAGCCCGGCGATGATCGCGTAACGAGTGATCAGGCGCGGCGATTCGACGCCCCGGGAACGAATGGCGTTGACGATAACGATACCGAACACCAGCGCACCCAGGGTATCCATGGTCAGGTAACCATTGATGAATCCCTGGGAGAACGGCGCGGCCACGTATTCGGGCGTGGCGGTACCGATGTCACCTGCCGGCAAGGCAAATGCGGCAATTCCCAGTACGGCCAGGGCGATGATCTTCAGCGGCGCCAGGAAGCGGCCCACGGTGTCGAGCAGGCGGCCGGGGTACAGCGAAATGAAGAACACCACCAGAAAGTAAACCGAACTGTACAGGAACAGTGCCAGCGGGCTCTCGCCGGTCAGCGGCGCCAGGCCGACTTCAAAGGACACGGTGGCGGTACGCGGGGTGGCGAACAGCGGGCCAACCGCCAGGTAGCAGGCGGCGGCCAGCAAGCCGCCGGCGACTTTGCCGATCGGGCTGCTCAACGCGTCCATGCCGCCACCGACCTTGGCCAGGGCGACCACGGTGATGACCGGCAGGCCGACTGCGGTGAGCAGAAACCCCAGCGCCGCCATCCAGACATGAGGCCCGGACTGCAAACCGACGATGGGAGGGAAGATGATGTTGCCGGCCCCGACGAACAGGGCAAACGTCATAAAACCAAGCGCCAGGATGTCCTGGCCTTTCAACACTTTCATTAAGGAAATACCACACTACTGAATCGGAATTTAGAGGGGGACTTCCCTATGGGTGAGGGAAATGCTGCCAATCCGGATGGGAAAGGCCCGTTTTGCGTGCAGCTCCCTTTTGGGGTGCGGGGCACAAAAATAAGCGCGCAAGGGTAGCGAATTCGGGGGTAAAACGCACTGTTGCGGGGCAGAGTATCCGATGCACGACACTTTTGTGTCGCATTTATGCATGTTGTGTCGCTTGTACGGGCCTCATCGCGGGCAAGCCCGCTCCTACAGGGAGCACTGAAATCCTGTAGGAGCGGGCTTGCCCGCGATGAGGCCGTCACAGGCACCACAAAGCACAAAGGCCACCCGAAGGTGGCCTTTGCAGCTGGAGCTAAAAAGTCAGCCGAAGCTTACTTCTTCACTTCCCAGCCAGTCAGCTCGGCCAGGGCCTTGCCGATGTCTGCCAGCGAACGCACGGTTTTAACGCCTGCGTCTTGCAGAGCAGCGAATTTCTCGTCTGCAGTGCCTTTGCCGCCAGAGATGATTGCGCCAGCATGGCCCATGCGCTTGCCCGGAGGAGCAGTCACACCAGCGATGTAGGAAACAACCGGCTTGGTCACGTTTGCCTTGATGT
>CAYVPI010000226.1:0-6304 GCA_964453495.1 uncultured Pseudomonas sp. | reverse complement strand
AGTTGATGTTGGCGTAGTCCATCGCCGTCCAGCTCATTTCCTTGGCCAGGATCGGTTGCATCACACCAAGGGCGGCGCGGTCGATGTAGTTCAGGGTGGTGGCGAAGAACACCAGGGCGAGCATGGCCCAGCGGGTTTTGCCAACCGCCATGGCACCACGGATCTTGTCACCGATACCGGCTTGTGGGGTAACCATGGTCTGCGCCTGGGAGGAGCTTTGAGTATGGATCATTTTATTATGGCCATCCGTTTGATGATGCTGGAACCCATCCAGCTATCAGACTTCGACTGGTCTTGGGTCAACCCTTGCTGCACGTTTTTCCGGGTGCAGGAACTGCCTGGCCGCGCTGCATCGTGCAAGCGGCTTGGGGTGGTTCAGACAGTGCTTTGGGTGACTTGCTGACCGGGAATCATCGCTTTTGGGGCATATCGCAAAGGCGATGTGAACCCATCCTTGAGCGGTGCAAACCGGTCAGCCTTCCAGGCGTCGTGGGGCGAAATGCGTTCGCATGGCAGGCGAATGCAAGAGGAGGGAGCAGTGGGGGGAAGCAGTGTTTGTAAGCATGAGCGTTTACCCGAATTTTTATGCTTATGGGTTTGGTGACGCTGGGTACAGCTGTTCGGTCCTGGCATTTTTCACGGGGCTTGTGGCCGCTTGAATGTGTGCCCTATGGGTAGAGATGTTGGGCATTGAGCGAAAAAGCGTCAATTCGCTGAACCGCATTCTGGTCGATAATCGCACACAAAACTAACTGGTTCGTACAATTTGATTGAGGTATAACATTGTCCCACCAATAATTCTCCTACCTGGGCCGCGCCTACGCCTATTGGAGTCATAAAATGCAGCGTTCGATTGCCACCGTTTCCTTGAGCGGCACCCTGCCGGAAAAGCTCGAAGCCATAGCCGCCGGCGGTTTTGACGGGGTCGAGATCTTCGAGAACGACCTTCTCTACTACGACGGCAGCCCGCGCGAGATTCGCCAGCGCTGTGCCGACCTCGGCATTGCGATCACGTTGTTCCAGCCGTTTCGTGACTTCGAAGGCTGCCCGCGTGACCGCTTGTCGCGAAATCTTGAGCGTGCCGAGCGTAAATTCGACCTGATGCAAGAGTTGGGTACGGACCTGGTGCTGGTGTGCAGCAACGCTTCGGCAGACTCGCTGGGCGAGCAGCAGCTGCTGGTCGAGGACCTTCACTTGCTGGCCGAACACGCGGGCAAGCGTGGCCTGCGCATCGGCTACGAAGCCCTGGCCTGGGGGCGCCACGTCAATACCTACCAGCAGGTCTGGGATATCGTGCGCCAAGCCGATCACCCCAACCTTGGGATGATCCTGGACAGTTTCCACACCCTGTCGCTCAAGGGCGACCCGAGTGCGATCCGCGACATCCCCGGCAACAAGATCTTCTTCGTGCAGATGGCCGATGCACCGATCCTGGCCATGGACGTACTGGAGTGGAGCCGGCATTTCCGCTGCTTCCCGGGCCAGGGCGAATTTGACCTGCCAGGCTTTCTGGCACCGATCATCCAGACCGGCTACACCGGGCCCTTGTCGCTGGAGATCTTCAACGACGGCTTTCGCGCCGCACCGCCTCGGGCCAATGCGGCCGATGGCCTGCGTTCGCTCTTGTACCTGGAAGAGAAAACCCGGCAATTGCTGGAGACCCAGGCACAACCGGCGGCGTCGCTCGATAACCTGTTCGCGCCGCCCAAGGCCAGCAGTTACGACGGTATCGAGTTCCTTGAGTTCGCTGTAGACGAAGCCTTGGGGGCCAAGCTCGGCACCTGGCTGGAGTGCCTGGGCTTTGCCAAGGCCGGGCAGCACCGGTCCAAGAGTGTCAGCCTGTTGCGCCAGGGCGATATCAACCTGATCCTCAACTGCGAACCCTATTCCTTTGCCCACAACTTCTACGAGGCCCACGGCCCGTCGCTGTGCGCAACGGCAATCCGGGTCAAGGACAGCGCCCAGGCGCTGAAACGGGCGGTGGCCTATCACGGCCAGCCGTACCGTGGCCTGGTTGGCCCTAACGAGCGAGAGTTGGCCGCCGTGCGCGCACCCGATGGCAGCCTGATCTACCTGGTCGACCAGGATGCCGAAGGCCGCACCATTTATGACACCGACTTCAGCCTGACGCCGGTGCCGCCAAGCCCGGTGGGCCTCAAGCGTATCGACCACATGGCCATGGCTCTGCCGGCCGACAGTCTCGACAGCTGGGTGCTGTTTTACAAGAGCCTGCTGGATTTCAAGGCCGACGACGAAGTGGTGCTGCCGGACCCTTACGGCCTGGTCAAGAGCCGCGCCTTGCGCAGCCGCTGCAGTTCGATCCGCTTGCCGCTGAACATCTCGGAAAACCGCAACACGGCCATTTCCCATGCCTTGTCCAGCTATCGCGGCTCGGGTGTGCACCACATTGCCTTCGAGTGCGACGACATCTTCGCCGCCGTGCGCCAGGCCAAGGAAGCGGGGCTGGCGTTACTGGATATTCCGTTGAATTACTACGACGACCTGGCCGCCCGCTTCGATTTCAACGATGAGTTTCTCAGCGAACTGGCCTACTACAACGTGTTGTACGACCGTGATGCCCAGGGCGGCGAGCTCTTTCACGTGTACACCGAGGCCTTCGAAGAGCGCTTCTTCTTCGAGGTGCTGCAGCGGCGCAATGGCTATATGGGCTACGGCGCGGCCAACGTCGCCGTGCGCCTGGCCGCCATGGCCAAGGCCCGCAGCGGTGGCGCGCGTCACGCCAAACTGTAGGCAGCGGCGGGGAGTCTGCGGCAGTGCTTGCCGCAGGCTTCCTTCACCGCGCCATCGGCCCCATAATTGCCGCTGTTTATCGATGGCCGTGAGCCCAGTATGACAACTACTTCCGCTGTCTCCGTCGAGCCTGCCGTGGCACCTCGCAAGAGCCGCAAGAACAATCCGGAAAAAACCCGCGAGAATATTCTCCAGGCAGCCATCACCGAATTCGTCCAGCAAGGGCTGGCTGGCGCGCGCGTGGACGCGATCGCCGAGCGCACTCATACCTCCAAGCGCATGATCTACTACTACTTCGGCAGCAAGGAGCAGTTGTACGTCGAGGTGCTGGAAAAGCTCTACGGCGATATCCGCCGTACCGAAGGCAACCTGCACCTGGCCGAACTCGAGCCGCGCGAAGGCATGCGCCGGCTGGTGGAGTTCACCTTCGATCACCACGACCGCAACGTCGACTTCGTGCGCATCGTCTGCAACGAGAACATGCACAACGGCGAGTTCGTCAAGCAATCCTCCGCGATCCGCTCGATGAACAAGAGCGTGCTCAATGCCCTGGACGAGATCCTCCAGCGCGGCGCCGAGCAGGGCGTATTCCGCTCGGGGCTCAAGGCGCTGGATGTGCACTTGTTGATCAGTTCCTTCTGCTTCTACCGGGTATCGAACCGGCACACCTTCGGCGAGATCTTCCAGGTCGATTTCGTCGATGAAGAGGTCAAGCAGCGCCATCGCGAGATGATCTGCGACTCTGTGCTGCGCTACTTGCAGGCATAAACGCGGTTTCAGTCGAAGCTGTTGAAATGCCCGATCATACGCTGGGCATCGGCGCTGCAACCGCTGAACAATTCGAATGCCTTGACCGCCTGGAAGACTGCCATGGTGCCACCGTTCAAGGTCCGGCAGCCGAGGGCGCGGGCTTCGCGCAGCAGTTCGGTTTCCAGCGGGAAGTAGACGATCTCGGCCACCCACAGGGCTGGGCGCAACGTCTCTTTGGGCACCGGCATGCCGGGCAGCTTGACCATGCCCATGGGCGTAGTGTTGACCAGGCCGTCGGCAGCTTCCATGGCGCTGGCCAGATCGGTACCCACCCGGGCCCGGCCACCTTCGAAGTGCTGGTTGAGGTTGTCGGCCAAGGCCTGGGCCCGGTCGCTATCCACATCGAAGATGCTCAACTGGCCCACACCTTCACTGAGCAACGCATGGGCGACTGCCGCACCGGCACCGCCGGCGCCCATCTGTACTACACGTGCGCGCGGCACATCAGCCAGGCCGCGGCGAAAGCCTTCGGCAAAGCCCAGGCAGTCGGTGTTATGGCCGACGCGCTTGCCGTCCTTGAGTACCACGGTGTTCACCGCGCCGATGCCACGTGCCTCCGGTGACAGTTCGTCGAGCAACGGGATGATTGCCTGCTTGCAGGGGAAGGTGATGTTCAGCCCGGTGAAGCTCATGCGCTCGGCTGCTGTCAGCAATTCTTCCAGTGCGCTGCTGTCGAGCTTGAGGCGGTCCAGGTCGATCAGTCGGTAGACATAGCTCATGCCTTGCGCAGCGCCTTCGTGTTCATGCAGGGCAGGGGTGCGCGAAGCCTGGATGCCGGCGCCGATCAGGCCGGCGAGAATGCTTGGTTGTGTGGACATGGTCATTACCCTTTGGCATTCAACAGATGGCCGACATGCTGCAAGGCCATGCGATAACCCTGCACGCCGAAACCGCACAGCACCGCCACGGCAATTGGCGAGACGAAGCTGTGGTGGCGGAATTTTTCCCGGGCGTGCACGTTGGAAATATGCACTTCGATGACCGGCAGTTCGCTGGCCACCAGGGCATCGCGAATGGCTACCGACGTGTGGGTCCAGGCCGCCGGGTTGATCACGATTGCCGCGCAGCGGGCGCGGGCCTGATGAATCCAGTCGATCAGTTCGCCTTCGTGGTTGGTCTGGCGAAACTCGAGGTTCAATTCCAGCTCATCGGCGGTCTGCCGGCACAGGCTGGAGACATCGGCCAGGGTTTCGTGACCGTAGGTGGCAGGCTCGCGGGTGCCGAGCATATTGAGGTTGGGGCCGTTGAGCACCAGGACAGTACGACTCATCTTGAAACTCCGCTGTTGTTTTTTGATAGGGCGGGGAGTAGGTAAGCGTAAAATGTACTAACTGGTTAATACGGTCAATCGAATGGCGAAACCCAAGGGCATATACTGTTCGCTTATCGAACAGGTTGCGCTATACCTAGCGACTTGCAAGGGTTTTAAGGTGGGGAAAATGCCAGATGATCTCAGCCGGTTCTCACAAACACTCGGCTTGACGGATGATCCGTGGCCAGGGCTGGCCAACGTGTCCGAGTCTATTTTCGCCTCGCTGGGCACAGCCGGGTTTCGCAATGCGTTCAACGTTGAACGCAGCCAAAGTACGTGCCTGCTACTGATCGATGGCCTGAGCTGGAATTTGCTCGAGGCCCATGCCGATAGCGCACCTTTTCTGGCGTCACTGATGCAGGCCAAGCGGAACTTCCGGGTGGGGTTTCCGGCGACAACTGCTGCCAGCATGTCTTCACTGACGAGCGGCCATGCCACCGGAACCCATGGCATCGTGGGCTGTAGCTTCGCCCTGGATGCCAACACCGTATTCGCTCCTCTGATATGGCAGACCGGCACTCGCAACGCTGGCGTTCGCGCGACGGCGGCACCCGGTGCCCGTGAGTTCATCAAGCAGAA
The DNA here is from genome assembly GCA_964453495.1 of uncultured Pseudomonas sp. Taxonomy (GTDB): domain Bacteria; phylum Pseudomonadota; class Gammaproteobacteria; order Pseudomonadales; family Pseudomonadaceae; genus Aquipseudomonas. The sequence goes on along the minus strand of CAYVPI010000226.1, from coordinate 852 downwards.
AACTGCCTGGGAACGGGCGCATGAGGGGGGAATCGCCATCTCCAGCGTCATTGACGGCAGGTTCTCTGGTTCCCGATTCAGCCAAGCGATCTATAAAGCGGGCTCGATCATCGCAGCGCACACTTGTATGGCCTTTCCAAGCTTGATCGCAGGCGCGCTGGAAAAAGAGGCGCCGGCTTTTTGCTTCGCTTATTTCAGCGACCTTGATTATTGCGGCCACCTTTATGGCCCCGGGTCCGCACGCTGGGTGAGGCAACTGGAAATTGTCGACCGGCTCGCATTGGCGATTTCCAAAGCGCTGCCACGGGAAACAACGATGATGATCGTGGCTGACCACGGGATGGTCACGCTGGCCAAGGAAGCCATTCACGATTTCGACAAGGACACCGCGCTACAGGAAGGGGTAACCGGGCTATACGGCGATGTTCGTGCCAGGCATGTCTACACCGCCGAGGGTCAGGCGAACGCGGTCAGGCAGCGCTGGCAAAACCGGCTGGGTGATGACTTTTGGGTGTTGTCCAAAGCCGAGGCGATTGGTGCCAGGTTGTTTGGCGCTGGGGTGCAAACCGATGCCGAAGCGCGGATTGGGGATCTGGTTGTCATACCCACGGGGCGGGGCGGGGTGATTCGCAGCCAGATGGAGAAGGTGCAGAGCAAGTGGGTTGGTCATCATGGGGCGCTGACGGATGAGGACCAGGTGGTGCCGATGTTGGTGTGTTCGGGGCAGGCTTAATATCCATCCTGAATTACAGGGCCTCATCGCGGGCAAGCCCGCTCCTACAAAGACGGCGTGATCCGTGTGGGAGATTCTATGGTTCAGGGGAAGCTCTCAAGCAGCTTTTGACACGTATT
>CAYVPI010000225.1:0-6369 GCA_964453495.1 uncultured Pseudomonas sp. | reverse complement strand
GCCCAGCGCCAACACCATCATCATCGAGCGCGCCGACAAGTTCGGCCTGGCCCAGTTGCACCAGTTACGCGGCCGGGTCGGGCGCAGCCACCACCAGGCTTATGCGTACCTGCTCACGCCACCGCGCCAGCAGATCACTCCGGACGCGGAAAAACGCCTGGAAGCGATCGCCAACACTCAGGATCTGGGTGCCGGCTTCGTGCTGGCCACCAACGACCTGGAGATCCGCGGCGCCGGCGAATTGCTCGGCGACGGCCAGAGCGGCCAGATCCAGGCAGTGGGTTTCACCCTGTACATGGAAATGCTCGAACGTGCGGTCAAGGCGATCCGCAAGGGCGAACAGCCCAACCTGGACCAACCTCTGGGCGGCGGCCCGGAGATCAATCTGCGCTTGCCGGCATTGATTCCCGAAGACTACTTGCCGGACGTGCATGCCAGGTTGATCCTGTATAAACGCATCGCCTCGGCCGTCGACGAAGAAGGCCTCAAGGACTTGCAAGTGGAGATGATCGACCGCTTCGGCCTGCTGCCGGAGGCGACCAAGAACCTGGTGCGCCTGACCCTTCTCAAGCTTCACGCCGAGCAGTTGGGTATCAAGAAAGTCGATGCCGGCCCACAAGGGGGGCGCATTGAGTTCGCCGCCGACACCCCGGTCGATCCACTGGTGCTGATCAAGCTGATCCAGGGCCAGCCCAAGCGCTACAAGTTTGAAGGAGCAACCCAGTTCAAGTTCATGGTGCCGATGGAACGGGCCGATGAACGCTTCAACAACATCGAAGCGCTGCTCGAGCGCCTGACCCCTAAATCTGCCTGAAGGAAGCTCCATGCGTTTGTTTCGCTCCCTGACCCTGCTGCTGGCCTTGTTCGCGCCAGCCGCGTTTGCCGATGGCCAGTACCAGGTCGACATGATCCTGGTGCGCCAGAATGCGGTACCGGCCATCACCACGGCGGTCGCGCCTGAAGATTGGGCTGCCGGGGCGCCGGCCATCGCTGCAGCCAACGAACGCCAGCCAGGGCTCGTTGCCGAACTTGAAAAACTCAAGGCCAGCGGCGACTACACCGTATTGCTGAGCAAGGCCTGGGTGCAAACCCTGGACGAGACCCCCAGCGCGGTCGCCATCAGCACCGGTGAGCGCCAATTCGGGCATTTCCCCATCGAAGGCAATCTGAGCCTGAGCCTGAACAAAACCACCAACGTGACTGCCAACTTCTGGGTCAACCAGCTCGACGACAACGGCACGCTCACCGCCAGCGAACAGCTCAGCAAGGAAAGCAAAACCCCCAGGAACGGCGACCTCATCTTCCTTGACGGCGGCCACCTGGCCCTGCTGATCAAGGTGACGCCGCTTTGAAATGAACGAGCGCCTGATCGACAACCTGCAGCCACGGCCACGCCTGTGGCTGGGCAGCATCGAGTTCAGCGCCTTCGAACCGCGCAACGGGCGGATGCAGCGCTATGTGCAGCACCGCGCCGCCCTGGCCTTCGGCTATGCCGGCGAGTACGTCAGCAGCGCAAGAAATGGGGCGATCCTCAAGCATCAGGAGCAGGAAACCCTGCGCATCCTGCGCCAGCCCGTGGCCGAAAAAGCCTTGCGCGAAACCCTGCAGAAAATTGGTTTCAAGGTTGCCACCCGGCAAAGCAAAGCCCTGCCTGAAAGCGCTGGAGACCTGTTCGAACTGCCCAGCGACGGCGCCTGGCTGCGGTTTATCCTCAATGACCTGCCGGGCTTGCGTGAGCTGGGCTGGGAAATTGAATACGGCGAAGACTTTGCCTTCGACCTGACCCCGGTCGACGATTGGTACGCGGTAATCGACGAAGCGCCAGAACGCGACTGGTTCGACCTTGAAGTGGGAATTGTCGTCAATGGCGAGCGCCTGAGCCTACTGCCGATCCTGCTCAACCTGCTGCGCATCCACCCGGAACTGCTCAACCAGGCCCTGCTCGCCAAGCGCCGCGACGACGAACAGATTCTGGTCCCCATCCACCATACCCACAATGCCCGCACCCGCCCGCTGCAGGTCGCCCTGCCATACGGGCGGCTGAAACCCGTGCTGGCGACGCTGGGCGATTTCTACCTGCGCGAGCCCGGTGAAGTCGCCCTGCGCCTGCCGACACCGGACGCCACCCGGCTCAATAGCCTGCACGATATCCCCCTGAGCTGGGAAGGTGGCGACCGGGTGCGCAACCTCGCCGAGCGACTGCGTGACATCCGCGAACAGCCCGCAATAGCACCCGAGGGCCTCAATGCCACCCTGCGCCCTTATCAAGTCGAAGGCCTGAGCTGGATGCAGGCCTTGCGCGAGTTGGAGGTGGGCGGCATTCTCGCCGACGACATGGGCCTGGGCAAAACCCTGCAGACCCTGGCTCACCTGCTCACCGAGAAAAACGCCGGGCGCCTGGACCGGCCCGCCATGGTGGTCATGCCCACCAGCCTGATCCCAAATTGGCAGGATGAAGCCGAGCGCTTCGCCCCTGGCTTGCGCGTACTGGCGCTACACGGCGTTGGCCGCAAGCAGCACTTCGATCGGCTGCACGACTATGACCTGTTGCTGACCACCTACGCCTTGCTACCCAAGGACATCGAAAAGCTCAAGCCACTGGCATTGCACGTGCTGATTCTGGATGAAGCGCAGTACATCAAGACCCCGGGCAGCAAGGCCGCCCAGGCCGCGCGCCAGCTCAATGCGCGCCAGCGCCTGTGCCTGAGCGGTACCCCGCTGGAAAACCACCTGGGTGAGCTCTGGTCATTGTTCCACTTTTTGCTGCCCGGCTGGCTCGGCGACAGCAAGGCCTTCAACCGTGATTACCGAATCCCGATCGAACGCCAGGGCAACGAAGAACGGCTGCAACACCTCAACGCACGGATCAAGCCCTTCCTGCTGCGCCGGACCAAGGAACAGGTCGCTACCGAATTGCCAGCCAAGACCGAGATGGTCCATTGGGTCGAACTCAGTGATGCCCAGCGGGATGTGTACGAGACCATGCGCCTGGCCATGGACCAGAAAGTGCGCGCCGAGATTACCCGCAAGGGTGTGGCGCGCAGCCAGATCATCATTCTCGAAGCGTTGCTGAAACTGCGCCAGGTCTGCTGCGACCTGCGTCTGGTCAACAGCAGCACCCCCACGCCACGCGCCGGCAGCTCAGGCAAGCTTGGCAGCCTGCTGGAAATGCTCGACGAACTGATTGCCGAAGGCCGGCGAATCCTGCTGTTCTCGCAGTTCACCTCCATGCTCGCCTTGATCGAAGTCGAACTGCAGCAGCGCGGGATTGCCTACGCCATTCTGACCGGCGAAACCCGTAACCGCCGCGCCCCGGTGCAAGACTTCCAAAACGGCAAGCTGCAGATCTTTTTGATCAGCCTCAAGGCTGGCGGCGTAGGCCTGAACCTCACCGCCGCCGATACCGTGATCCACTACGACCCTTGGTGGAACCCGGCCGCCGAACACCAGGCCACCGACCGCGCTTACCGCATCGGCCAGGAAAAACCGGTGTTCGTTTACAAGCTGATTACCCGGGGCACGGTCGAGGAGAAGATCCAGCACCTGCAGCAGGAGAAATCGGCGCTGGCGGCCGGCGTGCTGGACGGGCGCCAGGCGGGTGACTGGAAGCTGCAGGCGGATGATATTGAGGCGTTGTTTGCGCCTTTGCCTGGGCGACGGCGGCACAAAAACGCCTGAAATACTTTTTCTGCAGGTCCAGCCTCATCGCTGCGGTGCGGCGATCCGACAAGCCCGCTCCTACAGGTAAGTGAAGGACCCTGTAGGAGCGGGCTTGCCCGCGATGAGGCCAGCCCAATCAGTCGACCAATTGAGCCTCACGCAACGCCCCCAACGCAGCCAACCAACGCGGATGCTGCCGATACTCGGTGGTGGCATGGGCCTTCCCGCGCATGCGCGCGATACGCGGTGAAGGCGTAACACCTAAACGCTGGGCCGCCGACAAGGCCAGTTCCGCCGCAGCACGGTCATTGCACACCAGCCCCATGTCGCAACCAGCACTCAATGCTGCCTCGATACGGCTGGCCGCATCACCGACCACATGGGCACCAGCCATGGACAAATCATCGCTGAAGATCACGCCATCGAACTTCAGTTCGCCGCGCAGGATGTCCTGCAACCAGCGCCGGGAGAAGCCCGCCGGCTGCCCGTCGACTTGCGGGTAGATCACATGCGCCGGCATGACCGCCGCCAATTGCCCACTCAAGCGCGCAAAGGGCACCAGGTCATGGGCTCGAATTTGCTCCAGGCTGCGCTCGTCGGTGGGGATTGCCACATGGGAGTCCGCCTCGGCCCAGCCATGGCCTGGGAAATGCTTGCCGCACGCAGCCATGCCAGCGGCGTTCATGCCACGGATAAATGCCCCGGCCAATACCGCCGCGCGCTCGGGATCACCCTCGAACGCACGACTGCCAACCACGGCGCTGCGCTGGTGATCCAGGTCCAGCACCGGTGCGAAACTCAAATCCAGGCCGACAGCCAATACTTCGGTAGCCATCAGCCAACCGCACTCTTCGGCCAGTACCTGGGCATTGGCATTGTCAGCAATGGCACGCATGGCTGGCAAGCGTACGAAACCCTGGCGCAGACGCTGCACGCGCCCGCCCTCCTGGTCCACGGCCAGGATCAAGTCCGGGCGCACCGCGCGTATGGCCGTGGTCAGTTCACGCACCTGGCGCGGGCTTTCAATGTTACGGGCAAAGATGATCAGGCCGGCCACTTCGGGCTGGCGCAGCAACTGACGGTCTTCGGCGGTCAGCCAGGTACCGGCGATATCCACCATCAGGGAGCCTTGCAGGCTGGAACTCATAGGTGATCCTTCAATCGAGGGGTGCACTGCCCCATTCGGGACAGGAGGCCTCTTCGATCTGCACCCGGCAGTGCACAGGCACGCGATCGAACAAGCTCAATAGATCGGCATTGCGCAAGCGCACACAGCCGTGGGATAGCGCCACGCCCATCGGTTCGGTATCAGGCGTGCCGTGCAAATAGATGTAGCGACGGAAAGTGTCGACCCGTCCGAGGCGATTGCGCCCCGGCTCGCAACCGCTGAGCCACAGGATACGGGTGAGGATCCAGTCACGACCGGGAAACTGCTTGCTCAGCTCGCGACTCCAGGTTTCGCCGGTCCAGCGACGCCCCCTGAGCACAGCGCCCAAGGGCAGCCCGGCACCGATTTTCGCGCGCACGGTATGGCGACCGCGCGGCGTACAACCGGAGCCGTTGGTTTCGCCTGGACCATTGAGCGCCGTGGAAACCGGCAGACGCACCACCAGCTTGCCATGGGCGAAGCCATACAAGCATTGGTCGGCGATGGAAATGTGCAACAAATCTAGGTTAGCCATGGGTGGCTAGCTTAGCCGATCAGGGGGCACCCGTGCACCTTCAAACCTTGGCTGCTTGTGTCGAGCCGGCCTTGCTGCGCGGGCGCAATTGCGCCGCCGCCATGACCTCGTCCGTCACCCCACTGTCGGCACGCATGCCGGCCGCCAGGAACGGCACCATCAGGCGCATGACCTGTTCGATGGAGGTGTTGACGCCGAAATCGGTTTCAGCGATAGCGCGCAAGGCCTTGATACCCGACATGCTGAACGCAGCCGCACCCAGCATGAAGTGCACGCGCCAGAACAGCTCGATCGGCGGCACCCGTGGTGCGGCTTCGTTGACCAGCAGCATATAGCGGCGGAATACCTTGCCATACATGTCTTCCAGGTAACGGCGCAGGTGCCCTTGGCTCTGACTGAAGGCCAGGCCCAGCAAGCGCATGAAAATCGATAGGTCGTTGCCACTGCGCGGCTGCACTACCAGCGCTTGCTCGACGAGAATTTCCAGAAGCTCTTCAAGGCTGGCGCGATGATCGGGGCGAGATTGACGGCGCTCCAGCTCACGATCGAGGCTGACGCAGAAAGGACCGAGGAAACGCGAGAAGACCGCTTGAATGAGCGCTTTCTTCGAACCGAAGTGGTAATTGACGGCCGCCAAGTTGACACCGGCCTTGCTGGTGATCAGCCGCAACGAGGTTTCAGCGAATCCCTTTTCCGCGAACAGCTGCTCTGCAGCATCGAGAATGCGCTCTACGGTTTCCGACTGGGCCATGACTACTCCGGTGACAAACACTTGTTTGAAACATACGTTTTAAAGCAGCGTTTTGTCAAGCCTGCGCGACCATTTTTCGGCCAGCCAGTCATGTATTAAATCACAGCTTCAAGCTACAAGCTTCAAGTCGGATTGCGCCGCTCTTTCTTGCCGCTTGAAGCTTGAAGCTCGTCGCTGTTGCACCACCCCTATTGCCAACGCCCAAGTACTGTATATAATCACAGTCACTGTATAAAAAGACAGAGCGATCGAAATGCTAAAACTGACGCCACGCCA
>CAYVPI010000224.1:0-6406 GCA_964453495.1 uncultured Pseudomonas sp. | reverse complement strand
TCCGCGCCAACCTGCCTAAATACGCCAACTGGCCAACCTTCCCGCAATTGTGGGTGGGTGGCGAGCTGGTTGGCGGCAGCGACATCATGGCTGAAATGTTCGCCAATGGTGAGCTGCAGGCGCTGATCAAGGCGGCTGCCGAGAAGGCCGCTGCTGGTAAGACTGAAGCTTGATGTAGTGGCCTTTAGGGCCTCATCGCGGCAAGCCCGCTCCTACAGGGTATGTATTGGCCTGTGTAGGAGCGGGCTTGCCCGCGATGAGGCCCACAAGGCAACACAAAAAAGCCCCGCACTCTGCAAAGAGGCGGGGCTTTTTTATTAACCTACCAATCGCTCTGAATCACTCACCCATCTGCGATTGCAGATAGTTCTCGATAGTGACCTTGTCGATCAGGCTCAGCTGGGTTTCCAGCCAGTCGATATGTTCTTCCTCGGACTCGAGGATGTCTTCGAGCATTTCGCGGCTGCCGAAGTCGCCGACAGTCTCGCAGTGCGCGATGGCGGCCTTGAGGTCTACCACACCTTTCTGCTCAAGCTTGAGGTCGCACTCAAGCATTTCCTTGGTGTGCTCACCGATCAGCAGCTTGCCCAGGTCCTGGACGTTGGGGATGCCTTCGAGAAAGAGAATACGCTTGATCAGTTTGTCAGCGTGCTTCATCTCGTCGATGGATTCCTTGTACTCGTGCTTGCCGAGCTTATCCAGGCCCCAATCCTCATACATCCGTGCATGCAGGAAGTATTGGTTGATCGCGACCAGCTCGTTTCCGAGGATCTTGTTGAGATGCTGGATGACGCTAATGTCGCCTTTCATGATGGGGTCCTGCCCTGTAAGTATGTGCCTATACCTACGAGTTTGAGCTCGACAACCCTTACTGTCAAACCTAAGTTATTGAATAATAAGTAAAAATTAATCGGAATAAGAATGACTGAGTTCCGCATTTTGACAGTAAGTAATTGAATTTCAGGCATAAAAAAACCGGACGCTAAGTCCGGTTCTTTAAAAAGGCGATTTTACGCGGCGGTAAATTCTACAGGATAGGGCAGCGCAGCCTGGGTTGCCTGCAGTTCGGTGAGGGTTTCACGCACCACTTGCTTGGCAAGGCAGGCGCATTTACCGCATTGGCTGCCGACATTAGTGGCGGCACGTACTTCACGGTAGCTGCAGCAACCTTCATAGATTGCATCGCGGATCTGGCCGTCGGTAACGCCGACACAAAGACAAACATACATAGGTGAGAACCATCGCAGGTAAGGGCTCAATGCGGAGGATCTTAATGTTAATGAGAATGCTTGTCAAAACAACTTCGTTAACGCCCGTCCTAGAGGGGCTGCTTGCCTGTTTCATTCTAACGCGAAAATCCCCTGTAGGGGCTGCCCAAAGGCTGCGATGGGCTGCGTAGCGGCCCCCGTGTTTGACGGTACAAGAAGGTCCTGCGGACCTTATCGCAGCCTGCGGCAGCTCCTACATGGAAATTGCGTCAGGCTTGAATGCTCGCATTGGGATGATCGCGGTGTATCATGGCGCCTCAAATTTTTCACCCCTCTCAGGAGATACTCAATGAGCGTACTCGTTGGCAAGCAAGCGCCGGACTTCACCGTTCCTGCCGTCCTCGGCAATGGCGAGATCGTTGAAAACTTCAACCTGTCCTCGGCCATCAAAGGCAAGTACGGCCTGGTGTTCTTCTACCCGCTGGACTTCACCTTCGTTTGCCCGTCTGAGCTGATCGCTCTGGACAACCGCATTCCTGACTTCCAGGCGCGCAACGTGGAAGTGATCGGCGTTTCGATCGACTCGCACTTCACCCACAACGCCTGGCGCAACACCCCGGTCAACAATGGCGGCATCGGTCAGGTTCGTTACACCATGGCTGCCGACATCAAGCAGGAAATCATGAAGGCCTACGACGTTCAGTCCGCTGACGGCGTGGCTTTCCGTGGCGCGTTCCTGATCGACGACAAAGGCGTTGTCCGCTCGCAGATCATCAACGACCTGCCGCTGGGCCGTAACATGGAAGAGCTGATCCGTCTGGTCGACGCTCTGCAATTCCACGAAGAGCACGGCGAAGTCTGCCCTGCCAACTGGAAGAAAGGCGACAAAGGCATGACCGCTTCGCCAGAAGGCGTTGCTGCTTACCTGTCGGCCCACGCCGAAGCGCTGTAACAACAGCCCGAAATAAAAAAACCGGCCTCATGGGCCGGTTTTTTTATGGGAGCAGGCTTTCAATCGTGGAAGTCTTCCCAGCCGCCCATTTCTTTCCAACGGTTAACGATGCTGCAGAACAGCTCGGCGGTCTTCTCGGTGTCGTAGCGTGCCGAGTGTGCCTCACGCCCGTCAAAGTCGATATCGGCGGTTTGGCAGGCCTTGGCCAACACCGTCTGCCCATACGCCAACCCGGCCAGTGTCGCGGTGTCGAAGCTGGAGAACGGATGGAACGGGTTACGCTTCATATCCGTGCGCGCTACAGCGGCGTTGAGGAAGTTCAGGTCGAAGCTGCTGTTGTGCCCGACCAGGATCGCGCGCTTGCAACCATTGGCCTTCAGGGCCTTGCGCACACCGCGGAAAATGTCAGTCAGGGCCGCTTCTTCGGTTACGGCCATGCGCAGCGGATGATCGAGCTTGATCCCGGTGAATTCCAGAGCCGCCGGTTCGATATTGGCGCCCTCGAAAGGTTCGACCCGGAAGAAATAGGTGTGATCGGGAAACACAAAGCCTTTTTCATCCATGCCGATGGTCACGGCAGCGATTTCCAGCAGGGCGTCGGTGGCGCTGTTGAAGCCGCCGGTCTCGACGTCTACGACGACGGGCAGATAGCCCCGAAAGCGCGCAGCCATGGGGTGGCGCGAACCGCCGCCGCCATGACCTTCCTGGTCGTCGTCAAAATGATCTTCACTCACGCATGTTCCTCCAGCAGGCGCCAGCGCAGTTTTTCACCGGCGCGCAGCGGGATGACGGTCTGCTCGCCAAACGGCAGGGCGGACGGTGCGGTCCATTCTTCACGAACCAGGGTGATGTTGTCGGTATTGCGCGGCAGGCCGTAGAAATCCGGGCCGTGCAGGCTGGCGAAGCCTTCGAGCTTGTCCAGGGCATTGCGCTGTTCGAACGCCTCGGCGTACAACTCGATAGCAGCGTAGGCGGTATAGCAACCGGCGCAGCCGCAAGCGGCTTCCTTGGCATGCTGGGCATGGGGAGCCGAGTCGGTACCCAGGAAGAACTTGGTGCTGCCGCTGGTGGCAGCGTCGAGCAGGGCAACCTGGTGGGTATTGCGCTTGAGGATCGGCAGGCAATAGAAGTGCGGCCGAATGCCGCCCACCAGCATGTGGTTGCGGTTGTACAGCAAGTGATGCGCGGTGATGGTGGCGGCAACGTTGCTCGAGGCTGCGTTGACGAACGCCACGGCATCGGCTGTGGTGATGTGCTCGAACACCACTTTCAGGCTTGGGAAGCGCTCGACGATACGGCGCATGTGTTCGTCGATGAACATCTTCTCGCGGTCAAATACATCGACCTCGCCACGGGTCACTTCACCGTGCACCAGCAGTGGCATGCCGACTTCGGCCATGGCTTCGAGTGCCGGGAAGATCTTGTCGACGCTGGTCACGCCCGAATCGGAGTTGGTCGTCGCGCCGGCCGGGTACAGCTTGGCTGCATGCACGAAACCACTGGCCTTTGCCGCGCGGATTTCCTGCGGCTGGGTGCGGTCGGTGAGGTACAGCACCATCAACGGCTCGAAGCGGCTACCGGCAGGGCGGGCAGCCAGGATGCGCTGACGGTAGGCGTCGGCTTCTTCTGCGTTGCGTACCGGTGGTACAAGGTTGGGCATGATGATTGCGCGGCCAAAAGTGCGCGCAACGTCAGCGACAGTGTGGGGCAGCACGGCACCATCACGAAGATGGATGTGCCAGTCATCGGGACGCAGGAGGGTCAGGCGGTCGGACATTGGGGATTCCAGGCGGGTCGAACTCACAGGGAATGCTACCGGAAAAGACACTGCGGGGCACTCGCTATCAAGTTTTGCCCCGGGCTACCGATACGCCGGGGTATGCCGTAAGTATTTGTGGAGCCTCCCGTGCGCCAGCGTTATCTAGCCCTGCTCAGTGTTTTTGCCAGCCTGCCCGTGATGGCGCTCACCTTCCAGACACCGCTGGAAAGCATCGAGTGGAAGGTCGAGGGCGATCAGTTCGAGTGCCGGTTGATCCAGCCGATCAGCAAGTTCGGCACAGGTGAGTTCGTGCGCCGTGCCGGCGAGCAGGCGACATTCCAGCTCAAATCCAGCAGCCAACGCTTGGGTGGTGGTTCGGCGACATTGCTCGCCGCAGCTGCCCCCTGGCAACCGGGGCGCGGTGATATCAACCTGGGCGCCGTGCGAGTCGGCCGTGACGGGCTGCTGTTCAACAGTACCCAGGGCCAGGCCACTCGCCTGCTCAACGGCTTGCTCGACGGTCGTAGCACTGTGGTACGCAGCCAGGATGCGGGGCAGGCGGTGGAGGTTCGCTTACTGCCGGTAAAGCTCGGCGAAGTCTACGCGGACTATCAGGCCTGCACGGCCAAGCTACTGCCGATGAATTACGATCAGGTACGTCAGACCCAGATCGGTTTTTCCGGGGGCGGCGTTGAACTGGACGCAGGCGCACGGGCGCGCCTGGATGTGATTCTGGACTTCCTCAAGGCCGATCCAACGGTCAATCATATCGAACTCGACGGTCATTCCGACAACAGCGGCAATCGCCTGACCAATCGCGACATGTCACGCAGACGCGCCCTGGCGGTGATGGACTATCTGAAGGCCAAGGGTATCCCGGAGCAGCAGATCACGATGCGCTTTCATGGCGAGCGTTATCCGGTTGTGCCTAACAACTCGTCGGCCAACCGTTCGCGAAACCGTCGGGTAAACATCCAGCTCGAGCGTGGGGGGCCGGCCGAAACACCTGCGCCAGAGGCCGAGGTGGCGAAAACCGCGGCGCGTTCCTGATTCCTCCGTCGGTCGCGCCCTCGACAATAACTGTCGCTTCATCGTCATTAGCTGTCGCCCCACTGTAATTCCACGGGTTAGAGCGGTAGAATGATCGGCTTTCAGTAGAACCCCGTGGAGTGATGGCATGGCGGACGTAAAAAAGGTCGTTCTGGCGTATTCCGGCGGCCTGGACACTTCGGTGATCCTCAAGTGGCTGCAGGACACTTATAACTGTGAAGTAGTGACCTTCACCGCTGACCTGGGGCAGGGCGAAGAAGTAGAGCCAGCACGTGCCAAGGCGCAAGCCATGGGCGTGAAAGAGATCTACATCGATGACCTGCGCGAAGAGTTCGTACGCGACTTCGTCTTCCCGATGTTCCGCGCCAACACCGTCTACGAAGGTGAGTACCTGCTGGGTACTTCCATCGCGCGTCCATTGATCGCCAAGCGTCTGATCGAAATCGCCAACGAAACCGGTGCCGATGCCATTTCCCATGGCGCCACCGGCAAGGGCAACGACCAGGTTCGTTTCGAGCTGGGTGCCTATGCGCTCAAGCCGGGTGTAAAGGTTATTGCGCCATGGCGCGAGTGGGACCTGCTCTCGCGTGAAAAGCTGATGGACTATGCCGAGAAACACGGTATTCCAATCGAGCGTCACGGCAAGAAGAAGTCGCCTTACTCGATGGACGCCAACTTGCTGCACATCTCCTACGAGGGCGGTGTGCTGGAAGATACCTGGACTGAGCACGAAGAAGACATGTGGCGTTGGACCGTCTCCCCGGAGAATGCACCTGACACCCCGCAGTACCTGGAACTGACTTACCGCAATGGCGACATCGTTGCACTGGACGGCGTCGAGATGACCCCGGCTACCGTGCTGGCGACCCTCAATCGTATCGGTGGTGAACACGGTATCGGCCGTCTGGATATCGTCGAAAACCGCTACGTGGGCATGAAGTCGCGTGGCTGCTACGAAACCCCTGGCGGCACCATCATGCTGCGCGCCCACCGTGCGATCGAATCGATCACCCTGGACCGCGAAGTCGCTCACCTCAAGGATGAGCTGATGCCCAAGTACGCAAGCCTCATCTACACCGGATACTGGTGGAGCCCTGAGCGCCTGATGCTGCAACAGATGATCGATGCGTCCCAGGTCAATGTGAACGGCGTCGTGCGCCTGAAGCTGTACAAGGGCAACGTTATCGTCACGGGTCGCAAGTCGGACGACTCGTTGTTCGATGCCAACATCGCCACGTTCGAAGAAGACGGCGGTGCTTACAACCAAGCCGATGCAGCTGGCTTTATCAAGCTCAACGCTTTGCGCATGCGCATTGCTGCGAACAAAGGCCGCAAGCTGTTCTGATTGCGTTAGCCTGCTGAAAAGCCCTGGCCATAGGCCGGGGCTTTTTTTTGGTGCGCCAGGCATGGCGCGTTGCGCGCAAGCGCAACCAGCTT
>CAYVPI010000223.1:0-6422 GCA_964453495.1 uncultured Pseudomonas sp. | reverse complement strand
GGCGCCTGCGGCTGGCGCGCAGCCTGGGCTTCAAACAGCAGGTGCACCGGTTGCTCGCTGGGGTATGGGATCGAATCGCTACTCCAGTCACTGACCAGTTGCCGACGCTCCACGTCGCCCAGCAGGCTGATTTCACCCACTGCCAGCTCGGCCGATACCACCATGCGTTGCAACAAATGGCCAAGGTGGGCGGCCAGTCGCTCGACCGACGACACCGAAAAATGCTCACGGTCGTAACTGAACTGCAGGCCCAGGGTCTGGCCCAGGTTGACCGTCAGGGTCAGCGGGTAGTGGGTCTGCTCAACGTTCTCGATAGCGCCGAAACGCAGGCCATCTGGCGCACCGCGTTGCAGGACTTCGGAAACCGGATAGTTTTCAAACACCATAATCGTGTCGAACAGCGCCTCACCACCGTGCCCGGCCCAACGCTGGATATCGAACAACGGTGTGTGTTCGTGCTCGCGCAGGCTCAGGTTCAGTGCCTGGACCGATTGCAGCCAATCGCTCAACGGTTGCTCGGCGCGTGGGCTGGCGACCACCGGCAAGGTATTGATGAACAGGCCAATCTGCTCTTCGACGCCGGCAAGCTGTGCCGGGCGCCCGGCGACGGTGGCGCCGAACGCCACGGTCGCCTGGCCGGTGTAACGCTGCAACAGCAACAGCCAGGCAGCCTGCACCAAGGTATTGAGGGTGACTTTCTGTTGCCGGGCAAAGCCGTGCAGGTGCTCGGTCTGTGTCCCGGTCAACAGTTCAATGTGCTCGCCATAGCCACTGACGCTCTGGCCATCGCCCTGGGCCAGGCGGGTCGGCTCCTGCAGGTCAGTCAACTGGTCGCGCCAGAAGGCTTCGTCCTGCGCGGTGTCCTGGGCTTGCAGCCAGCCAATATAGTCACGGTAGCGGCCATTGTGCCGTGGCGGATGTTGGCCGTTGTAACGCTGCAGCACTTCCCCGAGCAATCGCGAGTTGCTCCAGCCGTCCATCAAGATATGGTGACTGGTGTAGATCAGGTGGTGGCGCGCCTCATCCGTGCGTACCAGTTGCAGGCGCAACAGCGGCGCTTCGCTCAGGGCAAAGCCCTGGCGGTAATCGGCTTCAGCCAAGACCTTCAGGCACTCATCCAGGTCACTGCGGCCGCGCCAGTCTTTCAGGCTGAAGCCCATGCTGGCCTGTTTGAGCACCACTTGCAGCGGGTGTTCCAGGCCTTGCCAGAGGAAGGCACTGCGCAGCACCGGATGCGCATCCACCGCGGCTTGCCAGGCCCGCTGGAAACGCTCGGGGTCAAGGCCCTCCACATCCAGGCGCATCTGGTTGAGATAATCGCCGCTGGCTTGCTCATACAAGGTGTGGAACAGCATGCCCTGCTGCATCGGCGACAGCGGGTAGATGTCCTCGATACGCGCAGCCGGAATCGGCAAGGCATCCAGTTGCTGTTGGCTCAGGCCGCAAAGCGGAAAATCAGTGGGTGTCGCCGCTGCTTGTTCACGGGCCAGGCAGTGCTCGACCAACCGGGTCAGTTCAACAGCGTAGGCATCGGCCAGGGCTTGCACATCGATGGCATCGAACACATCGGCGCTGAAGGTCCAGGCGATGTCCAGCTCGCCGTTATAGACCTGGCCGTCCAGGCTGAGCCAGTTGGTCAAAGGCGCATCGACGCTTTGCTCAGGGCCTGCGCTTTCGCTGGCCGGAGCAAACAATGCCCCTTCGGCAAAACTGCCGTCAAATTGGCCGAGGTAGTTGAAGGTGATCTGCGGCTGCGGCAATGCCTGCAGCGTTTCGCGTGCCGACGCCGAGCCCAGATAGCGCAAGGCACCATAGCCGATGCCCCTGTTTGGAATGGCGCGCAATTGCTCCTTGATGCCCTTGATCGAGGCATCGAGGTCATCGGCCGGGGTCAGGTTGACCGGGTACAGGCTGGTGAACCAGCCCACCGTGCGCGTCAGGTCGACATCATCAAACAACGCCTCACGGCCATGCCCTTCCAGCTGCACCAGCACCGACTCATGCCCGCTCCAGCGTGCAACGACACGGGCCAGGGCGGTCAGCAGCAAATCATTGACTTGCGTGCGGTAGGCAGCCGGCGCCTTGTGCAGCAGTTGCCCGGTCAGGGTTTTGCCCAGGCGCGAGTGCACGCGCCGGGCGTGGCGGTTGGTTCGGGCGCCGGACGGGTTGGCACAGGGCAATTGCACTGGCGCACCGTGCAGGCGTGATTCCCAGCCCGCCAGTTCCTCGGCCAGGTTTTCCTCACGGGCATAGCGTTGCAAGCGTTCGGCCCAGGCCTGGACCGAACTGGTTTTGCCCGGTAATACCACCGACTGCTCTTGCAGGCACTGCCGGTAAGCGGTTTGCAAATCTTCAAACAGAATGCGCCACGACACCCCGTCCACCGCCAAGTGGTGAATCGCCAGCAGCAACCGTTGTTCACCGCCCGGCATAGCCACCAGCACGGCACGCAGTAGCGGCCCGCCTTTCAAGTCAAGGCTGCTCTGGGCTTCCTCGGCCAGGGCGGGCAAGTGCGCAGGGTCAGAGATTTCGCTGCGCCACAGCACGCTTTGCTGATCCTGCGGGCGGAAGCTTGCGACCCAACCCTCGGCCTGCTGGACGAAACTCAGGCGCAAAGCGTCGTGGTGGGCGATCACGGCTGCCAGTGCCCGCTCGAGCGATTCGGCCGCCAATAGTTGCACCGGCTTGAGCAAGACTGACTGGTTCCAGTGCTGACGATCCGGAATGTCGCTGTCGAAGAACACCTGATGAATCGGCAACAGCGGCATGGTGCCTTGTACCGGGCCCTGTTCGATGGCCGAACCCACGTCGGCCACCCGTGCCACGGCCGCCAGGCTGCGTACGCTCTGGTACTGGAACAGATCCCGTGGGTTCAGGCCGATGCCGGCCAGGCGCGCGCGGCTGACCACCTGGATCGACACGATGGAATCACCGCCGAGCTCGAAGAAATTATCGTCCAGGCCCACGCGTGCGACACCCAGCACGTCCTGCCAAACCGCCGCCAGGGTTTTTTCCATGGGCGTGGCCGGCGCAACGTAATCCTGTTGCGGGCTGGCTTCAGAGTGCGGCAGCGCCTTGCGGTCGAGCTTGCCGTTGGCGGTTACCGGTAGCTTGTCCATGTTCACGAACCAGGTCGGCACCATGTACTCCGGCAGGCCGTCGAGCAGACAGGCCTTGAGCTGCGGCTGCCAGTCGCTGGCCGGCGTTGTTTCGTTCAACACAACCCATGCGGCCAAGTGCTTGCCATCCGGCACCAGCACCACGGCCTCACGCACTAACGAATGCTGCATCAAGCGGGTTTCAATCTCGCCCAACTCGATGCGCAGCCCGCGCAGCTTGACCTGATGGTCGAAACGCCCGAGGTACTCGATCACCCCGTCGGCACGCTGACGCACACGGTCACCGGTGCGGTACAGGCGCGCGCCGTCAAGGAAAGGGCAAGGCACGAAGCGCTCGGCAGTCAAGCTTGGACGCCGGTGGTAACTGCGGGCAAGGCCCACGCCGCCCAGGTACAACTCCCCCACCACACCGGCCGGGACCGGTTGCAGTTGCGCGTCCAGCACATGGGTGCGCAGGTTGCCGATCGGGCGACCGATCGGCACGCTCAGGGCGCCCTCATCCACGCACGTCCAGTGGGTCACGTCGATGGCTGCTTCGGTGGGACCGTACAGGTTGTACAGCCCGGCGTTCGGCAGTTTCGCGAACACCTGCTGCTGGGCATCGAGCGCCAAGGCTTCGCCACTGCAAACGATGCGCTTTAGCCCGGCACAGGCTTCGACGCCAGCTTCATGGATAAAGGCCTGGAGCATCGACGGCACGAAATGCAAGGTGCTGATGCCCTGCTCGATGATGGTCGCGATCAGCCGCGCAGGCTCCCGGTGCACGCCTGGCTCGGCCACCACCAAACGCGCACCGGTCATCAGCGGCCAGAAGAACTCCCACACCGACACGTCGAAACTGAACGGGGTTTTCTGCAACACAGCGTCCGTGGCATCCAGGCCGTATGCCTGCTGCATCCAGCACAGGCGGTTGACCAGGGCAGCGTGGCTGTTGCCGGCCCCCTTGGGCCTGCCGGTGGAGCCGGAGGTGTAAATGACGTAGACCAGGTTCAGGCTGTTGGTGGTCCCTGCCAGGCGGTCCTGGCTGTAACCGTCCAGCCAGTCGCTGTCCTGGTCGAGCAATACAGGGGTGACTCCCTCCGCCGGCAGCGCAGTCAGCAGTGCACTTTGGGTGAGCAGCAATGTAATGCCGCTGTCTTCGATCATGTAGGCCAGGCGTTCGCGCGGGTACTCCGGGTCGAGCGGCACATAGGCGCCACCGGCCTTGAGAACCGCCAACAGGCCAATCACCATTTCCAGCGAACGCTCTGCCGCGATCCCTACCAGCACGTCCGGCCCTACCCCTCGCTCGCGCAACAGATGCGCCAACTGGTTAGCGCGCACATCAAGCTGCGCGTAGGTCAGCGCTTGGTTGCCGAACACCAGCGCGGTCGCATCCGGGGTGCGTTCAGCCTGGGCCTGGATCAGTTCGTGGATGCAGACGCTTGCCGGATAAGCCTCTGAAGTGTTGTTCCAATCGTGTACCAGCACCTGGCGTTCATCGGTGCTCAGCATCGACAGCTCGCCGATACATTGATCACCTTCACTGACCAACGCCTGCAACAGGCGCGTCCAGTGCTGCGCCATGCGCTCGATGGTTGCCGGGTCGAACAGGTCGGTGGCGTAGGTCAGCGCAGCGTGCAGATGCCCGCCTTTCTCGTAGGTGTCCAGCGACAGGTCGAACTGGGTGGTGCGGCTTTGCCACTCGATCAGCCCCAGCGTCAGGCCGGACGCGGTTTTCAGCGTCTCGACGTCGGCAACATGGGGCTGGTGGTTGTACATCACCTGGAACAACGGGTTGTGGCTCAAGCTGCGTTCGAGCTTGAGCGCTTCGACCAGTTGCTCGAACGGCAGGTCCTGATGGGCCTGGGCGCCGAGGGCGGTTTCCTTGACCGCGCGCAACAACTCGCTGACGCGGGTCTGCCCGGTCAAACGGGTACGCAGTACCTGGGTGTTGACGAAGAACCCGATCAAGCCCTCGACTTCGGCGCGGTTACGGTTGGCTATCGGCACACCGACACGGATATCGTCCTGGCCGGTGTAGCGATGCAGCAGCACGTTGAAGGCGCCGAGCAGCAGCATGAACAGGGTGACCTGGTGCTGCTGCGCCAGCAGTCGCAACTGGTTGGCCAGTTCCGGGTCGATGGCGAATTCATGACGGGTACCGCTGTAGCTGGGCACCGGAGGCCGTGGACGGTCGATGGGCAATTCCATCACCGGGTGCTCGCTACCGAGTGCTTCCTGCCAGTAACTCAATTGGCGCGCCTGCTCGCCCGCCTCCAGCCAACGCCGCTGCCACAGGGCGTAGTCGCTGTATTGAATCGGCAGCGCCGGCAATTGCGGCACCTGGCCCCGGGCATGGGCGTCGTAGTAGTGGGTGAACTCTTCGATCAGCACGTTCATGGACCAACCGTCGGAGACGATGTGGTGCAGGGTCAGAAGCAGCACATGCTCGTGCGGCGCCAGGGCAAGCAACTTGACCCGCAGCAACGGGCCAGTGCCCAGGTCGAACGGCAGCAACGATTGCTGCTGCGCCTGTTGCAGCACCGCCTGTTCACGCTCCTCTTGAGCCAAGGCGCCCAGGTCTTCGCGCTGCACCGCAAACACGGTGGCAACCGGCACTTGCTCCAGACGGTCGTCGGCATGGCGCTTGAAAACGGTGCGCAGGGTTTCGTGGCGTTCGATCAGGCTGGCGAAGGCCTGTTCCAGTGCCTGCACATCCAGTGCACCCTTGAGCCGCACCGCGCCCGGCAAGTTGTAGGCGCCGCTGCGTGGGTCCAATTGCCAGAGGAACCACATGCGTTGTTGGGCGTAGGACAATGCCTGGCGATCCGGCACCTCGACACCGGACGGGATCGGGAACAGGGAAAAGTCGATGTTCTCCGAACTCAGCCTCTCGAGGAACGAACGGCGCTTTTCCAGCGGCAGTTCGATAAATCGGCGGGCAAGCATCATGGACTTTTCAGCATTCATCCGGGTTCTTCCATACATGTTGGGTATCGGGCATTGGCTCCGCTATCCCATTGGTACGGATGAGTGTTGGGGAAAATTAACGGGCGACTGACGAGCTGCGAGATGCAGTTGCCGTTAAATTGACTGGCGCGCGCCTCGTTCATCAAGTATTCCCCGTTTACAAAGGCGCCTCCCCATGACCACTGCAGCCTCCCTGGTGTCGTCCTTCGCGCAAAGCCTGCGCACGCTGGTCGGTGGCGTATCGACGAGCAAAGTGCGGCCGTACCAGGTGTTCGATATCGTGCTCAAGCAGCGCATCACCCTGAGCCCGTCGCTGACTCGCCTGGTGTTCACGGGGGCCGACATCAACCT
>CAYVPI010000222.1:0-6460 GCA_964453495.1 uncultured Pseudomonas sp. | reverse complement strand
GCGCTTCTTTCTGGATCTTGGCCACGGAGATTTCCGGCAGCACGGTGTACTCGGAGAACGTGGACGTCCCCATGTAGTGAAACAGTTGTTGTCCCTTGTGGGAAAACCGGCTGGTGCCATCCGGCATCAGCCCCTTGCCCTGGGTGGCGCGGATGGCCTGGCACAGGTTGGTCTTGCCCGACAGGCAGAATTTGCACTTGCCGCATTCGGGTGTGTAGAGCGGAATGACATGGTCACCGACCGCCACCGAGGTCACCCCCTCACCGATCGCTTCGACGATAGCGCCACCTTCATGACCCAGAATCGATGGAAAGATACCCTCGGGGTCGGCACCGGACAAGGTATAGGCGTCGGTGTGGCACACGCCAGAGGCCACTACCCGCAACAGTACTTCGCCAGCCTTGGGCATCGCCACATCGACTTCGACGATTTCCAGCGGCTTCTTGGCTTCGAACGCTACGGCGGCACGGGACTTGATCATTAGTGTTCTCCAGCAGAGGGACAGTAGACGAGCAGTGTAATTGAGCGCCGGTTGATGAATAATCCAGACAAAGGCAAAACATTATTGCTGTACTGGGATAATCATGAACGAAAACCGCTGGGAAGGGATCGACGAGTTCGTGGCCGTGGCCGAGTGCAGTCAGTTTACTGCCGCCGCCGAGCGGCTCGGCGTGTCGTCATCGCATATCAGTCGGCAGATCGCCCGCTTGGAAGATCGCCTGCAAACTCGCCTGCTGTACCGCAGCACAAGGCGCGTCGCCCTGACCGAGGCGGGCCAGACATTCCTGCAACATTGCCAACGCCTGCAGGACGGACGTGAAGAAGCCCTGCGCGCCGTGGGCGACCTGACCAGCGAACCGAAGGGGTTGCTGCGCATGACCTGCGCAGTGGCGTACGGCGAACGTTTTATCGTGCCATTGGTAACCCAGTTTATGGGGCTGTACCCGCAATTACGGGTAGATATCGAACTGACCAACCGTACCCTGGACCTGGTCCACGAAGGCCTGGACCTGGCCATCCGCCTGGGGCGACTGCAAGAGTCTCGGTTGGTGGCGGCGCGCCTGGCACCGCGGCGCATGTACCTGTGCGCCTCACCTTCGTACCTGGAGCGCTATGGCCGTCCGCACAGCCTTTCGGAGTTGAGCCGGCACAATTGCCTGGTCGGTAGCACCGACCTCTGGCAACTGCAACAGAACGGGCGCGAGTTCTCCCAACGGGTCCAGGGCAATTGGCGTTGCAACAGCGGCCAGGCGGTGCTCGATGCAGCGCTACGGGGCATGGGGTTGTGCCAGTTGCCTGACTACTATGTGCTCGAACACTTGCACAGCGGCGCGCTGATTTCCCTGCTCGAGGCTCACCAACCGCCCAATACAGCAGTGTGGGCGCTGTATCCGCAGCAGCGGCACCTGTCGCCAAAAGTGCGCAAGCTGGTGGATTATTTAAGGGAGGGGTTGGCTGGCAGGCCGGAGTACATCAGGAACTGAAGAAGCCATGTGGGAGCGGCCCTGGCCGCGATGGGGTGCGGAGCAGCCCCGGTTCCCAATCTCAAGCCATGGGTACCCGGGGCCGCCGTGCGGCCTTCGCGGCCAGGGCCGCTCCCACAAAAAAGCTTCCGCAGCAGCGACGGTGCTAGCGTCGCAGCGCCCAGCGCTGGCGCAACCACTCGAGATCTTCAGGCCGGGTCACTTTGATATTGTCCGAGCGCCCCTCGATCAACCGTGGCGCCTGCCCTGCCCACTCCATGGCCGATGCCTCGTCGGTGATTGCCACATCGGCCACCAGGCTGTCAGCCAACGCCCGGTGCAAGGCACCGAGGCGGAACATCTGCGGCGTATAGGCTTGCCAGATGGTACTACGGTCGACCGTGGCACTGACTCTGCCATTAGCATCGGCGCGCTTGAGGGTGTCGCGCGCCGGCACGGCCAAGAGACCGCCAACCGGATCGTCGCCCAGCTCAGCCAGCAGTTTATCCAGGTCACTACGGGCCAGGTTCGGCCGCGCAGCGTCGTGCACCAGCACCCAATCATCATCACCTGCGCCCTGGGCATGCAGCAGCAACAAGGCATTGAGTACCGAATCAGCCCGTTCCTGCCCGCCGGCAGCGCGTTGTATGCGCGAGTCGCTGGCGCTACGCAGGGTCGGCCAGTAAGGATCATCGGTCGCCAGGCTGACCACCAACCCTTTGAGGTTGGGGTGGTCGAGAAAACAGTCGAGGCTATGCTCGAGAATAGTCCGCGTACCCAATTGCAGGTATTGTTTGGGACGGTCGGCCGCCATACGGGCGCCGATGCCCGCGGCCGGAACCACAGCCCAGAAGTCAGGCAATGGCGAAATCATTGGGCCAACTGGAAGAGGGTTTCACCCTCCTTGACCATACCCAGTTCATGGCGAGCGCGTTCTTCAACGGTCTCCATGCCCTTTTTGAGCTCCAGCACCTCCGCATCCAGGACACGGTTACGCTCCAGCAAACGCTCGTTCTCGGCGCGCTGCTCGGCGATTTGCTGTTGTAGGTCGGCCACGTGTTTCAGGCTCCCGTTACCTACCCACAGACGATACTGCAGGCCACCA
This sequence comes from uncultured Pseudomonas sp., assembly GCA_964453495.1. GTDB lineage: Bacteria > Pseudomonadota > Gammaproteobacteria > Pseudomonadales > Pseudomonadaceae > Aquipseudomonas. The sequence goes on along the minus strand of CAYVPI010000222.1, from coordinate 3,892 downwards.
AGCAGCACAAGCAAGACGAGGAACAACCAATAGGGACTGCGCATCAAGGTATCCAGTGGAAAAAGACGACCGCACCTGCGAAGCGGCTGATGGCACGAAGCCTGGCATTGGCCAGGCTTTGTGCTGTGTAGCGTTCGCAGTAGGACGAGCCTGAAAGCCAAGTATGACGTTTCAGGCCCAACCTAGTGTCTTTTTACCATCTATCGCTTAGCCGCGAAACTCACCACGGCCGTTGTACTTCGCCTTGGCGCCCAGTTGCTCTTCGATACGCAGCAATTGGTTGTACTTCGATACGCGGTCGGAACGGCACAGCGAACCGGTCTTGATCTGACCAGCCGAAGTACCAACAGCCAGGTCGGCGATGGTCGAATCTTCGGTTTCGCCCGAACGGTGCGAAATGACGGCGGTGTAGCCGGCAGCCTTGGCCATCTGGATGGCTTCCAGGGTTTCTGTCAGGGTACCGATCTGGTTGAACTTGATCAGGATCGAGTTGGCGATCTTCTTGTCGATGCCTTCTTTCAGGATCTTGGTGTTGGTCACGAACAGGTCGTCACCGACCAGTTGCACCTTGTCGCCGATCTTGTCGGTAAGGATTTTCCAGCCAGCCCAGTCGGACTCGTCCAGGCCATCTTCGATGGAGATGATCGGGAAGCGCTCGGTCAGGCCTTTGAGGTAGTCGGCAAAACCTGCAGCGTCGAACGACTTGCCTTCGCCGGACAGGTTGTACTTGCCGTCTTCGAAGAATTCGCTGGCAGCGCAGTCCAGGGCCAGGGTCACATCGGTGCCCAGCTTGTAACCGGCGTTGGCGATGGCTTCGGCGATGGCCGACAGCGCGTCTTCGTTGGAAGCCAGGTTAGGCGCGAAACCACCTTCGTCACCGACAGCAGTGTTCAGGCCACGGGCCTTCAGCACAGCCTTGAGGTGGTGGAAAATCTCGGTGCCCATGCGCAGGCCGTCGGAGAAAGTCTTGGCGCCAACCGGCTGCACCATGAACTCCTGGATGTCGACGTTGTTATCGGCATGCTCGCCACCGTTGATGATGTTCATCATCGGTACCGGCATCGAGTAAACACCCGGTGTGCCGTTGAGGTTGGCGATGTGCGCGTACAGCGGCAGGTCCTGGTCGTGGGCAGCAGCCTTGGCGGCAGCCAGGGACACGGCGAGGATGGCGTTGGCGCCCAGGTTACCCTTGTTCTCGGTACCGTCGAGCTCGATCATGATGCGGTCGAGGGCTTTCTGGTCAACCGGGTCCTTGCCCAGCAGGGCTGCGCGGATCGGGCCGTTGATGTTGGCTACGGCCTTCAGGACACCTTTACCCATGTAACGGCTCTTGTCGCCATCACGCAGCTCAAGCGCCTCGCGCGAGCCGGTGGAAGCACCGGACGGCGCACAGGCACTGCCGATGATGCCGTTGTCGAGAAGCACGTCCGCTTCCACAGTGGGATTGCCACGGGAGTCGAGAACTTCACGACCTTTGATGTCGACGATTTTAGCCATTGTTGTAAGCACTCCAAGATTGACGAAAACGACGCAGCTGAGAGAAACCTTGAGCCGTCATCAGGCGATTATCTGCGGGCAGGCCTGAAGACGACAACGCTCTGGCCCGGAGGCCAGAGAAATAATCGTGCGATACTTTACCGGAGAATTGCGGGTTACGCGGTTTCTACCGTCGGAAAACTCTTAACAAGCTCATCCAGGGCCTTGAGCTGGGCCAGGAACGGCTCCAGCTTGTCCAGGCGCAAGGCGCAAGGGCCATCGCACTTGGCGTTGTCCGGGTCCGGGTGTGCCTCGAGGAACAATCCGGCCAGGCCCTGGCTCAGGCCAGCCTTGGCCAGGTCAGTGACCTGGGCACGGCGACCACCGGCCGAATCGGCGCGGCCACCCGGCATCTGCAAGGAGTGGGTGACGTCGAAGAACACCGGGTACTCGAACTGCTTCATGATGCCGAAGCCGAGCATGTCGACCACCAGGTTGTTGTAACCGAAGCTCGAACCGCGCTCGCAGAGGATCAACCGATCATTCCCGGCTTCCTCGCACTTGGTCAGGATGTGTTTCATTTCCTGAGGCGCGAGGAATTGCGCCTTCTTGATGTTGATCACCGCACCGGTCTTGGCCATGGCCACGACCAGGTCGGTCTGGCGCGACAGGAAAGCCGGCAACTGGATGATGTCGCAGACCTTGGCCACGGCTTCGGCCTGGGCAGGCTCGTGCACGTCGGTGATGACCGGCACGCCGAAGGTTTTCTTGATTTCTTCGAAGATCTTCATCCCCTCTTCCAGGCCTGGGCCACGGTAGGAGTTGATCGACGAACGGTTCGCCTTGTCGAAGCTGGCCTTGAACACGTAAGGGATACCGAGTTTCTCGGTAACCCGAACGTACTCTTCACAGACCTTCATGGCCAGGTCACGGGATTCCAGCACGTTCATGCCGCCGAACAGGACGAACGGCTTGTCGTTGGCGATCTCGATGTTACCGACGCGGATGATCTTCTGGGTCATGAATCAGGCCTTGTTCTTTTGAGCCAGTGCCGCCTTGACGAAACCACTGAACAGCGGGTGGCCGTCGCGTGGCGTCGAGGTGAACTCAGGGTGGAACTGGCAAGCAACGAACCATGGATGATCGTTGGCTTCAACCACTTCGACCAACGCGCCGTCACCGGAACGACCGGAGATCTTCAGGCCGGCGTCCATCAGTTGCGGCAGCAGCTTGTTGTTCACTTCATAACGGTGACGATGACGCTCGACGATCACGTCCTTGGCATAGCAATCGTGGACCTTGGTGCCGCTTTCCAGCTGGCATTCCTGGGCACCCAAACGCATGGTGCCACCCAGGTCGGACGCTTCGGTACGGGTTTCGACAGCGCCGGTGGCGTCTTCCCACTCAGTGATCAGGCCGACGACCGGGTGACCGCTGTTGCGATCGAACTCGGTGGAGTTGGCATCTTTCCAGCCCATGACATTACGGGCGAATTCGATGACGGCCACCTGCATGCCCAGGCAGATACCCAGGTACGGGACCTTGTTCTCGCGAGCGTACTGCACCGCGGTGATCTTGCCTTCGACACCACGCAGGCCGAAGCCGCCCGGTACCAGGATGGCATCGACGCCCTCAAGCAGCTCGGTGCCTTGGTTCTCGATGTCTTCGGAATCGATGTAGCGCAGGTTGACCTTGGTACGGTTCTGGATGCCGGCGTGGCTCATCGCTTCGATCAGCGACTTGTACGCATCGAGCAGTTCCATGTACTTGCCGACCATGGCGATGGTGACTTCATGCTCAGGGTTGAGCTTGGCATCGACGACCTTTTCCCACTCGGACAGGTCGGCGCCATTGCACTGCAGGCCGAAGCGCTCGACGACGAAGTCGTCCAGGCCCTGGGCGTGCAGCACGGCCGGAATCTTGTAGATGGTGTCGACGTCTTCCAGGGAGATCACCGCACGCTCTTCCACGTTGGTGAACAGCGCGATCTTGCGGCGCGAGGACACGTCCACCGGGTGGTCGGAGCGGCAGATCAGCACGTCGGGCTGCAAGCCGATGGAGCGCAGTTCTTTTACCGAGTGCTGGGTTGGCTTGGTCTTGGTTTCGCCCGCGGTGGCGATGTACGGAACCAGCGTCAGGTGCATCAGCATGGCGCGCTTGGAACCGACTTCAACGCGCAACTGGCGGATGGCTTCCAGGAACGGTTGCGATTCGATGTCACCTACGGTGCCACCGATTTCCACCAGGGCCACGTCGGCATCGCCGGCACCCTTGATGATGCGACGCTTGATCTCATCGGTGATGTGCGGGATGACCTGAATGGTTGCACCCAGGTAATCACCACGGCGCTCCTTGCGCAGTACGTGCTCGTAGACACGGCCAGTGGTGAAGTTGTTGTTCTGGGTCATGGTCGTGC
>CAYVPI010000221.1:0-6484 GCA_964453495.1 uncultured Pseudomonas sp. | reverse complement strand
CCTGCATGCCCAGGCCTTCAGCCAGCACCGACAACTGCGTGCCGATCGAGCCGTAACCGACGATGCCCAGCTTCTTGCCGCGGATTTCGAAGGAGTTGGCCGCGCTTTTGATCCAGCCACCACGGTGGCAGGAAGCGTTCTTCTCCGGGATGCCACGCAGCAGCAGGATGGCCTCGGCCAGCACCAGTTCGGCTACCGAACGGGTGTTGGAGTAAGGCGCGTTGAACACTGCGATGCCGCGTTCGCGGGCAGCGGAGAGGTCGACCTGGTTGGTACCGATGCAGAAACAGCCGACAGCGACCAGTTTCTTGGCGCAGTCGAAAACCTCTTCGGTCAGTTGGGTGCGTGAGCGGATGCCGATGAAGTGGGCATCGGCGATCTTTTCCTTCAGCTCGGCTTCCGGCAGAGAACCGGTGAGGTACTCGATGCTGGTGTACCCGGCGGCCTTGAGGACGTCCACGGCGGATTGGTGGACGCCTTCGAGAAGAAGGAACTTGATCTTGCTCTTATCGAGAGAAGTCTTGCTCATCTGCGTAAACCTGTGTCCCGGAGAAAAATGGCAGGAAGTAAAGCTGTTGCGAATCGGCTCAAAGCTCGATTGGCGGGGTGCGTATGCTAGCATATGCACCCCTTGATACGCCCATCCCTGGCACGTGAAGTGTGCTCAGGGTGACTATGAATAGTTCGAGAGTTCTTGTGATGACCAATCCTGCCTTGATTGATGAGCTGAAGACCCTGGTTGAGCCTGGCAAGGTGTTGACCGACGCCGCCTCCCTCGATGCTTATGGCAAGGATTGGACCAAGCATTTTGCTCCTGCGCCGCTGGCTATCGTGTTCCCCAAGACCACTGAGCAAGTCCAGGCCATCGTGCGCTGGGCCAATCAGCACAAGGTGGCACTGGTGCCGTCCGGCGGGCGTACCGGCCTGTCGGCTGCTGCGGTGGCGGCCAATGGCGAAGTGGTCGTGTCGTTCGACTACATGAACCAGATTCTTGACCTGAACCTCACCGACCGCACTGCCGTTTGTCAGCCGGGCGTGGTCACCGAGCAATTGCAGAACCGCGCCGAAGAGCATGGCCTTTACTACCCGGTTGACTTCGCTTCGGCCGGTTCCAGTCAGATTGGCGGCAATATCGGCACCAATGCCGGCGGGATCAAGGTGATTCGCTACGGCATGACCCGTAACTGGGTAGCCGGCATGAAGGTCGTGACCGGCAAGGGCGACCTGCTGGAGCTGAACAAGGACCTGATCAAGAACGCTACCGGCTACGACCTGCGTCAACTGTTCATCGGTGCCGAAGGCACGTTGGGCTTCGTGGTCGAGGCCACCATGCGCCTGGATCGCGCGCCGAAGAACCTCACCGCGATGGTGCTCGGTACTGCGGATTTCGACTCGATCATGCCGGTATTGCACGCGTTTCAAGGCAAGTTGGACCTGACCGCCTTCGAATTTTTCTCCGACAAGGCATTGGCGAAAGTGTTGGGCCGCGGCGACGTGCCGGCGCCCTTCGAAACCGACTGCCCGTTCTACGCGCTGCTGGAATTCGAAGCGACCACTGAAGAAGTGGCCAATAGCGCCCTGGAGACCTTCGAGCACTGCGTCGAGCAGGGCTGGGTACTGGACGGCGTGATGAGCCAGAGCGAAACCCAGCTGCAGAACCTGTGGAAGCTGCGCGAGTACATCTCGGAAACCATCTCCCACTGGACACCGTACAAGAACGACATCTCGGTGACTGTGTCAAAAGTACCGGCGTTCTTGCAGGAAATCGACGCGATCGTCGGTAAACATTACCCGGATTTCGAAATCGTCTGGTTCGGCCATATCGGCGACGGCAACCTGCACTTGAACATCCTCAAGCCGGAAAACCTGAGCAAGGACGAGTTCTTCGCCAAGTGCGCCACGGTCAACAAATGGGTGTTCGAAACTGTTCAGAAGTACAACGGCTCGATTTCGGCGGAACATGGCGTGGGCATGACCAAGCGTGATTACCTGACCTACAGCCGTTCACCGGTTGAAATCGAATACATGAAAGCGGTGAAAGCGGTGTTCGACCCGAACGGGATCATGAACCCGGGCAAGATCTTCGCCGTCGAGTGATCGAAGGCGTCGCGCAGCATCAGTACTCAACAGAGCCAGGAGTCGGGAATGAGCTATCAGCACCAGTATGTCGATGGAACGCGCATCCACTTTCCCTTGGGTAAAGTGGTCTGTATCGGTCGTAACTATGCCGAGCATGCGAAAGAGCTGAACAACCCGGTGCCCACGGAGCCATTGCTGTTCATCAAGCCCGGCAGCTGCGTGGTCCCGCTTGAAGGTGGCTTCAAGATTCCGGCCGAGCGTGGTTCGGTGCACTATGAGGCGGAAATTGCGGTGCTGCTGGGCAAGCCGCTTTCTACAAGCCCAAGTGTCGAAGAAGTGCTCGATGCCATCTCCGGGTATGCCCCGGCGTTGGACCTGACCCTGCGTGATGTGCAAGCCAAGCTCAAGGAAAAGGGGTTGCCGTGGGAGCTGGCCAAGTCATTCGACGGCGCTTGCGTCCTTGCGCCGTTCGTCGCTGCCAGCACTTTCGCTGATCCAGCTGACATTGGTATTCGCCTGACGATCAATGGCGAGGTTCGCCAGGATGGCAACAGCGCATTGATGCTCAACCCCATCGTGCCGATGATCCAGCACATGGCCGCGCAATTCTCCCTGCAGGCCGGTGACGTGATCTTGACCGGTACGCCAGCTGGGGTGGGGCCGCTCCACGTAGGCGATGAGCTGGTGTTGGAGCTGCCGGGCGTTAGCTGTTTCGAATCCCGCGTGCTTTGATCCTTTGCTACCAGCAGCTGCGGGTGCTGGTAGTCGTCTGCGCCTCTAAAAAATAAAAATCAGGATATCCTCCATGGCTACCCCCTCCCAGCCCGTCCAAAGCGGTTCAAGCCCTCGTAAGCGCCGCTTCGCCATGCGTTGGTATTCCTGGTTGTTGTTGGCGGCGGTGGGGTATGGCGTTGCCTCGGCCATGCATTGGGATGACCGTGGCCTGCTGTGGTTGCAGGAGCGATTCGCCAGCATGCCTGAGCGTCAGTCCAGTATCTGGCTGCCTGATTACCGTGTGGACATCGATGCCAAGGTGTTGCCTGGCATGGAAGACGACGAGGCTTCGGACCTTGCCTATAACCCGCAGAGCAAAACGCTGTTTGCGGTTATGGGGCACAACCCCTTTCTGGTCGAACTGACGCTAGAAGGTGATGTGTTGCGCAAAATACCGTTGGTCGGCTGGAGCAATCCCGAAGGGGTCGCGGTGCTCGATGGCGGCAAATTGGCAATCGTCGATGAGCGCGCTCACAAGGTCACCATTGTCACGTTGGCAGCGGATACCGCCACGTTGAACATCGCCGATTTCCCCCAGTTCGACCTCGGACCTTCGGCCAACAAGAACAAAGCGTTCGAAGCCGTGGCCTGGGACTCGAAAGCCCAGCAATTGCTGTTTGGTGAAGAGCGCCCGCCTGCGCTGTTTACCTGGAATAGCAATGGCAGCGGCCAACTGACGGGCGATAAACAGCCCGTTTCAGCTAAAGAGCTCGACCTGCGTAACCTGTCGGCGCTGACCATCGAACCCAGAACCGGACACACACTGGCCCTGTCGGCAGATTCACACATGTTGTTGGAGCTGGACGAAAGCGGTGAGCCGGTCAGCTTCATCAGCTTGCTCGGTGGCTTCAACGGCCTGAAAAAAACCATTCCGCGTGCCGAAGGCGTGGCAATGGACGAGCAAGGCAATCTGTACCTGGTCAGCGAACCGAACCTGTTCTATCGCTTTCGCAAGCCCTGAGCGATTCCGAATCTGGCACGATGGCTGTATGCGCGCCATTAAGCTTCAGTTCAGTTGGCCATGCTTATATTGCCCGCTCACTTTTTCAGAGTTTGCCCTGAATGCGTCGTATCCTGCGCTTGCCAATACTTCTTGCGGTTGTCGGCCTGTTGGCGATCCTGTTGCTCGGGATAGCTGGCCAGCATTTCCGATTGTTTGAGCGCGCCTGGTTCAATATCAATACCTGGTTGCGCCCGGCTGAGCAGGCGATCGGCCTGGATCACTATCGCGTTGTGCTTGAAGGCCAGGTCATCGAGGGGCTCGACGACGACATTTCGGCGCTGACCTTCGACCCGGATCGCAACAGTCTGTTTACCGTGACCAACAAGCGTTCGGAGTTGATCGAGTTGTCACTCGATGGGCGCATTCTGCGGCGGGTGGCATTGACCGGTTTCGGCGACCCGGAAGCGGTGGAGTATGTGGGGCCGGGCACTTATGTCATCACCGACGAGCGCGAGCAACGCCTGATCAAAGTGCACCTCAATGACTCGACCTTGTTCCTCGATGCCCAGGATGCCGAGCAGTTGACGCTGGGTATTGGCCTCAATGGCAACAAGGGCTTCGAAGGGCTGGCGTATGACTCGGTGGGCAAGCGGCTGTTCGTGGCCAAAGAGCGCGATCCAATGCTGATCTATGAGGTGCATGGCTTTGCTCATGACCAGGAGAACCAGCGCTATTCGGTGCATGTGGTGCAGAACCAGAAGCGCGATGCGCGATTGTTTGTACGGGATCTGTCCAGCTTGCAGTTCGATGAGCGCAGCGGGCACTTGCTGGCACTATCGGATGAATCACAATTGGTCCTGGAGCTTGATGTGACCGGCCGGCCGGTCAGCAGTATGTCCCTGCGCAAGGGCTTTCAGGGCCTGAGCAAGAGTGTGCCGCAGGCGGAGGGGATTGCCATGGATGGTGATGGGGCGATCTATCTGGTCAGTGAGCCAAATCTGTTTTATGTGTTTCGCAGGGTTGAGTAGGGCTTTGGGGCCTCATCGCGGGCAAGCCCGCTCCTACAGGTCTGCGCTGATCCCTGTAGGAGCGGGCTTGCCCGCGATCGAGCGCGAAGCGGTCGCAGCTTACTCGTTACGCAGAGTTTTAACGCCGTCGGCAGTCCCCAGCAACAGCAAATCCGCCGGCCGCGCCGCGAACAAGCCGTTGGTCACCACGCCCACGATGGCATTGATCTGGCTTTCCAGTTCCACAGGGTTGGTGATCTGCAGGTTATGCACGTCAAGAATGATGTTGCCGTTATCGGTAACAACACCTTCGCGGTACACCGGATCGCCACCCAGTTTCACCAGTTGCCGCGCCACATGGCTGCGCGCCATGGGGATGACTTCCACTGGCAGGGGGAAGGCGCCGAGTACCGGCACCAGCTTACTGCCGTCGGCAATGCAGATAAACGTCTTGGCCACCGCGGCAACGATTTTTTCGCGGGTCAGGGCTGCGCCGCCGCCTTTGATCAGTGCCAGGTGCTCGTTGCTTTCGTCGGCGCCATCGATGTAGAACTCAAGCTCACTGACGGTGTTCAGTTCGTAGACCGGGATCCCGTGGCCCTTCAGGCGTGCGGCCGTGGCCTCGGAACTGGCCACTGCGCCGTCAAAGGCGCCCTTGTGTTGGGCCAGGGCGTCGATGAAGCAGTTGGCGGTCGAACCGGTACCCACACCGACAATGCTCTTGTCGTCGAGCTTGGGCAGAATGAAGTCGACCGCGGCCTGGGCGACGGCTTGTTTGAGTTGGTCCTGGGTCATGCGGGCTCCGGAACGGGCGGGATTCTGAAAGGCTCCTAGTATAGCGGGAATGCGGGCCAAAACCTTGGTTACAGTGGTCGCCCGGCGCGGCGGTGGGTTAGACTCCGGGGTCTTGCCCCTACCGCCAGTGATGCTTTCCCGATGCTCGAACAGTACGTCAAGAAGATCCTCACCTCGCGCGTTTACGACGTTGCCGTGGAAACCCCGTTGCAGGCTGCCGGCCAGCTCTCCAAGCGCCTGAACAATAACGTTCTGCTCAAGCGTGAAGACTTGCAGCCGGTGTTTTCCTTCAAGATCCGCGGCGCGTACAACAAGATGGCTCAGCTGAGCCCTGAGGAGCTGGCCCGTGGCGTGGTCACGGCTTCGGCAGGCAATCATGCCCAGGGTGTGGCTTTGGCGGCCAGGGAGTTGGGGATCAAGGCGACCATCGTGATGCCCAAGACCACCCCGGAAATCAAGGTCGAAGGCGTTCGTTCCCGTGGTGGCAAGGTGGTGTTGCACGGCGATTCTTTCCCCGAGGCCTTGGCCTATTCGCTCAAGCTGGTTGAAGAAAAGGGCTACGTATACATCCACCCCTACGATGATCCGGACACCATCGCCGGGCAAGGCACCGTGGCGATGGAAATCCTGCGCCAGCATCCGGGGCAGCTGGACGCCATATTCGTACCAGTGGGCGGCGGCGGCCTGATCGCCGGTATTGCCGCCTACGTGAAGTACCTGCGCCCCGAAATCAAGGTCATCGGCGTAGAGCCGGATGATTCCAATTGCTTGCAGGCGGCGATGGCTGTCGGGGAGCGAGTGGTGCTGGGGCAGGTCGGGTTGTTCGCCGATGGCGTGGCAGTGGCCCAGATCGGCCAGCACACCTTCGACCTCTGCAAGGATTACG
>CAYVPI010000220.1:0-6523 GCA_964453495.1 uncultured Pseudomonas sp. | reverse complement strand
GGTACCCAGGACAGCAACCAGTTCCGTTTTGGCGGTGCAGACTGGAAGGTCACCAAAGACCTGACCCTGCAGTACTACTACTCGAACCTGGAAAACTACTACTCGCAAAACTTCCTGGGCCTGGTGCACGTCCTGCCGATCGGCACCGACCAGTCGTTCAAGACCGACCTGCGTTACTTCGACAGCCGCTCCGATGGCAAGAACGGCCAGGCCGGTTATCTCTTCGATAACAACGGTGGTTTTGCCAATACCCCGGGCGAGGTCGATAACAAGACCTGGAGCGCCATGTTCACCTACACCCTGGGCGGCCATGCATTCCTGCTGGGCCATCAGCAAGTTGGCGACGACGGTGGTTTTGTCTGGTTGAACCAGGGCAGCCTGCTCAATGACAACAGGCAGAATGAAGGCGCTGGCGGTTCAAGCTTCTATCTGTTCACCGATAGCGTGGTCAACCAGTTCGCCCGCGCCGGTGAGAACACTACTTTCGGCCAATACTCCTACGACTTCGCGCGCCTTGGCGTACCCGGTTTGAAGGCGTCGATCTCCTACCTGAGCGGCGACGACATCAAGAACAAGAGTGGCAACGGCGACTACTCCGAGTGGGAACGCGATATGCGTGTCGACTACGTCTTCCAGGAAGGCGTGCTCAAGGGCTTCGGCGCCACCGTGCGTCACGGTGCCTACCGTGGCAGCGGCGAGAGCATCGCCGACCAGGACCAGACTCGTGTGATCTTCAACTACACATACAGCTTCCTGTAAGTGCGTTGAATCCCTGTAGCAGCTGCCGCCAGGCTGCTACGAAAGGCTCTGTGCCAGGCCTCGCAGCAATGCGGGGCCTTTTTGCGTGTCAAATTTAATATTCCAAATAGATATAAGTAAATCAATATTTATTCTTTTTAATTCGTTTCAGCTTTCTGCACAGTGAGCACCAACAGACCTCATTGCACAGGAGCCGCACCATGAGCCTCAGACTCGGCGACATCGCCCCCGACTTCGAACAGGATTCCAGCGCCGGCAAGATTCGTTTCCACGAATGGCTGGGCAGCAGCTGGGGCGTATTGTTCTCGCACCCCGCCGACTTCACCCCGGTGTGCACCACCGAGCTGGGTTTCACCGCCAAACTCAAGGATGAATTTACCAAGCGAGGGGTCAAGGCCATTGCCTTGTCGGTTGACCCGGTGGACTCGCACCACCGATGGATCGACGACATCAACGACACCCAAAGCACCGTCGTCGAGTTCCCGATCCTGGCCGACGCCGACCGCAAGGTCTCGGACCTGTACGACCTGATTCACCCCAACGCCAATGACACCCTCACCGTGCGCTCGCTGTTCGTGATCGACCCGAACAAGAAGATCCGCCTGACCATCACCTACCCGGCCAGCACCGGGCGCAACTTCCATGAGATCTTGCGGGTCATCGACTCGCTGCAGCTGACCGACAGCCACAAGGTCGCTACACCGGCCAACTGGCAGGATGGCGATGACGTGGTGATCGTGCCGTCGCTCAAGGACGAGGCGGAGATTGCGCAGCGCTTTCCCAAGGGGTATCGGGCGGTGAGGCCGTATTTGCGCCTGACGCCGCAGCCGAATCGGTGATTGAACCGCTAACCATGACAGGGTTTGGGGTTGTTTTTACGGCCCCTTTTTTTGGCCTTCAGCACCACCCCTCACCCCAGCCCTCTCCCCTGGGGGAGCGGGAGCAGATTTATGGCGTACTCACGGGCAAGTGAATTCTCTGCAGCCAACACGGTCGGCCCCCTCTCCCCTCTGGGGAGAGGGTTGGGGTGAGGGGTGGATCTACCTCACCTCAAATCCGCATCCCATCCAAAACAGCATCCACCAGCGCCTTGGCCATCTCGGCACTGTGCAGGCTCGACCAGAGCAAACCACTTTGTTCCAGGCTACGGGCCTGTTCACAACAAGCCTGGGTACTGTCGCAAACCCCGCGCAACAACAGCGAAGCATGCACCAGCGCATCTTCGGCAGCGATGCCGTCGCGTACCGCGAACAACGGGGCGTGGCCTGCGTCGCAGGTGCCGAAAGGGAGGGTGGTGGTTTTGCCGAGGGTGAAAGGTGGGTCGGGAACGACTTTTCTCATGGTGCTGCTCCTTGCGTCTATTCAAGAAACTGCCACCCAACTTTTCTCACGAGTGAGGGTGGCAGCCGTACGCGGGGTGAGAAAACCGAGGACACAGGAAACCCGGCCAGACCCAAGTCTGCCCACGCACGGCCGCCATAAGCTGCTGCCTCCTGAAGTCGCTCGGGTTTCTCACACCCGGTCACTGGTTCCAGCGACCGAACGAAGTTAGTCCCCCAACCAGGCTCGAACAATCATCCACAGGCGACAGCGCGTGCAGGATAGTTCCTAGGATGTTTTGCCGGAAACGCACCGTGGTAACGGAATGTTTTTATATTCTATAAAAGAATAAACAAATAAATAAATATGATTTATAGATATATGCAACAGCTGTTAATGTTTCCCCATTCCCAGCGAGATACCCACCTCGCAACACCCGTTGACCCTGACAAGGAAACGCTTGAATGCTGGTTGTATCTATCGGTGGTAGTCCCAGTCTTCGTTCCCGCTCCGGCGTGTTGCTGGAGCGCAGCAAGCACTGGTTGCAAGGGCAGGGCGTAGAGGTCGTGAATTTTCAGGTGCGTGATTTCAATGCCGAAGATTTGCTGCACGCACGCTTCGACAGCCCGCAAATCCTTAACTTTCTGGAATTGGTGGAGCAGGCCGACGGCCTGGTGGTGGCAACGCCGGTGTACAAGGCATCGTTCTCCGGTGCGCTGAAAACCCTGCTGGATCTGCTGCCCGAGCGGGCGCTGAGCCACAAGGTGGTGTTGCCCATCGCCACCGGTGGCAGCATCGCCCACATGTTGTCGATCGATTACGCGCTAAAGCCGGTATTGGCGGCGCTCAAGGCGCAGGAAACGCTGCAGGGGATCTTTGCTGACGACAGCCAGATCGCCTACGGCCAGGGCTCTGCCGCGGCGCAATTGGCGCCGGCGTTGCAAGAACGTTTATTGGAGGCGCTGGAGCTGTTCCACAGTGCCTTGGCCAGGAGGCCGAAACCGTTGGACCCGCGTCTGTTGAACGAACGCCTGCTCAGTGCCCGCTGGAGCATCTGAGCCTAAGTCACCCACATTTAGAAGTACTCGCCTTACTCGCCCGCCAACGGGCAAGCAGGTGCAGCCTGAACCCTAATCGCAAAAGGAGAGCGCTATGCGCACTGTCATTTTGCGTCGTGGTCTGGTCGCTCTGTTTGCTGCGGCTGTGTCCTTCGGCGCCATTACTCAAGCTCAAGCCGAAACCCTGCGTATCGGTTATCAGAAATACGGCACGCTGGTGCTGCTCAAGGCCAAGGGCTCGCTGGAAAAACGCCTGGCTGCCCAGGGCGTGCAAGTACAGTGGACCGAATTCCCAGGTGGCCCTCAGCTGCTGGAAGGGTTGAACGTTGGCTCCATCGATTTCGGCGTGACCGGCGAAACCCCACCCGTGTTTGCCCAGGCCGCCGGCGCCGATCTGCTCTATGTCGCGTATGAGCCGCCAGCGCCGACCAGTGAAGCGATCCTGGTGCCCAAGGGCTCGCCGATCCAGTCGGTGAAGGACCTCAAGGGCAAGAAAGTGGTGCTCAACAAGGGCTCCAACGTGCACTACCTGTTGGTGCGTGCGCTGGAAGATGCGGGCCTTAAGTACAGCGACATCCAGACTGTTTTCCTGCCGCCGGCCGATGCCCGTGCAGCTTTCGAGCGCGGCAGCGTGGATGCCTGGGTGATCTGGGACCCGTACCAGGCTGCCGCCGAACAGCAATTGCAAGCGCGCACCCTGCGTGATGGCAAGGGCATTGTCGACAACCACCAGTTCTACCTGGCGTCCAAGCCGTACGCCGAGCAGCACCCGCAAGTGATCAGCACCCTGGTTGAAGAGGTTCATGGCATTGGCCAGTGGTCCCAGGCCAACCCGCAGGAAGTGACTGATCTGGTCTCGCCGCTGCTCGGTCTGCCGGCCGACATCACCCTGACTTCAGTCAAGCGCCAGGGTTTCGGCGCCGCTTTCCTTTCGCCTGAAGTGGTCAGTGCGCAGCAGAAAATCGCCGACACCTTCTACCAGCTCAAGCTGATTCCAAAACCGTTGAGCATCAAGGATGTGATCTGGACGCCGCCGGCCAAAGTCGCAACCGCCCCATAACGAATCTTGCGGGCCGGGGCGCCGCCCCGGCCCTGACAACCTTAGGAGACAACTCCATGAGCCTCAATATTTTCTGGTTTCTGCCAACCCACGGTGACGGCCATTACCTTGGCACCGCCGAAGGTGCCCGCGCGGTCGACCATGGTTACCTGCAACAAATCGCCCAGGCTGCCGACCGCCTTGGTTTTGGCGGGGTGCTGATCCCCACCGGGCGTTCGTGCGAAGACTCGTGGCTGGTAGCGGCCTCGCTGATTCCGGTGACCCAGCGCCTGAAGTTTCTCGTGGCCCTGCGCCCGGGGATCATTTCGCCGACCGTGGCGGCGCGTCAGGCAGCAACACTGGATCGCCTGTCCGGCGGCCGGGCCTTGTTCAACCTGGTGACGGGTGGCGATCCGGAGGAATTGTCCGGCGATGGCCTGTTCCTCAGCCACGAAGAGCGCTACCAGGCCTCGGTCGAGTTCACCCGCATCTGGCGTCGCGTGCTGGAAGGCGAGACGGTGGATTACGACGGCCAGCACATCACCGTGAAGGGCGCCAAGCTGCTTTACCCACCGGTGCAGCAACCCCGCCCGCCGCTGTATTTCGGCGGCTCATCCGACGCTGCCCAGGACCTGGCAGCCGAGCAAGTGGAGTTGTACCTGACCTGGGGCGAGCCACCGGCAGCCGTAGCGCAGAAAATCGAAGAAGTACGGGCCAAGGCGGCCAAGCTCGGGCGCACCGTGCGCTTCGGTATCCGCTTGCATGTGATCGTACGGGAAACCAACGCCGAAGCCTGGCAAGCCGCTGAACGCCTGATTTCTCACCTGGACGATGACACCATTGCCCGCGCCCAGGCCTCGCTGGCGCGGTTCGACTCGGTTGGCCAGCAACGCATGGCCGCCCTGCACGGTGGCAACCGCGACAACCTGGAAGTCAGCCCGAACCTGTGGGCCGGCGTCGGCCTGGTACGTGGTGGCGCCGGTACTGCCCTGGTGGGCGACGGGCCAACGGTGGCGGCGCGGGTCAAGGAGTACGCAGAGCTGGGCATCGATACCTTTATCTTCTCCGGTTACCCGCACCTGGAAGAGTCCTATCGCGTTGCCGAACTGCTGTTCCCGCACCTGGACGTGCAGCGGCCGGAGCAGCCCCAGGGCGCCAATTACGTCAGCCCGTTCGGCGAGATGGTCGCCAACGACATCCTGCCCAAAGCCTCTGTAAAGCGCTGAGGGCACGAGCATGAGCCGTACTACAGAGAACATCATCCGCAAGTTGTCGCCCTGGGCGCTGCCGGTTTTGCTGTTGGCCGTGTGGCAGTTGGCGGTCAGCGCCGGTTGGCTGTCCACGCGGATCCTGCCGGCACCCAGTGCGGTGCTGGAGGCCGGGGTCACGCTGGTGCGCAGCGGCGAAATCTGGACGCACCTGGCCATCAGCGGCTGGCGCGCGGGTATCGGTTTCTTGATCGGTGGCAGTCTGGGCTTGAGCCTGGGTTTTATCACCGGGTTATCGAAATGGGGCGAACGCCTGCTCGACAGTTCGGTGCAGATGATTCGCAACGTGCCGCACCTGGCGTTGATCCCACTGGTGATTCTCTGGTTTGGCATTGATGAGTCGGCGAAGATTTTCCTGGTTGCGCTCGGCACCTTGTTCCCGATTTACCTCAATACCTACCACGGTATTCGCAGCGTTGACCCGGCGCTGGTGGAGATGGCACGCAGTTATGGTTTGTCCGGTTTCAGCCTGTTCCGCCAGGTGATCCTGCCCGGTGCCCTGCCTTCGATTCTGGTCGGCGTGCGCTTTGCCCTGGGCTTCATGTGGTTGACCCTGATTGTTGCCGAAACCATTTCTGCCAGCTCCGGCATCGGCTACCTGGCGATGAATGCCCGGGAGTTCCTGCAAACCGATGTGGTGGTGTTGGCGATCCTGTTGTACGCGGTGCTCGGCAAGTTGGCGGACCTCGCCGCGCGAGGGCTGGAACGGGTCTGGTTGCGCTGGCATCCGGCCTATCAAGTGGCCAGGGGGAATGCGGCATGACCATTCTTCACGAAGCACCACAACGGCTGCTGCGCGGGATTCCACTGGCCGCGAACAAACTGCAAAAGGCCTTTGGCGAGCGCCAGGTGTTGCGCGATATCGACCTGCATATTCCGGCCGGCCAGTTCGTCGCCATCGTCGGGCGCAGTGGCTGTGGCAAGAGCACCTTGCTGCGCTTGCTCGCCGGCCTCGACCAGCCGACCCAAGGGCAGTTGCTGGCCGGCTCCGCACCCTTGAGCCAGGCGCAGGGCGATACCCGGCTGATGTTCCAGGAAGCCCGTTTGCTGCCCTGGAAAAAGGTCATCGACAACGTCGG
>CAYVPI010000219.1:0-6583 GCA_964453495.1 uncultured Pseudomonas sp. | reverse complement strand
TGTCGGCGTTGGTCAGCAGGAAGGTCGCGTCGTCAGCCGAGCCGGATTTCACCGGGCGCGCCTCTTGCGAGCCAGCCGGGCCGCCAGCATCGGTAGCACCACCGAAGCCGCCGAGCAGTACGTTGAAGAACGAACGGTTCATCGCCTTGCACATGATGTACGAAAGGATGGCACCGGACGAACCGACCAGGGAGCCTGCGATGATCAGCATCGAGTTGTTCAGGGAGAAGCCGATACCGGCCGCTGCCCAGCCCGAGTAGCTGTTGAGCATCGACACCACAACCGGCATGTCGGCACCGCCGATCGGGATGATGATCAGCACACCCAATACGAACGCCAGGGCCAGCATCACGCCAAAGGCGGTGTAGTCGCCGGTCAGCATGAAGGTAATGCCCAGGCCGAGCGTTGCCAGGCCGATGATCAGGTTCAACTTGTGCTGGCCGGAGAACTGTACCGGTGCGCCTTGGAACAGGCGGAACTTGTACTTGCCTGCCAGCTTGCCGAAAGCGATGACAGAGCCGGAGAAGGTGATCGCACCGATGGCAGCACCCAGGAACAGCTCCAGGCGGTTACCGGCCGGGATCGCATCGCCCAGGTTCTGCACGATACCCAGCGACTGCGGCTCGACCACAGCGGCAATGGCGATGAACACCGCCGCCAGGCCGATCATGCTGTGCATGAAGGCGACCAGCTCAGGCATTTTGGTCATTTCGACGCGCTTGGCCATGATCGAACCGGCGGTACCGCCGATCAACAGGCCGACGATCACGTAGACGATGCCGTCCTGGGCCAGCTCAGCGCCCAACTTGTAGATCAGGCCAACCGTGGTCAGGATCGCCAGGCCCATACCGAGCATGCCGAAAAAGTTGCCGCGACGGGACGTGGTCGGGTGCGACAAGCCCTTGAGCGCCTGGATAAAGCAGACCGAGGCGATCAAATACAGGGATGTAACCAGGTTCATGCTCATGCTTTCTGCACCTCAGCCTTGACTGCTGGAGCCTTGGTTGCCACAGCTTTGGCAGGCGCCGCTTTCTTCTTGAACATTTCCAGCATGCGCCGGGTGACCAGGAAGCCACCGAACACGTTGACCGCAGCCAGGGCTACGGCCATGGTGCCCATGACTTTGCCCAGGGGGGTTACGGTCAGAGCGGCGGCGAGCATGGCGCCGACAATGACGATGGCCGAGATGGCGTTGGTAACGGCCATCAGCGGGGTGTGCAGTGCAGGTGTCACGTTCCAGACCACGTGGTAGCCGACATAGATGGCCAGCACGAAGATGATCAGGTTGTAGATACCGTGAGAGATCAGCATGTCTTCCATTGTTTTTATCCTCAGCCGTTCTTGCGCACGATCTGGCCGTCGCGGCACATCAGGCACGCGGCGACGATGTCGTCTTCGAGATTGATCAGCAGCTGCCCGTCCTTGTCGAAAAGCAGCTTCATGAAGTCCAGCAGGTTGCGGGCATACAGCGCCGAGGCGTCTGCGGCGACCATGGCGGCCAGGTTGGTCGGGCCAACGATGGTCACGCCGTGCTTGACCACGACCTGATCGGCTTCGGTCAGCGGGCAGTTGCCGCCTTGCGCGGCTGCCAGGTCGATGACCACCGAACCCGGTTTCATCTGGGCGACGGTTTCGGCGCTGAGCAGTACCGGTGCCTTGCGGCCGGGGATCAGCGCGGTGGTGATGACGATGTCGGCCTGTTTTGCACGTTCATGCACCGCCTGAGCCTGGCGCTGCATCCAGCTGGCCGGCATTGGGCGGGCATAGCCGCCGACGCCGACAGCGCAATCCCGCTCTTCGTCGGTCTCGTAAGGGACGTCGATGAACTTGGCGCCCAGGGACTCGATTTGTTCCTTCACCGCAGGGCGAACGTCCGAAGCCTCGATCACCGCGCCCAGGCGCTTGGCCGTGGCAATGGCCTGCAAGCCAGCCACACCGGCACCAAGAATCAGCACGCGAGCCGCTTTCACGGTACCGGCGGCGGTCATCAGCATCGGCATGAAGCGCGGGTAGTGATGAGCGGCCAGCAGCACGGACTTGTAGCCGGCAATGTTGGCCTGCGAGGACAGTACGTCCAGGCTCTGGGCACGGGAAGTACGCGGGGCGGCCTCAAGGGCAAAGGCGGTAATGCCGCACTCGGCCATCTTGGCGATGGTTTGGTTGTTGAACGGGTTGAGCATGCCCACCAGAACGGCACCGTTCTTGATCTGGGCAAGTTCATTGTCGCTAGGCGCCACGACCTTGAGGATCAGTTGCGCGCCGAAGGCATCGGCAGCGCTTCCAATAGTGGCGCCGGCTGCTACATAAGCACTGTCAGTGACGCTGGCGTTGATGCCGGCACCGCTCTGTACAGTGACTTTATGACCCTGGCTCACCAGTTTCTTGATGGTTTCCGGGGTAGCTGCAACCCGTGTCTCGCCCGTCTGCGTTTCGAGAGGAACACCAATGTGCACGTCAAATCTCCTGCGTGATCTTTTTAGATAAACCAGCGCACTACGGATGGCGCAGCTGGGGCGGCCGATCAGCACGATCCCGCCGAAAACAGGCGGGGCGCCGCATTTTGCAGGCGTTGCGGCACGGCTTCAACAAGTTATGTAAGGAGTCTGTGCATAAACTACAAGTCATCCTGTGACCGACTGACGCACCCATACGGCTACAGACCTTGTAACACGTGCCTTACAGCGCAATTAGACCTTGGTGTAAGTTTTTGTCAATGCGCCGCCTGAATGAGGCGTCATGACACCGCATTTTGCGGCCAAGCCCACGAATCACGCTGCTTTAAAGGCATTTTGATCGTGTGGATAACAGTCTGTCTAAATGCGTCATTTAATTATATCTGTAGGGCTAGTTTATTCCTGACTACGAAGTCAAGAATAGCTATTGCGCATGCTCGCGAGTGTAAGCGGCTGCCTCGCTTACCAGCCAGTCGCGGAAGGCGTGCAGCGAGGCTGACTCGACCTTGCGCTCCGGAATCATCAAGTAGTAAGCCTTGACGCTCGCCAGCGCATAGGAGGATGCAATGACCAGCCGGCGCTCCGCGAGCTCACGCTGGATCAGGAATGGAGGGATCAGTGCAATCCCCATTTCATGCATGGCTGCCTGCGCCAGCATCGAGAATAGCTCGTACCGCGGGCCCGTCATGTCGCGTGGGATGTTCAGGTTTTGGGCATTGAACCACTGGCGCCAGGCGTAGGGGCGTGTGCTTTGCTGAAGCAGGGGCAATTGCGCGATGGCTTCTGCGCTGAGGCTGTCGCCCTCCCCCAGCAACGAGGGGCTACAGACTGGTACCGGGTTTTCTCCCATGAGCCGATGGGCCTGGGTTCCTGACCAGTCGGCATCGCCGAAATAGATCGCCGCATCGAAATTGGTGTCGGCAAACAGGAATGGGCGCGTGCGGTTGGTGAGGTTGACGGTGACATCCGGATGGCGCTTCTGGAAGTCCTTGAGGCGCGGCAGCAACCATCGGGTGCCAAAGGTCGGTACCACCGCCAGCTCGATCACGCTGGTGCCCTGCTGCCCCATCACAGACAGGGTATCGCGTTCAACGGCGTCCAGTTGGGTCGCCACGCGCCGGCTGTACGACAGGCCGGCTTCTGTGAGCTTTACACCACGGCGCGAGCGGCGGAACAGCTCGACATTGAGGAACTCTTCCAGGCTGGCCACTTGTCGGCAGACTGCACTTTGGGTCAGGGACAGTTCCTGGGCGGCCTTGGTAAAGCTCTCGTGGCGGGCGGCCGCTTCAAAGCAGACCAGGGCAGCAGTACTGGGGATTTTACGGCTCATATACGACAACCTCACTAATAGGCCGGAAAATATGGCGTTATGGCCTTTTCGAAGTGAGAAATTAGCACAACAGAATGCGAAATCCTCGTTTGTCCAAATGCCCAGACAGGCCTAGGATCAATACACGACAAAAATTCACTTATGCGAGGATTCCCTCATGGCTGGTAAAGCAAGCTTCAACTGGATCGATCCGCTGTTGCTGGATCAACAGCTCACCGCGGAAGAGCGCATGGTGCGCGACAGCGCCGAGCAGTTCGCCCAGGACAAGCTGGCTCCACGCGTGCTGGAAGCCTTCCGTCACGAGCATACTGACCCTGCGATCTTCCGTGAGATGGGTGAAGTGGGCCTGCTGGGGGCCACGATTCCCGAGCAGTACGGCGGCAGTGGCCTGAACTATGTCTGCTACGGCCTGATCGCGCGTGAAGTCGAGCGTGTCGACTCCGGCTACCGCTCGATGATGAGTGTGCAGTCATCACTGGTTATGGTGCCGATCAACGAATTCGGTTCCGAAGCCACCAAACAGAAGTATTTGCCCAAGCTTGCCAGCGGCGAGTGGATCGGCTGCTTCGGCCTGACCGAGCCTAACCACGGCTCCGACCCGGGATCGATGATCACCCGCGCCAAGAAGGTCGACGGTGGTTATCACCTGAGCGGCAGCAAGATGTGGATCACCAACAGCCCAATTGCCGATGTGTTCGTGGTCTGGGCCAAGGATGATGCCGGCGACATTCGTGGTTTCGTCCTGGAGAAAGGCTGGAAAGGCCTCAGCGCCCCGGCCATTCATGGCAAGGTTGGCCTGCGTGCGTCGATCACCGGTGAAATCGTGATGGACAACGTCTTCGTGCCGGAAGAAAACATGTTCCCTGAGGTGCGTGGCCTGAAAGGTCCATTCACTTGCCTCAACTCTGCCCGCTACGGTATTGCCTGGGGCGCCCTGGGTGCCGCTGAGTTCTGCTGGCACACCGCGCGTCAGTACACGCTGGACCGCCAGCAGTTTGGCCGGCCATTGGCTGCCAACCAATTGATCCAGAAAAAGCTGGCCGACATGCAGACCGAGATCACCCTCGCCCTGCAAGGCTGCCTGCGCCTCGGTCGTATGAAGGACGAAGGCACTGCTGCGGTCGAAATTACGTCGATCATGAAGCGCAACTCTTGCGGCAAGTCCCTGGACATTGCCCGCATGGCGCGGGACATGCTCGGTGGCAATGGCATCTCGGATGAGTTCGGTGTAGCGCGCCACCTGGTCAACCTTGAGGTGGTTAACACCTACGAAGGTACCCATGATGTGCACGCCCTGATTCTGGGTCGTGCCCAGACCGGCATCCAGGCGTTCTACTAACAGGGAGTCAAGCCAATGGGCGCGCTATCTCATCTGCGGGTGCTGGACTTGTCGCGAGTATTGGCCGGGCCATGGGCCGGGCAGATACTGGCGGATCTCGGGGCCGAGGTGATCAAGGTAGAGCGCCCTGGCAGTGGCGACGATACGCGCGCCTGGGGGCCGCCCTTCCTCAAGGACGCAGCTGGTGTAAATACCAGCGAGGCCGCCTACTACCTGTCGGCCAATCGCAACAAACAGTCGGTGACCATCGACTTCACCCAGCCTGAGGGTCAGCGGCTGGTCCGCGAGTTGGCGGCGAAGTCCGATATTCTTATCGAGAACTTCAAGGTGGGTGGTTTGGCAGCCTATGGGCTCGATTACCCGAGCCTGAAGGCGCTCAACCCCAACCTCATCTATTGCTCGATCACAGGATTCGGCCAGACCGGGCCTTATGCCAAGCGCGCCGGCTACGACTTCATGATCCAGGGCTTGGGCGGCTTGATGAGCATCACTGGCCGCCCGGAAGGTGAAGAAGGTGCCGGACCGGTCAAGGTGGGTGTCGCGCTGACGGACATCCTGACCGGGCTTTACTCGACGGTGGCCATTCTGGCCGCCCTCGCCCACCGCGATCAGCAAGGCGGCGGCCAGCACATCGATATGGCACTGCTGGATGTGCAGGTGGCCTGCCTGGCCAACCAAGCCATGAATTACTTGACCACTGGAGTGCCGCCACGCCGGCTTGGCAATGCGCACCCCAACATCGTGCCTTACCAGGACTTCCCTACCGCCGACGGCGATTTCATCCTGACCGTGGGCAACGACAAGCAGTTTCGCAAATTTGCCGAAGTTGCCGGTCAGCCACAATGGGCGGATGACCCGCGTTTTGCCACCAACAACCTGCGGGTGACCAACCGCGCCGAGCTGATCCCCTTGATTCGTCAGGCGACCGTGTTCAAGACCACTTCAGAGTGGGTAGAGCAGCTGGAGCAGGCTGGCGTGCCCTGTGGGCCGGTCAATGATCTCTCCCAGGTGTTCCAGGATCCGCAGGTGCTGCACCGTGGCCTGGCGGTCGAGATTCCCCATGCCCTGGCAGGTATGGTGCCGCAAGTGGCCAGCCCGATTCGGTTATCCGAAACGCCGGTGCAGTACCGTCATGCGCCGCCCTTGCTGGGTGAGCATACGGAAGCAGTGCTTGGGCAGGTTCTTGGACTTGCAAGTGGGGATATAGCACGGCTGCGAGATGCTGGAGTGCTGTGAGCCCTTCCCTTCTATATAGACAGTAGCTGCAAGCTGCAAGCTACAAGCTACAAGCTACAAGCTACAAGCTACAAGCAGGCGCGACGCCATTGCGCTTGGGCTTGAAGCTTGTGGCTTGCAGCCGAAACGCCCCCACTGCAACAAAGTTGAAATAAGTCCTTGACGCCCCTGCGGATCCCTCTATAATTCGCCCCACTTCCGGCGCAGTCGAAACGGAAAACTCCT
>CAYVPI010000218.1:0-6608 GCA_964453495.1 uncultured Pseudomonas sp. | reverse complement strand
TCAGGCCGATGGCGCTGCCGCCATGACGGTTGATCAGGTTGACGATGTCCTTGTTCACCTGGCCGCCCAGGACCATTTCCACCACGTCCATGGTGGCGGCGTCGGTTACACGCATGCCGTCGATGAAGTGGCTCTCGATCGACAGGCGCTTGAGCAGGTCACCGATTTGCGGGCCGCCACCGTGGACGACCACGGGGTTGATACCGACGGCTTTCATCAGGACGACGTCGCGGGCAAAACCGGTCTTGAGCTCCTCGCTCTCCATAGCGTTGCCGCCGTATTTGATCACCAGCGTCTTGCCGACGAAGCGGCGGATGTAGGGCAGCGCTTCGGACAAAACCTTGGCGACATTGGTGGCGGCATCACGTTCGAGGGTCATGCAGGGCTCCAGAGGAACAGGTAGTCGATCAATCAGAACGGTAGTTGAAGGTCAGGGGCAACACGTTTCAGTTGGGCGTGGAACACGTCCTTGATGCGCTGCAACTCGGCTTCGTTATCGGCCTCGAAGCGCAGTACCAGTACCGGTGTGGTATTGGAGGCGCGAACCAGGCCCCAGCCATGGGCATAGTCGACTCGAACACCGTCGATGGTGGTCAGTTTGGCATCGCCCCATTGAGCATTGCTTTGCAGTGCATCAATGATGCTGAATTTGCTCTCGTCGGTCACATCAATATTGATTTCCGGCGTAGAAATATCGTTCGGGAAGCTGGCGAACAGTTCTTCGGCACAGGTTTTTTCCTTGCTGAGGATTTCCAGCAGGCGTGCGGCACTGTAAATACCGTCGTCGAAGCCGTACCAGCGCTCCTTGATGAAGATATGACCGCTCATTTCGCCTGCCAGCAGGGCGCCGGTTTCCTTCATCTTCTTCTTGATCAACGAATGACCGGTCTTCCACATTAGTGGGCGGCCACCGTAGCTTTTGATCAAGGGCGTCAAGCGGCGGGTGCATTTGACGTCGAAAATGATCTGCGCATCGGGGTTGCGCTCGACTACGTCCTTGGCGAACAGCATCAACAACCGGTCAGGGTAGACAATGCTGCCGGTGTTGGTGACAACGCCTACGCGGTCGCCATCGCCATCGAAGGCCAGGCCCAGGTCGGCATTGGTTTTCTTGACCGTAGCAATCAGGTCAACCAGGTTTTCCGGCTTGCCCGGGTCCGGGTGATGGTTGGGGAAGTTGCCGTCGACATCACAGAACAACGGGATAACCTCGCAGCCCAGGGCTTCGATCAGCTGCGGGGCGATCACACCAGCGGCGCCGTTGCCGCAGTCGACCACCACCTTCAGCTTTTTCGCCAGCTTGATGTCATCGCGGATCTGCGTGAAGTAGCGCTCAAGGATCTCGACCTTGGTGATACTTCCTGTGCCGCTGCTCAAGTCGTTGGTTTTGAGGCGGGTGTGCAGGGCCTGGATCTGTTCATTGGCCAGGGTGTCACCGGCGATGACAATCTTGAAACCGTTGTAGTTGGAAGGGTTGTGGCTGCCGGTGAGCATGACACCGGATTTGCCGGCCAGGACGTTGGCGGCAAAGTACAGGGCGGGAGTCGGTACCAGGCCGACGTCGCTGACATGGCAACCGGCATCGGCCAGGCCCTGGATCAGGCGCTCGACCAATACCGGGCCGGACAGGCGGCCATCACGACCGACGCTGACGTTTACTTCACCCTGGGCCAGGCTTTGCGCACCGATGGCGCGGCCGATCCAGTAGGCGGTCTCGGCATGCAAGGTGTCACCGAATATGCCGCGAATATCGTAGGCGCGGAAAATGCTCTCGGGTAGCTTGGGTGCCGCGTGTGCCATGCTGGTCATAACTTGGGGGTGCTCCACTCAGGAATTCCTGGTCTTGGTAGAAGGATGTGAAATCGAGACTCGTGTGCCGGCATTCCTGCTCCGTGGCAATACCGGGCGCCGCGCCTTTACAGGGGGCTGGAAAGCTCGAACTGGACGGTTGGACGGCTTTTGCGCCCGAGAGTTCGTAAAGCTGCGCAATCCAGTGGTGAGCCACCGCTCGGCAAGCGAGGTGGGTGGCTGTTACCCCAGGCTGTCAATGGCTGCCGGAATGCCCAAAACCACCCGCGCCACGCTGGCTTTCATCGAACGTTTCGACGATATCGAAATGGGCCTGTACCACCGGCACCAGCACCAGTTGCGCAATGCGCTCACCGACGGCGATGTTGAACGCGCTCTGGCCACGGTTCCAGCAGGAAACCATCAGCTCGCCCTGGTAGTCCGAGTCGATCAGGCCGACCAGGTTACCGAGCACGATGCCGTGTTTATGGCCCAGGCCCGAGCGGGGCAGAATCAACGCTGCCAGGCCCGGGTCGCCGATGTAGATCGACAGGCCGGTTGGGATCAGCAAGGTCTGGCCCGGTTCCAATACGGTGTCTTCCTTGAGCATTGCACGCAGGTCGAGGCCGGCCGAGCCAGGGGTGGCGTACTGTGGCAGCGGGAAGTCGGTACCAATGCGTGGGTCGAGGATCTTGGCTTGTAGAGCGTGCATGCGTTGTTTAAACCTGGTTGAGACGTTCGGCGATGAAGGAGATCAGCTGTCGAGCAATCTTGCTCTTGCTGGTCTGGGCAAAGGGAGTTTCGTGCAGCTCCCGATCGATAACGCTGCAGGCGTTTTCCTCACTGTTGAAGCCGATGGTGGGGTTGGCCACATCGTTGGCAACAATCAGGTCGAGGTTCTTGTCTTTCAATTTGCGTGCAGCGTAGTCGAGCAAGTGTTCGGTTTCGGCGGCAAAGCCGACGCTGAAAGGGCGGTCTGGGCGGGTGGCAATGGTCGCCAGGATGTCGGGATTGCGCACCATCTGCAGCAGCAGGCCGTCACCGCTTGTAGGGTCTTTCTTTAATTTTTGTGGGGCGACAATTTCTGGGCGGTAATCTGCGACTGCTGCGGAAGCGATGAAAAGGTCGCACGGGATTGCAGCTTCACAAGC
The DNA here is from genome assembly GCA_964453495.1 of uncultured Pseudomonas sp. Classification (GTDB taxonomy): domain Bacteria; phylum Pseudomonadota; class Gammaproteobacteria; order Pseudomonadales; family Pseudomonadaceae; genus Aquipseudomonas. The sequence continues at coordinate 3,669 of CAYVPI010000218.1, read as the reverse complement.
GGCGAGCATGTCGCGGGCACTGACCACGTCGATACGCGTGACACGGTCGGGAGTCGGCAGGTGTACGGGGCCGGTGATCAAGGTCACGCGGGCACCGGCTTCCACAGCGGCCTCGGCCAGGGCGAAGCCCATTTTGCCGGAGCTGTGGTTGGTGATGTAGCGCACCGGGTCGATGTTTTCCTGGGTTGGGCCGGCCGTGATCAGCACGTGTTTGCCGGTCAATGCCTGGTGCTGGAAACATTCGGCGGCGCATTGCGCCAGGTCGTTTGCCTCAAGCATTCGGCCCAGGCCGATGTCGCCGCAGGCCTGGCTGCCAGAAGCGGGGCCAAAAACCTTAAGGTTGCGGCTTTGCAGCAGCTCCAGGTTTGCCTGGGTCGCGGGGTCGCGCCACATGGCCTGGTTCATGGCCGGGGCCAGGGCGACGGTCGCGTCTGTCGCCAGCACCAAAGTCGTCAGCAGATCATCGGCGATGCCTTGGGCCAGGCGCGCGATCAGGTCGGCGGTGGCAGGGGCGATCAGAACCAGGTCTGCCCACTTGGCCAGTTCGATATGGCCCATGGCTGCCTCGGCAGCCGGGTCGAGCAGGTCCATGTGCACGGGGTGCCCGGACAGGGCCTGCATGGTCAGTGGGGTGATGAATTCACTGCCGCCACGGGTCATGACCACGCGCACTTCGGCACCGTGCTCAAGGAGCCGGCGAACCAGTTCGGCGCTCTTGTAGGCGGCAATGCCGCCGCCGACGCCGAGAACGATGCGTTTCCGATACAGCCGCTGCATAGGCCTTGCCTTTTTGTTCAGTGATTGCACAGCGGCGACGATGCCTGGGAGGTCAGATCGTCGCCCGAAAATGATGGGCTAAGATAGCACAGCGACCGCACCGGAGCAGCGGCGTCCATCTACACAAGGAGGTGTCATGAGTATTCGCGATTGGCCTGCGGCGGAACGCCCGCGGGAGAAGCTTCTGGAATTGGGGCCGGGCAGTCTCTCCGATGCCGAGCTGTTGGCCATCTTTCTGCGCACAGGTGTCAGTGGCCGTAGCGCCGTCGATGTGGCGCGCCACTTGTTGGTGCAATTTGGCAGTTTGCGCGCTTTGCTCGAGGCCGATCAGCTCAGTTTCAGCAAGGAATTGGGCTTGGGGCCAGCCAAGTTCGCGCAGTTGCAGGCGGTACTGGAAATGGGGCGCCGCCACCTGGCAGAGCGTCTGCGACGCGACTCGGTCCTAGAGAGCCCGCAGGTAGTTCGGGATTTTCTCAAGGCGCAACTGCGGCACGAGTTGCACGAGGTATTCGGCTGTCTGTTTCTGGACAGCAAGCATCGGGTATTGGGGTTCGAGGTGCTGTTTCGTGGCTCGATCGACAGCGCAAGCGTGTACCCGCGGCAAGTGATCAAGCGAGCGCTTGCCCATAATGCGGCGGCATTGATCCTTTGCCATAACCATCCCTCGGGCGTTGCCGAGCCGAGCCAGGCAGACCGCGTACTGACCCGGCGCCTCAAGGAGGCGCTGGGAATGGTCGATGTGCGGGTGCTTGATCACTTCATCATCGGCGACGGCGACCCGTTGTCGATGGTGGAGTACGGCTGGCTTTAGGGCGTTGCGCTAACCTTGGAAAAGTCTTGGCGTCCGAACGGGCTGACCTGGTAACCCTGGACGCCCTTGCGGGTCAGCGCATAAGCCGTAGGGTGCGCCAACGGCAGCCAAAGCGCCTGCTGCTGGATCTGCGCCTGGACCTGTTGATACAGCTTGGTGCGCACGCCTTGTTCGGCGGTGGTCTTGCCGGCGCTGATGAGTCGGTCCAGGCCCTGGTCGCAGTAGCGGGCGAAATTGGTGCCTGATTGCACCGCGGCGCATGAGAATTGCGGGGTCAGGAAATTGTCCGGGTCGCCGTTGTCGCCGGCCCAGCCCATGAACAGCAGGTCGTGTTCGCCGGCCTTGGCGCGACGGATCAGCTCGCCCCACTCAATGACGCGGATCTCGGCCGTGATCCCGACTTTGGCCAGATCCGCCTGCAGCATTTGAGCGCCCTGGCTGGGATTGGGATTGAGCAGGCTGCCGGAAGGGCGCGTCCAGATGGTGGTGGTGAAACCGTCCTTCAAGCCGGCCTTGGTCAATAACTGGCGAGCCTTGTCGGGGTCATGGGTATAGCCGGGAAGGTCTTTGGCGTAGCTCCAGGTGCTGGGTGGGTAGGGGCCCTTGGCGGCAACGGCGGTGCCTTCGAATACGGCCTGCAGGTAGCTTTCCTTGTCGAACGCCAGGTTGATGGCTTGACGCACTTCGGGTTTGTCGAGAGGCGGATGTTGGCTGTTGATCGCGACAAATGCCGTCATGAACGCGTCAGTTTTTTCGACTTTAACCGTGGGGTCCTCACTGGCGGCGGCGATGTCCAGCGGTTTGGGTGACAGGGCTATCTGGCATTCGTTACGCCGCAGCTTCTGCAGGCGGACATTGGCGTCGGGCGTGATGGCGAAAATCAGCGGGTCGACAGCTGGCTTGCCGGCAAAGTAATCCGGGTTGGCCTTGTAGCGAATACTCGCATCCTTCTGGAACCGGCTGAACACGAATGGGCCAGTGCCGATCGGTTGGCTGTTGAGCTTCTCCGGGGTGCCGGCACGGAACAGTTTGTCGGCGTATTCGGCAGAGTAGATCGAGGCAAAGCCCATACTCAGGGTGGCGAGGAAGGTCGAATCGGCATGGTCCAGGGTGAAGCGCACCGTCATCGGGTCTGGCGCATCGATCTGTTTGATCAGGCTGGGCAACTGCATCGACTGGGCATGGGGAAAACCGCTCTGGGCGATTTTGTGCCAAGGGTTGGCCGGGTACAGCATGCGCTGGAAGCTGAACACCACATCTTCGCTATTGAGAGGGCGGCTCGGCTTGAAATATTCGGTGGTGTGAAATTTTACGTCCGGGTGCAATTTGAACGCGTACACCAGCCCGTCGGCGGATACTTCCCAGCTATCGGCAAGGCTCGGTACGAGCTTGCCATTGGCTGCATCGTAGTCGAGCAGGCGGTTCATCAGCACGTCGGCCGAAGCATTGGTGGTGGTCAGCGAGTTATACTGGACCACATCGAAGCCTTCCGGGCTGGCCTCGGTGCACACGCTCAACGCGGCGGCGTGGGCCAGCAAGGGGCTGAGCAGGGGGGCGAGCAACAGCGTTAAAGTTGCAAGACGCATAGCGATGTTCCTTGGCTGATCGATTACCATCTGCCGGTGCAGTCTGGAAAAGTCCTACCCTAGTAGGCTGAACTGGAAATGGCCATTCAATTTTTGCCGCTTGTTGCGACGAGCGGTTGCCCGGGCTGGCTGGCCCATGGCAGCTATGCCTGCGCTCGAATTGTGGGCACCGGCAGCAATTGAAAATGCACTGGCTGTTGTTGCATTGTGGTCTTTCTGGTATAAAGCAGCGCTCTTTTCTAGGGGCCCGGTTCCTTGCTTTGCAGGTGTAGCTGGTAAGACCCTAAAGAAACGCGGCGCCTGGCGCCAAATGACTGAGAGATTAAGCGGCCAACCCATGCCGGGTTGGGCATGTGGTTTTAGAGGGCTGAGGCATGTCGAGAGTCTGTCAAGTTACCGGTAAGGGTCCGGTAACCGGGAATAACATTTCCCACGCAAACAACAAAACCCGTCGTCGTTTCCTGCCGAACCTGCAGCATCATCGCTTCTGGGTCG
>CAYVPI010000217.1:0-6735 GCA_964453495.1 uncultured Pseudomonas sp. | reverse complement strand
CGCGCCTTTGCCCAGGGTGGCTTTGCCGACCTGCATCAAGTGCACAAGTGGAACCTGGATTTCATCGCTAACTCGGCGCTGGCGGAAAAATACAGCCTGCTGGCCGACCGCATCGACGAAACCCTGGCCTTCATGCGCGCCTGCGGCATGGACAGCTCGCCACAATTGCGCGAAACCAGCTTCTTCACCGCCCACGAAGCCCTGCTGCTCAACTATGAAGAAGCGTTCGTGCGCCGCGACAGCCTGACCAACGATTACTACGACTGCTCGGCGCACATGCTCTGGATCGGTGACCGGACCCGCCAGCTCGACGGCGCCCACGTCGAGTTCCTGCGAGGGGTTCACAACCCGATCGGGGTCAAGGTGGGCCCGAGCATGAACACCGAGGATTTGATCCGCCTGATCGACATCCTCAACCCGGACAACGACCCCGGCCGCCTCAACCTGATCGTGCGCATGGGAGCCGATAAGGTCGAAGCGCATTTACCGGCGCTGATTCGTACTGTTCAAAGCGAAGGGCGCAAGGTGCTGTGGAGCTCCGACCCGATGCACGGCAACACGATCAAGGCCAGCAGCGGTTACAAGACCCGGGATTTCGCGCAGATCCTGGGCGAGGTCAAGCAATTCTTCCAGGTGCATCAGGCCGAGGGCAGCTACGCCGGCGGTATCCATATTGAAATGACCGGGCAAAACGTCACCGAATGCATCGGCGGTGCCCGGCCGATCACCGAAGACGGCCTTTCGGACCGCTACCATACCCACTGCGACCCCCGCATGAACGCCGACCAGTCCCTTGAACTGGCCTTCCTGATTGCCGAAACCCTCAAACAGGTTCGCCGCTGATACCAGCCGCCAGTGCCGCTCGCAACCGATCGGCACTGGCCCTTGGGCAATTCAGCTGAACCTGCTCCAGCCCCAACCAACGGGCCAATCGCTGCAACTCGATGGCCAGGGCCTGCATGCCTGCCTCATCCAACCCCACGTCCTCCTCATGCACGGCATGCACCGCCAGGCGCCCCTGGGCACGCTCGGCACGTACGTCGACCCGGGCAGCAATGCGCTCTGCATGCAGAAACGGCAGCACGTAGTAACCGTAGATCCGCTTGTGTGCGGGCGTATAGATTTCCAGGCGGTAACGAAAGCCAAACAAACGCTCGGTGCGGCTGCGCTCCCAGATCAATGAGTCAAAGGGGGAAAGCAAAGCACTGGCAGCCACCTGGCGGGGCAGCCGTAATTGTCCCAGGCAATAGGCCGGCGACCGCCAACCTTGCACCTCGCAAGGGTGCAATTGCCCCTCCTCCAGCAACTCATCGAGGCGCGCTTGACTGTCAGCCGGTGCCAAGCGGTAGTAATCGCGCAGGTCTTTTTCAGTCGCGACCCCGAGAGCCGCGGCGGCCTGTAGCAAGAGCTGCCGTTGTGCCTGCGCGGGGTCGGGTATTGGTTGCGCGCGTACACTGGTCGGAATGACCCGTTCGGGCAAATCATAAAGGCGCTCGAAACCCCGGCGGCTTGCCACCGTAACCTCCCCGGCAGCGAACAGCCACTCCAGCGCATGCTTTTCGACACTCCAATCCCACCACTGCCCCGCCGGCTGCTGGCGAGTCGAAAGGCTGCCGGCTCCTAACGCACCCTGCTCGGTGACCGCCGCAAGCACCCGGCGGATGGTCGGCTGCTGTTCGCGGCCAAAGCGCGCCAACTGTTGATAAATACCTTCACCGCGCGCCGCCTGTTGCATCCGCCACACCATCGCCGGGTACAGCCGCAGGGGCAGTAGCGAAGCTTCGTGCCCCCAGTATTCGAACAATTTGCGCTGGCGCCCCTTGCTCCAGGCCAACTCATCGAGCATGGCCTGTGGATAACTGCCCAGGCGAGAAAACAGCGGCAGGTAGTGTGAACGCACCAGAGCATTGACCGAATCGATCTGCAATACCCCCAATTGCTCGATCAAGCGCAGCAGGTGACGAGGTGTCGGCTCAGCCGCGGGCTTGCGGCTGGCAAAGCCTTGGGCAGCAAGGCTCAGCCGCCGTGCCTGGGCAAGTGACAGGGACAAGGGTCGAGGCATGGGCGTCTCCTTCAAGCGCACACCTACAGTAGATGCCCACCCCCACCAGCGCCATAGCATGTTGAGGTTTTGAAAGGGTCATCCCAGAAAGGACGAACGCTTTCCTTGAAGACATCTACCCGGCTCAAGCCAATGTCGCGCAACTGCGCATCGTTCAAGCGCATCAAGGCTCTACGCTCTCGGTACAACTGCTCCCAGCGTCGGACCCGATACACGGCACGCCCCACAAAACTACGTAAAGCCAACCCTGACGGCGGCCTGCTCACCAAGCTTGCATGATCCTTCATGACTTCGTGCTCCTTTGGATGGAGCGCAGAGTCTGGTAGTGCTCCGCCGATCCAGCCAGCCCGAGACTTTGGCTTGATGTTTCAACTGCCCCCGCAATCATTTGCGCAGCGGGTCGTCCCAGAACCGGCGCTCACTCTCTTCGATGATATCGGCCCGGCTCAAGCCAAGGTCCTTCAGCGCCGCATCGCTGATCTGGCGTAGCTGCTGACGCTGGGCATGCAATTCATGCCAGCGCAACAGCTGCTTCCATACAGCGGCAAACACATCAGTGAGTAAGAAATTGTGAGATGGCGCCTTGGCGACCCAGACATACCCTTTTTGACCTTTCATCTTGAAGCCCTCCAAGTGGGGATGGCTCAAGTGTCGCTTCAGGGATATGATCAATCCAACGAATGTTTCTTATGCTATGCATCTTGGAGATTGATGTATGTCTCAGTATCAGAGCATCGATTCCGAAGTTTTGCGAACCTTTGTCGCCATCGCCGACGAGGGCGGTTTCACCCGCGCCGGCGAAATCGTCAACCGAACCCAGTCCGCGGTGAGCATGCAGATGAAACGCCTGGAGGAAGACATCCTCCAGCGCCAGCTGTTTGAACGCGATGGGCGCCAGGTACGCTTGACAGCAGAGGGGCAGGTGCTGCTGGGCTACGCCCGGCGCATCCTCAAATTGCACAGGGAAGTCTTCAATACCTTGCGCGAGCCGCATATGGTCGGGGTGGTCCGTATCGGTACGCCCGACGATTACGCCATGCGTTTTCTACCGGGCATTCTCTCGCGCTTCGCCCAGGCCTACCCGTTGATACAGGTAGAAGTGCACTGCGAATCCTCCAAGCAACTGTTGCAGCGTCAGGACCTGGACCTGACCATCGTCACCCGAGAACCGGGCAATGAAATCGGCCAATTGCTGCGCCAGGAACGCTTCGTCTGGGCCCAGGCCAACGGCCACTGCCCCCATGAGCAGAACCCGATACCACTGGCGATGTTCAACAGCGATTGCTTCTGCCGCATCTGGGCCTGCAATGCCCTCGATGCCATGCAGAAGGAATACCGAGTGGCGTACACCAGCCCGAGCCTGGCGGCGATCATGGCGGTGGTCAGCGCTGGCCTTGCGGTCACCGCGCAACTGCAGAGCCTGATCACCCCGGACATGCGCGTGCTCGGCGAAGCCGAGGGCATGCCCCAGTTGCCCATGGCCAGCGTGATGCTATTGCGCAACAGCAGCACCCAGAACGCGATGACCGAATGCCTGGCCGAACATATCGCCGAAGGCTTCAAGCTTTGAAGGCAAGCAGCAGCGCACAAAGCACCAAAAAGCCACAGAACAGCGAGCGCAGCAATTTTTCCGGCATGGCATGGGCCAATTTCACGCCCCAACTGATGCTGAGCAGCCCACCGATGGCCAGGGGAATCCCCATGGCCCAGTACACGTGCTGGTGCAACCCATAGGTCGCCAGTGTCACCGCCGTACTCGGCGCCGCCAGAGCCAGGGACAAGCCCTGGGCCACCACCTGGGTGGTACCGAACACACCGGTGAGTACCGGCGTGGCCAGCACCGCCCCGCCTATCCCGAACAGGCCACCGAGGGCGCCTGAACCGGCCCCCAATAGTCCAAGCCACGGCCACGGCTGGCGCAGTTCGCTCGAAGGCTCTGTCTTGTGCATGAACATGCGCACCAGGTTGTAGGCCGCTAGAGCCACGAGGAACCACACAAAGCCCATGCGCATGGCCTCGGCGTTCTGCCCCACGGCCCACACCGACCCTAACCAGGCGAAGACAAAACCGGCCAGCGCCAGCGGTGTGGCATAACGCACGTCAATGCGGTTGCGTTGGTGATAGCGCCACAATGCCAGTAACACATTGGGCACCACCATGACCAACGCCGTGCCCTGGGCCAATTGCTGATCAAGGCCGAACAACACACCCAGCGCGGGGATCGCAATCAGGCCGCCGCCGATACCAAACACGCCGCCGACAGTCCCCAGCGCCGCGCCCAAGGCCAAATACGTCACCACTTCAATCATTGCCCGCCTCCGATTCGATATCGAGCATGCTAACGTCCTCGTGCTAGCACGCAAACGCACAGCAACGCACAATGGCTTTGCCAATTACGCACAAGCGACTTTGCCATGAACCCCGACACCCTCACTGAGCAGCTAAGCCTGTTTCTAGACGTTCTGGAAACAGGCAGTTTCTCAGGTGCTTCCCGCCGTCACCCCTTGACTCCGTCAGCTGTTGCACGGCGAATCGACAGCCTGGAGGCAGCCCTTGGCAGCCAGTTGTTCGTGCGCAGCACCCATGCCATACGGCCTACGCCCGCAGGGCTGGCCTTCGCTGAACGCACCCGGCGCATTGTCGAAGAATTGCGCCTGGCTCGCGCTGAGGCGGTTTCCCTGAGCAGCGCCCCAGAGGGCCTGATCCGTATCGATGCGCCAGCCGCTTTTGGGCGCCGACACCTGGCCCCGGCCATTGCCGATTTTCTGGTCGCCTACCCGGGCCTGGATGTACAACTGCGCCTGATCGACAGCTTCGTCGACCTGCATGGCGCACACTTGGGTGAAGTCGACCTGGTCCTTCGGGCAGGCCCGCTGGCCGATACACGGCTGGTCGCCACACCGTTGGCCTATATGGTGCGCATTGCTTGCGCCAGCCCGGCTTACTTGCAGAGCCGCGGCATTCCCACCCACCCGGCGCAACTGGTCGAGCACGACGGCCTGGATTGGGATGGGCTAGCGCCCCCGTTCGCCTGGCGCTTCGAACAGGACGGGCAACTACGCCTGCAACGCCCCCGGCGCATGCGCATGAGTGCCAACAATGCGGAAACCCTGCTGTTCGGCGCCCTCGCCGGGCTCGGTGTCGCGCATCTGCCGACCTGGCTGATCAGCGAGTACCTGCTGCGCGGTGAATTGCTCCCGCTTTTCTGCGAAAACGGCCTGCCAGCGGCCGAGTCCAGCGGCATATACGCATTGCGCCTTGAACATCAAACGAACTCTCGTAGCCGTTTGCTGCTCGAATTTTTAAAGAGGCGCTTCAGCCCCGTCCCCCCATGGGACTTGGCATTGCTAAGTGATCTGAATTGGCACTGAGCAACTGGCTGGCGCATCAACTACCTGCGCGCTAAATTAATCGAAGTAATCGAAAGAAGGACACCCATGAACGCTGACATCGAAACCGCCATCTCATCCACGGAGCCGTGCGACGATCTGCTGCTCGATAGCCAGGTGTGCTTCGCGCTGTACTCCACTTCGCTGCTGATGACCAAAGTCTACAAGCCGCTGCTGCAGTCACTCGGGCTGACGTACCCGCAATACCTGACCATGATGGTGCTATGGGAACAGGATGGTTTGACCGTTGGGGAAATCAGCGCTCAACTGCTGACCGACCCAGGCTCCCTGACCCCGCTGCTCAAGCGCCTGGAAGCTGAAGGGCTGCTCACCCGTAACCGCAGCCGCGAGGATGAGCGCGTCGTCATTGTGCAATTGACCGAGCAAGGGCACACCCTGCGCGAGCGCGCCAAGCACATTCCTCGCTGCATCCTGGATGCCAGCGGCCAATCGCTGGAACACCTGCAACGCCTGCAAGCCGAGCTGGTGGATCTTCGTAGCCACCTTCGCGAACACCTCTGATCGCCTGGGTTGCGGCAGCCACCGCAGCCCTTTGTTTATTCACCTAGACTTTCCTTCCGACCGCTGGTCGCCGATCTGAGCTTTCGAGAGTATTTTATATTGCGCGCAAAATATTAGCGCGATACATTTATTTCGCACTTAGTTAGCGCGCAAACAGTTAGCGCAATTACAAACACGCAACCACGAGGCCTCCCCCATGAAAACCCTCTACACCGCAACCGTAACCTCCACCGGTGGCCGCGATGGCCGTGCTGTTTCCAGTGACAACATTCTCGATGTAAAACTGGCCACGCCAAAGGAACTGGGTGGTGCCGGTGGCGCAGCCACCAACCCTGAGCAACTGTTCGCGGCCGGTTACTCGGCCTGCTTCATCGGTGCCCTGAAGTTCGTGGCCGGGCAAAGCAAGCGCCAACTGCCCGCCGACACCTCGATTACCGCAGAAGTCGGCATCGGCCAGATCGAGGGTGGTTTTGGCCTGGATATCGACCTGCGCATCAGCCTGCCGGGCCTGGAGCAAGCCGATGCCAAGGCGTTGGTCGATGCCGCGCACCTGGTATGCCCTTACTCCAATGCCACCCGCGGCAATGTGGATGTACGCCTGCATATCAGCGTCTGATTGCTCGATTGCATCAGCCAAATGGCGCCCACAAAAAAACCCGACACACTGGTCGGGTTTTTTTGTACGTCGGCGAAGCCAATATTACTTGGCGCGGCCTTTGTAGGAACCGCCTTCGCGGGTATCGATCTCGATCATGTCGCCGA
>CAYVPI010000216.1:0-7003 GCA_964453495.1 uncultured Pseudomonas sp. | reverse complement strand
ACAAATCCAGGGTCTGGCTCATTCGTAACTCAAAGTTATTTATGTAGTGATTTTGGGTAACTCACTGCGCTTGGTTCACTACATATACTCCGTTCACACCCCGCTTGGACAGCCCGGCGGGAACAACAAGAACGTAACGCATGTGGAGTTGATCGATGAGCGCATACAAGATTGCTGCGGTGCCAGGTGACGGTATCGGTGTTGAAGTGATTGCCGCTGGCGTGGAGGTGCTGCAGGCCCTGTCGAAAAAGTCCGGCTTCGAACTGGATTTCAAACACTTCGACTGGAATTCCGATAACTACCTGAAAAACGGTTACTACATCCCCGAGGGCGGCCTTGAGGAATTGAAGACCTTCGATGCCATCTTCTTCGGTGCCGTCGGTGCGCTCAACGTGCCGGACCACATTTCACTCTGGGGCCTGCGCTTGCCGATCTGCCAGGGCTTCGACCAGTACGCCAACGTACGCCCGGCGCGCGTATTGCCAGGGGTCAAGAGCCCGCTGGTCAACGGCGAGCAGATTGATTGGGTGGTGGTGCGGGAAAACTCGGAGGGCGAGTACTCAGGCAACGGTGGCCGCGTGCACCGGGGCCTGCCTGAAGAAGTCGCCACCGAAGTGTCCGTATTCACCCGTGCCGGGGTCGAGCGCATTCATCGCTTTGCCTTCGAGCTGGCCCGTAGCCGGCCGCGCAAACACCTGACCATGGTCACCAAATCCAATGCCCAGCGCCATGGCATGGTGTTGTGGGACGAGATTTTCTATGAAGTGGCCAAGGACTTTCCGGACGTGCGCATCGACAAGGAACTGGTCGACGCGGTCACCACGCGCATGGTGCTCAAGCCTTCTACCCTGGATGTGATTGTCGCCACCAACCTGCATGCCGACATCCTGTCCGACCTGGCTGCCGCATTGTCCGGCAGCCTGGGCATCGCACCTACCGCCAACCTCAATCCATCGCGCAACTTCCCGTCGATGTTCGAACCCATCCACGGTTCGGCCTTCGACATTACCGGCAAAGGCGTTGCCAACCCGATCGCGACATTTTGGACAGCGGCGATGATGCTCGAACATCTCGGCCAGGCCAGCGCTGCGCGGCAACTGATGTCTGCCATCGAAGCCGTGACCGAAAGCGGCCTGCATACCCCGGACCTGGGTGGCACGGCCACTACCCGGCAGGTCACCGACGCTGTGATCGCACTGATCAATCGCTGATTCAAAGTAGTACTGCGGCGCAACGGCCGGGGGGCGATCGATGATCGGGCCCCCTGGCATTTCCTGACAACAATAAAAAATCAGGGCCCTGTCATGAAAAGAATACTTGGCAAACTCTACGTACAAGTCCTCATTGCCGTCGTCCTCGGTGCCATCATCGGGGTGTTTATTCCCGAAACCGGGACCGCGCTCAAACCCTTGGGCGATGCGTTCATCAAACTGATCAAGATGCTGCTGGCGCCGGTGATCTTCCTCACCGTGGTCACCGGTATCGCACGCATGGAGAACATGAAGGAGCTGGGCCGCGTCGGTTTTCGCGCCTTGCTCTACTTTGAAGTGGTATCCACGCTGGCGCTGGTCGTCGGCCTGGTGGTGGTCGATGTGTTCAAGCCCGGCGCGGGCATGAACATCGATGTCGCCACCCTGGATACGGCAAGCCTTGCCACCTACACCACGGCGGTAAAGCACGCATCGTTCATGGATTTCGTCATGAACATCATCCCCGACACCATCGTCGATGCCTTCGCCAAGGGTAACGTGCTGCAGATTCTGCTGTTCTCCATTCTGCTCGGGGTTGCCCTGGCGCACGTGGGGCCCCGCGCCAAAGTGTTCGTCGACACCCTCGATAGCCTGATGCAGGGGATGTTCCGCATCGTCAATATGGTCATGCGCCTGGCGCCCATCGGTGCATTCGGTGCCATTGCGTTTACCATCGGCAAATACGGCTTCGGCTCGCTGTTCTCCCTTGGCAAGTTGATGGCGTGCGTCTACCTGACCTGTGCGGTGTTCGTGATCTTCGTGCTGGGGCCGATCTGCCGTTACAGTGGTTTCAGCCTGTGGAAGTTCCTGCGTTTTATCAAGGAAGAATTGTTCACCGTACTGGGCACCAGTTCTTCGGAATCGGTGTTGCCGCAGATGATTGCCAAGATGGAAAAGGCCGGTGTTTCCAAACCGGTGGCGGGCATGATCATTCCCTCCGGCTTGACCTTCAACCCCGATGGCCAGGCGATCTACTACACCATCGCTGCCATCTTTATCGCCCAGGCCACCAACACGCCGCTGACACTGACCGATCAATTGATCGTGCTGGCGGTGCTGATGTTTACCTCCAAGGGCTCGGCGGGTGTGACCGGTTCCGGCTTCATCATCCTGGCGGCGACGTTGTCGTCCCTCGGCACCATTCCGGTAGCGGGCATGGTGTTGTTGCTGGGGGTCGACCGCTTCATGTCGGAAGCGCGGGCGATTACCAACACCATTGGGAATGGGGTCGGCACCATGGCCATTGCCAAGTGGGTTGGGGCGCTGGACACCGAAAAGATGCACAAGGCGCTCAATGGTGACGGTGAAAAAACCGTAGCGGTGCAGGCCCAGGTGCTCGGTGCACCGCAAGCAGGGGTGGCCTGTGCCATGCAGCCGAGCCTCGGCAAAGCCACCCAGGCATGAGCAATGGTTACCGGGCTGTCATCCAACGCCGCGGGCGATGGCGGCAGCCCCTCTCAGACTTGCATCAACCTCAGCGGTCACACAGCGTCAAACCGCTACGCACGCGACGATCGACCGACAGTTCAAAAATGTCCGGGCGCAAATAATGGCCAGCCACATCCAGGTCGTGATGGTGTGCGTCGATGTCGGCCAGGTTCAGAGTGGCGACGACAATGCCAGGCTCGCCGAAGAGCGGTGGTGTCACCCAGGAACCGTCCGGTGCAATGATTCCGGAGCCGCCATTGAACAGCAGCCCTTGGGCAGGCGCGTTGTTCCCGACACCCCGCTGGTAGGCCGCCAGCAACTCGGCAGGGACATCATCGGTGGAGAGGAACTGACCGGCGCACAAGACGAAGCAGCGACCTTCGAACGCGTACGCGCGTGCGGCGATATGGTGCATCTCTGGCATATCTGGCCAGGCCGCCACATGAATCTGCTCATCTTGCGCATGCAAGGCCTGCCGGGCCAGCGGGTGCCAGTGCTCCCAACACACCAGGCCACCGACACGGCCGGCCGGTGTATCCACCACACGCAACCCGGATGCATCGCCGGCCGCCCACACCGTCCGTTCAGTGTGGGTAGGTGTGAGCTTGCGGTGTACGTTCAGGATGTGGCCATCGGGCCCGATCGTGACGAGCGAGTTGTAAAGCGAGCCTGCGTGGGGGCGGGACCGTTCGTTCATGCCCATCACCACGGTTACCCGGTATTCCCTGGCGACTTCACGCAGCACGGCGAGGTCATCGTCCATCTGGTCGGGCCGACCAACGACGGGGCTGTCGGCAAGCAGCCTGGCGTACCAGGATTTTGCGATGGCGCAATCCCACCCAGCCATGCCGAATACCCAGGCGGGGTAGCAACTGAGCCATGTTTCGGGGAATACGACAAGCTCTGCACCCAAGGCCGCAGCCTCGGCAATATGCTCGGCTGCTCTGTGCAGCGATGAGGGCACATCGAGGGCCACCGGAGGTTGCTGGACGATGGCAACGGTTTTTTCAGTCATGCTGGTCATTGAGGCGTCTTCTTGATGTCGAGATTTATGGAGGATTGCCTGGCGTAAGTTGCACGCGCCGTTACTCGGTCGCCCCTTCGAGCACCAGCAGGCTCTGGCGCCGCGCCTTGGTTTCTGCTGAACGTTCGACATTGCGAGCGAGCAGGTAGTACAGGCCACCGCCGACCAGCAACCCGGGAATGAAGGCGATGTCAGCACCGCCGAGTGCCTGCGCGGCAGGGCCCGTGAAGAAGGGGATCGAGAAGAACGGCAGCATGGCGACGAACCCCACGAAGTAAGCCAGTACGCCACGCCATGCCCAGCGCCCATAAATGCCCCGCGGGTTGAAGATTTCGGCAATCGCGTACTCGCCCTTGCGGATGGCATAGAAGTCCACGAGGTTCACCGCCGTCCACGGGATCAGGAAATACAACATCAGCAGCACGAAGCCATTGAAACTGGCCATGTACGCTTCGGGAATGGCCAGGGCAATCATCAGCGATGCCACGCCGACGAGGGCCAGCCCTATAACGCGCAGCCTGATGGTGGGCTGTACGGGCTTGAAGCCATCGAGTGCGCTGACGCCGGTCAGCATCGCGCCATAACAATTGATACCCGTCACCGACAATTGGGCCATGGCGCCGACCAGTACGGCAACGGTTCCGAACCCATGGAAGAAGTAGTCGCCGACCTGAACCAGTGAACCAATACCGTCGGTACCGGGCATGTAACTGGCCAGCACAGCGCCGAGCGACATCAGCCAGACCGCGGAGACTGCAGCGCCAAGATAGGTCCAGAAAATCAGTTTCGGGCTTGATGAGTCATCCGGAAGATAACGCGAATAGTCAGAGACATAGACCGAATAACTGATGTTGTAGCCTGCGGCGAGCGACAGCTGAACCACGAACGCGGTTGTGTTCCATCCTGCGCCCGGTGGCACATTGGCGGCCTCGGGAAGTGCAGTCACGGCCATCACGGTCACGATGCCGAAGGCGGCCACCAGCAGGTAGGTCAACCAGCGCTGGATGAAGTGCAGAAGATCGTAGCCGACCACCGCGATGACAATACTCAGCGCTATCAACGCCGTGTACCAAAACCCTTTCGAGCCCGGCAGCACCAGTTGCAGCGCCTGTGTCACCAGGATGATGCCAAACACGATGAAGCCGATGTAGACGAAGAGGGTTGCCGCAAAAGGTACGATGGCGCCTCGGCTGCCGAATTGCGCCCTGGACTGGATCATTTGCGGCAAGCCCAGCTTCGGCCCCTGGTTGGCGTGCAGTGCCATGAACACTGTCCCGAAGCATGCGCCAATGGCCACGGCCAGCACACTCCATAATACACCGAGGCCCATGCTCGGCCCGGTGAAACCCACCATCATGGTGAGAAAAACAAAATTGCCGGTGAACCAGAACGGGCCTTGATGCCACACTTGGCCGTGCCGTTCGGCACGGGGCACATAATCGATCGAGCGAACCTCGATCGTCGGTCTGGCCAGCCCGCTGTTGCGCTGAGTTGCCATATAGCACTCCGTAACGTGGTTTTTATTCTCGGGGTTTACTGTGCACGTGGGCGGATGCGGCCCAGCACTGGCGCCAGTATTGGAATAAACCAACAGGGGGTAAATCCCGCATCAGA
Source organism: uncultured Pseudomonas sp. (assembly GCA_964453495.1). Lineage (GTDB taxonomy): Bacteria > Pseudomonadota > Gammaproteobacteria > Pseudomonadales > Pseudomonadaceae > Aquipseudomonas. Next base: position 1,687 of record CAYVPI010000216.1, on the reverse strand, counting down.
GAACCTGACTTTCGCAAAAACGAAAATGAAAACAGCCCGGGTTTCCAGACGAATCGCGCGATCATTCCCAAGGCTTGAATTGCTGGTATAAGGGGCCCACACCGATGGGTGCGGGTTAATTTCAGATCAGGGGGCCGTCATGCTCAGCAATCTCTCCGACGTGGACCTGCGCATGCTGCGCATCTTCTGTTCCATCGTGGAGGCGGGGGGCTTCACCGCAGCCCAGGTGCGCTTGAACACCAGCCTGCCGCGTTTGAGTGTGCTTGTGCGTGACCTGGAAGTGCGCCTCGGTTTCACCCTGTGCCTGCGTGGCAAGGGCGGTTTCCAATTGACCGAGCAAGGGGCGCAAACCTACGCAGCTGCGCAGGAGTTGTATGCCGACATCGACCGCTTCCGCCAGCGCGTTGCCATGCTCAATGAGCGATTTCCACAGCTACTGCAAATTGGCAGCGTCGACAACCTGCTGACCTTGGAGGTGGCGCCGCTGCCGCTTGCGTTGAACCTTTTTCGCACCGCATCGCCGGACACACGGATCGACCTGCAGATAATGCGTGCAGATGAACTCGAACAGGCGGTGCTGGAAGGGCGGCTGCAACTGGCCATAGGGTGCTTCAATCACCAGCTGTCGGGGTTGAGTTACCAGCCGCTTTTCGAGGAAGAGCAGAACCTTTACTGCGGTCGGGAGCACCCCTTCTTTTCGCGTTCGGACGCGAGTTTGAGTGACGATGATATTTGCGCTGCGGACTACGTCGACCGTGGCTATATGCTGGAAAGCCGTCGCCCCCACAAACTGCGTTTGAACAATACCCTCAGTGCCTTTTCCATGGAGGCAATCGCGACGCTGGTGTCATCTGGAACGTGCATTGGCTACCTGCCGACGCACTATGCCGACAATTGGGTTGCACGTGGCCTGCTGCGCCCGATAGCGCCATCGAGGCTGGCCTATGGCGCGGCGTTTCATTGCATCACGCGGCAAGGGCAAATACCCAAGGATGCCCTGGAGCAGTTCATGCAGGCGCTGTTCAAGGCTCAACGATTGTTGAGTGAATCGGCGCAAACAAGCGAATAGCCGATTCCCGGCCTGAATTCAGGTTACCTGCGTTTCTCTTCCGTGACTTGCCGAGCGTCCTTGCTCATGTACAGGCTCAGTATCACCGAGACCAGGATGATGCTAGCCACCACCGTCAGCGACCATTGGATTGGCACGTGGAACCAGGGCATGACTGACATCTTGGTGCCGATGAATACCAGCACCGTGGCCAGGCCATATTTGAGCAGGTGGAAGCGGTCTGCCATGTCGGCGAGCAGGAAGTACAAGGCACGCAGGCCCATGATGGCGAAGATGTTGGAGGTAAACACGATGAAAGGGTCGGTGGTGACGGCGAAGATGGCCGGGATGCTGTCGACTGCGAAGATGAGGTCGCTGGCCTCGATCAGCACCACCACCAGGAACATTGGCGTCGCCCAGAGCACGCCGTCGCGCACCACGAAAAAACGCTCGTCATGGAATGAGTCGGTGATGCGCAGGTGGCGGCGTAGCCAGCGTAACAGGGGGTTGTTCTCAAGGTCAGGCTGCTGGTTGGCGAAGACCAGCATCTTGATGCCGGTGATGATGAGGAAGACGCCGAAGACGTACAACAGCCAGGCAAATTGCGTCACCAGCCAGACACCCGCGAAAATCATGGCG
>CAYVPI010000215.1:0-7123 GCA_964453495.1 uncultured Pseudomonas sp. | reverse complement strand
TCTGGGCGTACCGCTTTAATCGACGCAAGCATCTGATAGCACGGAAAAAATTTCGCCCGGGGGTTCGCTTCCGGCGAATGTGCTGGTATGATGCGCGCCACTGGAGAGATGCCGGAGTGGCCGAACGGGACGGATTCGAAATCCGTTGTACTGGCGACAGTACCTAGGGTTCAAATCCCTATCTCTCCGCCATACATCGAAAAAACCCCGTGACTCGTTGAGTCACGGGGTTTTTCGTTTTTACCAATTTTTACTCTCCAGCCGGTCCTGCGGCTTTGCGTGAAATTTTTCCTTGGCTGAGATGAAGCCCGATCCGTAATGGCATTTTCGTAATTTACTACTGGCAGTTCTGCGAGTAGATCACTGGGTTTCTGATGGCATAAATTGATGGTGGATGAGCAACCAAACGTCAGGTAAAAAATCCTTGGATTGCTTTTCTATCAATTTAAACAAGGAGTACCAATCGTCATGAAGACAAAAGTAGATACCTGTGAAATCGAATTGCCTGAAACCTATAATGCGACCGGGTTGTTTAAAGCCTCGATTGCCGTCGACGCTGAGCCCGTTACGGATTTTGTGGCCAATGAGTTTTTGGTCTATACAGTAGGTGACTACCTTAGAATTGTGGGTACCGAGGATTTAAGGTCTATATCCTTCATGCTCTTAAAGAAGTTTCAAACCGGTACCCGTAATTTTGTCAATTGTATTAATGAGACAGTATATTCGACTTACCTAGATGGCGCGCTTTACACAGTCAGTGCGGGGAAGCTGGATCTGATCTACCATTCAGGCAATGTTATTCGCGGTGAATTCGACCTTACTCTGTACAGATATGAAGAGCCAACCATTTACATAAAAGATGGTGTTTTCGATCTGGTCTACTGATAAAACTTAATAGAAAGCTCCGTGGCTCATCGAGCCACGGAGCTTTGTGCTCTTCCCTCAGAACTGCTTCGCAGCTCCGCGTGAATTGGGGTATTCCAGCTGTTGGACGATTTTGTCCTTGGCCAGCAATCGCTCCTCCTTGAGTTTTTTCAAACGATCGTCCGCCGCCGCCTGTGCTTCCGCATCCAGGACCTGTTTATCCAGGTCTTCGTATTTGCTCAGCAGCGAGCCGAGCCTGTCGTCAGTTTTCCTGCGTTGGTCGACCTCTTCCTTGGTCAGTTTCAAATCCTCGTACAGATTGTGTCTTACCGGCATCTCGTCACCTCTCCGTGTTTCGTGCAGGAGTCATGAGACCTTCAGGATAGTCGCGATTTGGCCGTTGGTCTGCTCTGCCGGTCGGATCGCGAAATCGGGCGCCTGGCCCTTTCCCGCTCGATAAGTTTGCAGCAGATCGTTAGGCTGCAGGTTCCTCCATGCACAAGCGGACCTGTCATGCCACACCTACATCTGGAGTACACACAAAACCTGCCTGAGCTGGATGCCGACAAGGTATTGCTGCGGCTCAACCACACCCTGGCTGCCAGTGGCCAGTTCACCAGCGAAGCGGATATCAAAAGCCGCGCGGTACAGGTAGGTGCTTTTCGCATCGGCACCGCGATGGCTGAGCGGGCCTTCGTGCATGTGAAGCTGGCCATTCTCAGCGGCCGCTCCCCGGAGGTTAAGAAGCAGGTGTCGGAAAGCTTGCTGGCGGCCTTGAACGAGGCGGTGCAATGGCCGGCTGAGCTGGATGTGCAGCTGTGCGTGGAAATTCTGGATATCGATAGGGATTCCTATTCCAAGCTGCATTTGCAAAATTAGTGTGTTGCCCGGGAGCAGGCTTGCAATGCCTGCTTTCCTGAATACTTGCTGAACAGAACGCAGTAACACAGCGTGCAACTATTTGTTGTCGGCTTTTTCACAAAAAATTGATGGCAGTCTGCCTAGAGTTCGTGTCGTCCCCGGGTGCTGAATATCACCTGGTTGGATGTCACTTCTAACTTATTGAAAGCAGACAATTATGTTCAGTATCAAGTCGGTTCGTCCCGAATTGATGACGCTGCTCGCCAGTGTCTTTTTACTTTTCGGTTTCAATGTCGTGCTGTGGCAGCATCTGTTCTCGATTACATCGGCAGATGGGCTGGGCATGCTTATGCGCATCGCATTTGGTGTGTTGGTTGGCTGTATTTTTAATATTGTATTGACGTTGTTGGCGTTTAAGTGGGTATTCAAACCTGTGTTGATTACTCTGCTTATGATCAGTGCTGGCGTTGCGTATTTCATGAGTCAGTACGGTATCCTGATCGATGCCGGCATGTTCCGTAATTTTGCTGAAACCAATGTCACGGAAGTGCGTGGCTTGTTGTCCTTCAAACTGTTGCTCTATATCCTGTTTCTCGGAGTTGTGCCGTCCCTTGTCGTGTGGAAAACACCGATTGCTTTTCGCCGTTGGCACCGCGAATTGCTGGTCAAGGTGGGGGCAGTGGTGGTGTCTTTCGGTGTCATCGGTGGCGTGGCCCTGGCCAACTACCAAGGCTTGTCTTCACTGTTTCGCAACCACCACGAGCTGCGCTTGATGGTGGTGCCAAGCAACTACATCGGTGCCTCTTTCAGCTACCTCAAGGAGCAAGTGGCATCGGCACAACAGCCGTTCGTGAAAATCGCCGAAGATGCACAAAAAGGCGAGGTCTGGCTTGGGCGCTCACGTAAATCGCTGACGGTCCTGGTGGTGGGGGAGAGTGCCCGCGCCGAGAACTTTGGTGTGCTGGGCTACACCCGTGATACCACGCCCGAGTTGAGCAAGCAGAAGGGCTTGATCGCCTTTACCGACGTGCGTTCTTGTGGAACCGAGACGGCGGTCTCCGTACCTTGCATGTTTTCCGATTTCGGCCGCAAGGATTATGTCGCGAGCAAGGCGAAAAATCAGGAAGGCCTGTTGGATGTACTCAAGCGTGCCGGCTTGAACGTGGTCTGGCGTGATAATCAGTCGGGTTGCAAGGGTACCTGCGATCGGGTGACCGTCGAAGATGTCAGTAACTTGAAAGACCCTGTGTTGTGTGCCAACAGTGAGTGCCGTGATGAGATACTGTTGCAAGGTTTGCAAAGTTTTATCGACAACCTGCAACAGGATACGGTGCTGGTGTTGCATCAAATGGGGAGCCATGGGCCGGAGTACTTCAAGCGTTACCCGGCTGAGTTTGAAAAGTTTACACCGGTATGCAAAAGCAATGCATTGAACAAGTGCAGCCGTGAAAGCATTGTCAATGCCTACGACAATACAATTCTGTATACCGATCATGTGCTGTCTTCGTTGATCGACGTGTTGCGCGCTAACCAGAGAAAGGTGGATACCGCGATGTTGTACTTGTCGGACCATGGCGAGTCGTTGGGGGAATACAATCTGTTCTTGCACGGCACACCTTACATGATGGCTCCCGACCAGCAGAAACATGTTGCCATGCTGGCGTGGTTCTCTGACGCTTATCAACGGTCGTTTGCAATCAATACGCAGTGCTTGAACTCGCAACGTGGCATGCCACGCAGCCAGGACAACCTGTTCCACTCGATGATTGGTCTGCTGGAAGTCAATACACACGCCTACAATCGGCAATTGGACATGTTCGCCACCTGCCGAAGCCCGATGATGGACGGGGTGTTGGCCACTAGGAAGAATATCCCCGGCGCTGCGGTCGCTGACCCAGCGCCGCTGCGCTTTTGACAGGCGCTCCTGTCGAGTCAATGCCCAGTAATGGCCTGAGCCGATATATACTGCGCGCCATTGTTCGAGGGAGAGCCTTGTGGCTATCGATATTCACTGGATTGGCGACGACGCCAGCCTTGCCAGTCATTGTGCGCAATGGCTGCGCTTGCCATATGTTGCACTCGACACCGAGTTCATGCGCGTTGATACCTTCTACCCGATCGCGGGCTTGATCCAGGTCGGTGATGGCCAGCGTGCCTATCTGATCGACCCTTTGCTGATCAGTGACTGGAGCCCCTTGGCGACCCTGCTGGATGCACCAGCGGTGATCAAGGTGCTGCACGCCTGCAGCGAAGACCTGGAAGTGCTGTTGCGCCTTACGGGCAGCCTGCCGATGCCGCTGTTCGACACGCAACTGGCGGCAGCGTACCTGAACCTGGGCTTCTCCATGGGGTACTCGCGTCTGGTGCAGGACGTGCTGGGTATCGAGTTGCCCAAGGGCGAGACTCGCTCTGACTGGTTGAAGCGCCCGCTGTCGGAAACCCAGGTCAGCTATGCCGCGGAAGATGCGGTACACCTGGCCGAAGTCTATGAAAAGCTGCGCCCGCAATTGTCGGACGAAAAATATGCCTGGGTCCTCGAGGATGGTGCCGAACTGGTGGCGCAACTGCGTCGCGAGGTCGACCCCAACGAGCTGTACCGTGATGCCAAGCTGGCCTGGAAGCTGTCCCGTGCACAACTGGCGGTTTTGCGCGAGCTTTGTGCCTGGCGCGAGCGTGAGGCCCGGGCCCGGGACTTGCCGCGCAACCGGGTGATCCGCGAGCATTCGCTATGGCCGCTGGCCAGGACGCAACCGGATAACCTGTCAGCCCTGGCAAAAATCGAAGATATGCACCCGCGCACCGTGCGCCAGGACGGTGAGTTCCTCCTTGGGCTGATCAAGCAGGCGGGCAGCATTGCACCGGCCGAGTGGCCACCGGCATTACCCGAGCCATTGCCGATCGAAGCCTCGACGCTGCTCAAGCAACTGCGCGCCATCGGCCAGGCCGAGGCCGAACGGCTGAGCATCGCGCCTGAGCTGATGTTGCGCAAGAAAACCCTGGAAGCCCTGCTCAAGAGTGGCTACCCCAATGGTCCCTATCAATTGCCTGAATCGTTGCGCGGCTGGCGGCGCGAACTGATGGGCCAGGCGTTGCTTGATAGCCTCGCCAATGCAGGAGTTCAGCCATGAAACGTATTTGCTCAATTTACAAAAGCCCACGCCGTAACGAAATGTACCTCTACGTGCTCAAGTCCGATGGCCTGGAGCGTGTACCCGAAGGCCTGTTGCCGGCGTTCGGCAAGCCCCAGCATGCCTTCGATCTGGTCCTGACCCCTGAGCGCAAGCTGGCGCGCGAAGACATCCAGCAGGTGCTGGAAAACCTGGAGAAACAGGGGTATCACTTGCAGATGCCGCCTGCCGAAGACGAATACATCGAGCATTTGCCCGAAGAGCTGCTGCGCCGCAACGATCCGATGTAGGACGCACCCAACCCCGCATTGCGGTGATAATACGACAGGTATCTGTACTGTGATCGCGCGCCGGGATCTCCCGAGCCGGTCGCAGGTTTGGCTATTGGAAAGGTTTTGAATCATGCGTGTGCTGATCGCTGAACAGGATTACGCCCTCTACGCTCGGTTGCTGCGTCAAGTGGCGCCAGAGCTTGAGGTCTTGACCAGCGGCGACTCTGCCGAATTGGCTGTGCTGGCGGCTGATTGTCCGGTCTGGTTGGGCCAGCCCGACCTGTTGGCGACCCTGCTGCGCCAGGGGCACCAACCCCGCTGGCTGCAATCGACCTGGGCCGGCATCACGCCGCTTTTGGCCGAGGGTTTACCGCAAAACTATCGCCTGACCCGGGCCGTAGGCATATTCGGACAAGTCATGGCCGAATATGTGCTGACCTACATGCTCGGCCATGAGCGCGAGGTATTGGCGCGCCTGGTCAGCCAGGTCGAACGCAAATGGGATAGCCGCATGGGCCGAAGCCTGGCGGGGCGCAAGGTGCTGATCGTTGGCACCGGTGACATTGGCCAAAGCGTTGCCCAGTTCCTGGTTCCATTTGGCGTGGTGTTATACGGTGTCGCCAGCCAGGCACGCGAGCAGGCGCCGTTTATCGAAGTGGCTGCGTTGCAGGACCTCGGGCGCCTGGTCGGTGAAGTCGATTACGTGATCAACCTGTTGCCCGATACGCCGGCAACCCATGACTTGTACGACGCGCAAATGTTCAAACGCTTCAATCCCGATGCGTTGTTCATCAACGCCGGGCGCGGTGTGGCGGTGGTCGATGGGGACCTGGTCGAAGCCCTGAAAGAGGGGCATCTTGCCGGCGCCGTGATCGATGTCTGCCGACAAGAGCCGCTACCCCAGCGTCACCCATTCTGGACGGCATGGGGGTTGCTGCTGACGGGCCACAGTTCGGCACCTACTTCGCCCGAGGCCATGGTCGGACTGTTCGTCGACAACCTTCGAGCCTATGGGAAAGCCCAGCCTTTACGTGGCGAGGTGGATTTCCAGCGCGGGTATTGAACAGCGGACGGTCCGCCACCTCAGGTCACGGACCGCTCGTGGTTACAGGCTGAAGTCACCCTCGGCAACCAACTCGCTGAGCGGGCGACGCGGGCTGGGTACTTCACGTGCCTGCAGGCCTTCGGCCAGGCTGGCCTTGTCACCCAGCTTGCCGATGGCGACCGCTGCATGCAGGGCGTAGCCCTCGGGAATATTCAGCTCCTGGCGGGCCAGCGCCTGGTCAAAGCCGGCCATGGCGTGTGTGTGCCAACCGTCGATGCTCGCCTGCAAGGCCAGGTGGCCCCAGGCCGAACCGGTGTCGAAGGTATGCCACAGGGCGGGGGTTTCTTCGCTGGCACCTGGAGCGGTGAAGGTGGTCTTGGAGATGACGATCACCAGGGCTGCTGCATGTTGCGCCCAGCTACGGTTGAACTCGTTGAGCAGGCCCAGGTAGCGCGCCCAGTTCGGTGTGTCGCGGCGGGCATAGAGGAAGCGCCATGGCTGCGAGTTATAGGCCGAGGGCGCCCACCGCGCGGCTTCGAAGAAGCCCAGCAGGGTTTCTTCTGGAATGTTTTCGGTAGTGAATGCGCGCGGCGACCAGCGGTTGATGAACTGGGAGTCGATGGCGTATTCGGTAACACGGGGGTTGGCGCTCATTCACAGTTCCTTTCAATTGAGAAGACACGCACGCTACTGCGCCAAATCCCCGCTGACAAGCCTCTGGTCGCTCCCGCTTGGCCAGGGCGCCCTGGCACACTAGACTGGCGGCCTTTTTACTGCGCCACAGCTTTTTATGAAACAGGACACCGCTAGCATGGCTGTTAACGTCGAACCCTTCTGGAAGCGCAAGACCCTCGAGCAGCTCGACCAGGGTGAATGGGAGTCGCTGTGTGACGGCTGTGGCCTGTGCTGCCTGCAAAAGCTCGAAGACGAAGACGACAATTCGGTCAGGTCCA
>CAYVPI010000214.1:0-7209 GCA_964453495.1 uncultured Pseudomonas sp. | reverse complement strand
GCCGAAGAACACCCCGGCGATCATGCCGACATTGCCAGGCACCAGTTCCTGGGCGTAGACCACGATGGCGGAAAAGGCCGAGGCCAGGATAAAGCCGATGATCACGCTCAGCACGCTGGTCCAGAACAGGTCGACATAAGGCAACAACAGGGTGAACGGTGCCACGCCAAGGATCGAGAACCAGATCACTGCCTTACGGCCAATGCGGTCGCCGATCGGCCCGCCGAAGAAAGTACCGGCCGCGACTGCACCAAGGAACAGGAACAGGTGCAACTGCGAACTGCCTACCGACAGGTCGAACTTCTCGATCAGGTAGAAGGTGAAGTAGCTGGTGAAACTGGCCATGTAGAAATATTTGGAGAACACCAGCAAGCCGAGCACCACCAGGGCGCCGATAACGCGCTGCCGCGACAAACCGTGAGTGGCAGCCTGCCCTTGCTTGGCCTTGAACAGATTCAGATGCTCGCGATACCAGCGGCTGAGCCCGTAGGTGACCAACACGGCTCCGATGGCGAACAAGCCAAACCAGGCCACATTGCCCTGGCCAAACGGGATGATGATGGCTGCCGCCAACAACGGCCCGAACGCTGAACCGGCATTGCCGCCGACCTGGAAGGTCGATTGCGCCAGCCCAAAGCGCCCACCGGAGGCCAGGCGGGCAATACGTGAGGTTTCCGGATGGAAGGTCGAAGAGCCAATTCCCACCAGCGCCGACGCCAGCAGAATCATCGGGAAGCTGCCCACATAGGCCAGCATCACAATCCCCACCAGCGTACAAAGCGTGCCGAGTGGCAATAGATTCGGCATGGGCTTACGGTCGGTATAGAACCCGACCCACGGTTGCAGCAAGGAAGCCGTGATCTGGAACGTCAGGGTAATCAGCCCGACCTGGGTAAAACTCAAGCCATAGTTGGCCTTGAGCAACGGGTAGATCGAAGGCAAGACCGCCTGGATCAGGTCGTTGATCAAGTGCGCCAAGGCGCAGGCAGCGATGATGCGCATCACCAAAGGGCTGCTCTGGCCTACGCTCGAAACAGCGGCGGTACTGCTGGGGATATTGCTCACGGCCACGGGGAAATCTTTCCAATCAGCGATTTGGATCCAAATTATCCAGAATCGGCTGACCTGCGCGCCAGTGAATTTTATCGACCGCAAAGCCATGGAGACGCTAAGCGTTTGATAGCGTGCATAAATTTTTTAAAAAAAGGCTTGACGCATATCCGTTCTCAGCGAATAATGCGCGCCACTTGGCTACATAGCTCAGTTGGTTAGAGCATAGCATTCATAATGCTGGGGTCCGGGGTTCAAGTCCCTGTGTAGCCACCAAGTACTAAAAAGGGCTTACCGAAAGGTAGGCCCTTTTTTTATGCCTGCGATTTGAACCACGCCACAATTCGGCCCCCTCTCCCCTCCGGGGCGGTCCGGGAGTGTGGGGTGAGGTAATCCAAGGAACAATAGGTCCCTTGCGTCTCCTGAAAAGAAGTAGGTCTTTCTTTAATCCTTAAGAAAAGGCCTACTAAAGCTTGAGACCGATCGAGCTTGCTGCGCCAGAGCACCCGCCTCTAACCTTTTCCCGTCGCTGCAAACCAGCGATCGGATTTAGCAGTCCGCATCTATCGGCGCTCGCGCCACCCTCAAGACTGGCGCTTTTTTTCGCCTGCGCTTTATGGTGGCTGTGTGTGGGGCATCTTCGGATGCGCCGGCTTCCGATAGACCGGTCTGCTAACCCGCGCACAGCTGCCACCCATTCGAGGTAGCCTGTGGGCGGCCTCGCAATGGTGGGAAAAGGGCTTGGCGGAAAAATTTGGCGCGCCTAGCATCAGCCCCAGCGGCTGTTATCGAATTGAAACTTTTAAACCATTCTGGGTGTTGCCTAGCATGTTTCAACCAGAATACGACCCGAATGAGGATGTAGCACCTAGGTGGTTTCAGGTGTGGGGTTATCCAGGTTTTTATCGACTCTATGACCATCGCAGTGGCGAGCTTATTGGTGAAAGCAATATTTATGACTTGCAATACACAAGCGGACCTTTACTTTGGGGCAGCAAATCAATTCCGGAAGTATCGGCTGGCGCAATATACATTCGGCGTAGCCGCTGCCGCCAAGCTGCGCCGAGGTCCGCAGGACCTCTATCGTTCGTCAGTCCGAACGCCCGCTTCGCGCGCGAGCGCAGCCTGGCGGCAGCAGCTACATTGACAGTGTTTATCCGAATTACCTGCGGGGATGGAGATGCAGGCCGCTAGCGGCAAAACGACGTCTTGTTGGTAAAGTCATCGCCCCAGGTCCGGTACCCCGCCGTATCGATGTGAATACGCCCCGACGCATATTGGCTCAGCCCCATCTTCCATTGCCCTCCCCTCCGCTTCCAGAACGCGCATAGGCGTGTTGCGGCGTCGGCCGGCTGCGTGATGAACAGGTCGATGGCAAACGCGCGTACATGGGCGCTGTGGGGCGCGCCGCCGGCGCAGGCGTTAAGTTGGGGATTGCGGTAAGCCGAGACCACCTCGAATTCGCTCAAGGCTTTTTCATCGATCAAGGTCTTGAGCAATTGCAGCGTCGACTTGACCGAAGGCCAGAGGCTTTGTGGTGGCACCGAAAAAGGCTCGGCGTCACATCCTTTCCAGTCGCTGGCTGTCCTGAGCAGTTGGTACAGGGGCACGATCGTATCGAGGCGGTTGTCTGCCAGCATCTTGCGGAATTCGGTCGCTTCGTGCCGGCTTTCCCATTGTTTGAACAGTGCCTCATCACGCTCGTCGGCGTGAGCCGTCAAAACACTCAACAGCAACAACGCCAACACGCCTTTGAACACAGCTTTACCTCCTGCATTGACCGGTGACAGTCCTTGATACGAAAACCCGGTAGGCGTGCGCCCCGCCGTCTTTCAGTATGGCCTGCGCCCCAGCTGGAGGGGGCATTCTGACAAGGAGTCAGCCATGGCAAAAGCACCTTTGTTTCCCCAGATCTGCACCGGCCTTCTCTCGCTCGTCTTCGCCGGCTCAACAATGGCCGAAACCCGCATCGCATTGGGCAACCAGGAACGAGTCACCCGCCTGTTCGCCTACCCCAACAATTGCGGCGTGATCTGCTATCGCGACTGGAGCCTGGAGCAAACCGTGGAACACTATCTGGGCCAAAGTGTTCAGCGTGACGGCTATACGGCCGCCACAGTTCGCGTTATGCGCAACAACGATCAGTTGTTCGCCCATATCAGCCACGTACCCCAGGGCTACGAAAAACCGTTGAAGGCCCTTCTGGATGCAGGCAACCTGGCCTTCGAAGGCGCCACGCGCCTCAATCGCGATGGCAAATGGGCACATGATTGGCGCCTGTTTCTGCCTCTGGGCATGGCCCTGGAGAAGCGCCGCAGTATCGAGCTACTGCATTTTCCGCCCGACTATTCCCTGACCCAGGCCCAGGACTACCTGCGTTCAGCCACCAGCGAGCGCTGGGCCAGCTTGCTGGTGCTCAATGGCGTCGAGCCGTCGCAAACGCCGGCCTTCCAGACCATCATCGACATCGCCCCGATTGCCGCTCCCGCCAGTGCAGGCAAGCGCCTGGTAGGCACCTATGACTATTTCCGCGATTACCAGACCCGGATGGTCCGCTCACTCAGTCTTACCGCCGATGGCCAGACGCTGCCAATGGTGGCGTTCGGTACCCCGGTGCGCAACTGGGTGCGACAACAATACGGACCAACGCTAAAAGTGCTTGGCCTGGCCGCCATCAATACGGGGGCCGGACAGAAGGTCGATGTACTGGGCGCCAACCACCCCAGCTACATCTGGTATGCAGCGGACAAAGCCAACCACAAGGGCAACCTGCAAAAGGCCGACCAGATCGGTTTGAAAATCATGAGTCAGGATTTGAGCGCGGCCTGCTGGCAAGCCGCAATGGGTCTCGACCACCGCGCCGACGCCAAGGCAACGCTCGCTGCATGCACGCAAAAATGGCAGGTCACAGAGACAAAACAGACCTGCGAACTCTTCTACAGCTCGGTTCGCAACTTGACTGCGCCCCAAGCCAGAAGCAAGTGCGCGTCAGGGCCCGTTAGCCGGACCCTGAGCAGGCGGGACAACCCCGGCTAGATCAGTCGATCGGCCGCAGGCGATATTGCGGAGGAAGCTGCTCAAAACCGCTGATGTTCGCGTTCAAGCTCTTCCAGCGACCGTCCTTGATGCCGTAGATGCAACCATGGATCGACAGGCTCTGGCCACGGTGCCAGGCATTCTGCACGATGCTGGTATGGGCGACGTTGGCCACTTGTTGAATCACGTTCAACTCGCACAGGCGGTCGACGCGCTCTTCTTCGGTCGCAAGCGCAGCGAGTTCAACACGCTTCTCGTAATACAGGTCGCGTATCGAACGCAGCCAACCATCGATCAGGCCGAACTGGCGGTCCTGCATCGACGCCCGCACGCCACCGCAGCCATAGTGGCCGGTCACCAGGATGTGTTTGACCTTGAGCACGTCGACGGCGTACTGGATCACCGACAGGCAGTTCAGGTCGGTGTGCAGCACCACGTTGGCCACGTTGCGGTGGACGAACAGGTCACCTGGCAGCATGCCAACGATTTCATTGGCCGGTACCCGCGCATCCGAACATCCGATCCACAGGTATTCGGGCGTTTGCTGGCGAGCCAGTTTGGCGAAAAAGTCCGGATCTTTCTGCTTGATCGCATCGGCCCAGCGTTCGTTGTTGTCAATCAGTTCTTGTAGATCGCTCATGTTCAAGCCTCTTTTAAGATGCGCAGCTATGACAAGTGCCGAGTGTTTCAAGTCACGCCAACTTGCCACTACCGCCTGGGCAAAACCTTTGAATCTTCGCAAGCCATGCGAGTCCACCCTTCATCGCACTTGCCTGGAGTAAATGCCATGAACCAGCCCGACCGCCCCTTGCATGCACCACAACCGGCATCCATCGATGATAACGAAGATCGCATGGGCTCGATGGAAGAACTCGATTTCGATGTCGACGAACCTACCGGGAAGATCGGCGATCGCATCCCCGACGAGGAGTTGCACCAGCAGATTCCCGAACAACGGGTACGCGAAGCCGGCATGACCGGTGCCTCGACGCCCGACCATGAGCCGACCGATGACGATCTGAGCCCAGAAACCCTGATCAACGAAGACGGCGCCCGCTCAGCCCGTGAACCCGGTGAAGATCAACCCGCCGACTGGGATCTGAGCGTGGTCGACGAAGACGCCATCGGTGGCGGCAACGGCCTGGATGAGGCCGAACTGGCTCGCCGCGACCCGCTGGATAAAAAGCGCGAACGCTGACGCTTACTCGAGCAACGTGCAGGCCATGACCAGCGCATCCTCGCGCCCGCCGATGGCTGGGTAATAGTCGCGACGCCGGCCGATCTCATTGAAGCCGAAGCGTTCGTACAAGCGATAAGCGGACTGATTGCTGGCCCTGACTTCGAGGAAGCATTCACGTGCATTCATCTGGTAGGCCCGAGACATCAACTGCTCAAGCAAACGCAAACCCAGGCCACGGCCCTGGCTTTGCGGCTTGACGGTGATGTTGAGCAGGTGCGCTTCATCAATGATGACGTTGATTACCCCATGCCCGACTTGCTGCTCGCCTTCAAACATCAGCCAGATTTCATAATTCTTGAGGCCGTCGAGGAAAATCCCCCGCGTCCACGGATGGCTGAACGCGGCGTATTCGACTTTCAATACCGCATCCAGATCTTCCTCGGTCATCCGGCGGAAGGTTAAAGCGTCACTCATCAGTTGGTTTCCAGCGCGCCATCAGCCGACGCATGGCTTTCCAGACGTCCGCCTTGCGCTGCGGCTCGTCCATCAATAATTCCAGCGCCGGCAGTGCCCAGGCTGCGCCCAGACCTTCGACCGGCAATTCGAGACAATAAGATGAGGCGTCGGCAACACCGGCAAAGCGGATGGCCGGTAAACCGATTAGCCACAGGCAGGCACAGGGTGCGTCTTCCAGGCGCGCCTGGACAAAACCCTGGACGAAATCGCGGGCCGCTTCAGGCCCCTGGTCGAGGTTGCCACGCACCAGCAGCGGCCAGCGCACCGGTTCGCCAATAATTTGCGGGCTATCGGGCAGACCGGCTGCACGCAACATGTCCTTGAGCAACAGGTAGGAGGGGTCGCGGCTCTGGAAGGCCTCGCCCGTGGCCAGCTCGACCAGCAGCAAGCAAGACCCGGCCCGTAGCAGTTGCAGGGCAAAGCGCGGCGGCGGCACGGTGGCAACCTTGGGCACGATCACGGCGGGCTCAGCCTCGGCAGCGGCTTTGCTGGCTGCCTTTGCCGTGGCACCGGGACGTGGCACTTCGATTTTCGGACGCTCGGCAACACGCGCAACAGGGGCAACGGCTACTGCGACCGCCTCCGGCGCTTGCTGCACAGGGGCCGGCTCGGGCAACGGAGCCACCGGCAACAGCAACTCCGGCCGCGAGGGCGCGGCGAAGGGCAGTTCGGTACGCGGCAGCCAATGCACCACTTGCATGGCATTGAGGTAAGCGCGGCGGCGGGACTCGATAAGCAAGGGTCGGCCATCTGTGGATAAGTTAAGGTGCCAATTCTACCGCCCTTCGCTTCGCTGTGCCGCAGTTGATCGGCAGAAAAAAGGCGCGACTGGCGAGTCGACTGATCAGGGGGTGAATCGCCAGGCGAATGATGCAGTACAATCGCCGCTTTTATTTGGCAACGAGTCGACCATCCGATGATCGAACCCAAGCGCGTCCTGCGCGCCCTCGCCGAACACTGGGCCCTGCTCGAGCCGTTGTGCGAGCATTTCGACCAAGGCACCCTGAGCCTGGGCGAATTGCGCCAGCAACTGGCCGCACGCCAGCTCGACAGCACGCCACAGGACATTACCAGCCTGCTGGACGTGTGGATCCGCCTGGATATTCTGGTGCCGGTGGCGAAAAGCCCGAACCGTTTCGAGCTCAATGCGCAGATTCACGACTTCCTTGCCTACCTGCGCCGGGAGCACCGCCTGGGCCTGTGCCTGGAGATCGAGGCCTATCTGCGCCACCTGGAGCGCCTGGCCGGGCATATCCAGGACGCGTTCGATATCCGCGATGGCAATGACCTGGCGCGCCAACTACGCCTGCTCGACATGCGCGTACGCGATGTTCTGAAAAAACTCGATAACGACGAACAGGCCTTGGTCGCCGTGGCCGAACGGGCCAAGACCAGCGACCGGCAGATTCCGTTGCGCCAGCGCTACG
>CAYVPI010000213.1:0-7232 GCA_964453495.1 uncultured Pseudomonas sp. | reverse complement strand
CAGGGCAACAGCCTGACCCTGAACCTCAACCGTTCGGACTTCACCACGGCCAAGCGCATCGTCGACAAGATCAACAACTTGCTCGGCCCGGGCGTGGCCCAGGCCATCGACGGCGGTTCGGTGCGCGTCACTGCGCCGCTGGACCCAAGCCAGCGCGTGGACTACCTGTCGATGCTGGAGAACCTGGAAATCGACCCGGGCCAGGCCGTGGCCAAGGTCATTATCAACTCGCGTACCGGCACCATCGTCATCGGCCAGAACGTCAAGGTATCGCCGGCCGCCGTGACCCACGGCAGCCTCACCGTGACCATCACCGAAGACCCGATCGTCAGCCAGCCCGGCGCGTTCTCCAATGGCCAGACTGCCGTGGTGCCACGCTCGAAGGTCAACGCCGAACAGGAAGCCAAGCCAATGTTCAAGTTCGGCCCCGGTACGACCCTCGACGAAATCGTGCGCGCGGTCAACCAGGTCGGTGCCGCACCGAGCGACTTGATGGCGATACTCGAAGCCCTGAAACAGGCCGGCGCCTTGCAAGCCGACCTGATCGTGATTTGAGGTAGCGCCATGGACATGCCCAAGGGTGGAGTTTCCAGCGGGACCGACAGCGGCGCGTACACCGACCTCAACCGCCTCAATGCATTGAAGGTGGGCGATCGCGACAGCGAAGCCAACCTGCGCAAGGTGGCCCGGGAATTCGAGTCGCTGTTTTTGAACGAAATGCTCAAGTCCATGCGTTCGGCCAACGACGTGTTGGCCAAGGACAATCCGCTCAACACGGAAACCACCAAGCAGTATCAGCAGATGTACGACCAGCAATTGTCGGTGAGCCTGTCCCAGCAGGGCGGTGGTATCGGCCTGCAGGACGTGCTCATGCGCCAGCTGTCCAAGAGCAAGACGCACGCGGCAACGCCCACCAGCACCACTGTCGCCCATGTCGAGCCGGCCCAGCGCCCGCTGTGGGCAACCCGCAGTGCGGCGGCCGACAGCAAGGCCGGTGATGCCAGCACCACTGCCGGGCACAACGACATGGCGCTGCTCAACCAGCGGCGCCTGGCGCTGCCGAGCAAACTCACCGATCGCCTCTTGGCCGGTATCGTGCCGTCGGCATCGGCCGAGGCTGCGGGTGCCAACAAACAGATCGATACCTCCGGCATTCGCGGCAGTGAAGTCGTGAAGGGTGATTGGGTGCCGGCACGTACGTACGCGGCACCGGACACCTCGATGCGCATCCTCGGCCGCAGCATTTCCCAGCCGCCGTTGGCACCGGGCAAAAAAGCCTTCAGCAATGCCGACGAATTCGTCGCCACCATGCTGCCGATGGCCAAGCAAGCAGCTGCGCGCATCGGCGTCGACCCCACTGTGCTGGTGGCCCAAGCCGCGCTGGAAACCGGTTGGGGCAAGTCAGTCATGCGCCAAGGCGATGGCAGCAGCAGCCACAACCTGTTCGGCATCAAGGCCACGGGCAACTGGCAGGGCGGCCAGGCGCGGGCGATCACCAGCGAGTTTCGCGATGGCCAGATGGTGCGCGAGACGGCCGAGTTCCGCTCCTACGACTCCTACCAGGACAGCTTCCACGACCTGGTCAGCCTGCTTCAGGGCAACGATCGCTATCAAGGTGTGCTGAAGTCGGCCGATAACCCGGAACAGTTTGCGCGTGAGCTGCAAAAGGCCGGTTATGCCACCGACCCGGATTACGCCAGCAAGATCACGCAAATCGCCAGGCAGATGAAGTCTTATCAGAACTACGCCCTGGCAGGCGGCACTACGAATTTATAAGGGTTGAACCATGTCGAATCTGATCTCGATCGGGCTGAGTGGGTTGAACGCCAGCCAGGCGGCTCTGGCGGTCACCAGTAACAACATCACCAACGTTGCGACCTCTGGGTATTCCCGTCAGCAATCGGTGACCACGGCCGGGCCGTTGCAGAATATCGGCATGGGCTTCCTCGGTACCGGCACCACCCTGGCCGACGTGCGCCGCATCTACAACAGCTACCTGGACAACCAGCTGCAGACGGCGACATCGCTCAACGCCGATGCCACCTCCTATATGGATCAGATTACCTCGGTCGACAAACTGCTGGCCGACAGCACCACGGGCATCAGCTCGGTGCTGACCTCGTTCTTCTCGGCCTTGCAAACCGCTTCGGCCAGCCCCAGCGACGTGGCCTCGCGCCAGCTGCTGCTGACCCAATCGCAAACGCTGAGCAATCGGTTCAATTCGATTTCCTCGCAGATGCAGCAACAGAACGACAGCATCAACTCGCAACTGACCACCCTCACAGGCCAGGTCAATAAGTTGACCACCAGCATTGCCCAGCTCAACCAGCAGATCGGCCAATTGTCGGCTGCCGGCACCAGCCCCAACAGCCTGCTCGATGCCCGCAACGAAGCGGTGCGTTCGCTCAACGAGCTGGTCGGCGTTACCGTGCAGGAGCGTGACGGCAACTACGACGTCTACCTGGGCACCGGCCAGTCGCTGGTCACCGGCAACAAGGCCAACAGCCTTTCGGTCGGCCCCGGCGCCACCGACAAGACCCAGTACAGCGTGCAGGTCAATTACCAGAACTTCAGCTCCGACGTGACCTCGGTGATCACCGGTGGTGAGATTGGCGGCATGCTGCGCTACCGCAGCGATGTATTGAACCCGGCCATGAATGAGCTGGGCCGCGTCGCCCTGGTGGTTGCCGACTCGATCAACCGTCAGTTGGGGCAGGGCCTGGACAACAACGGGCAGTTCGGCAGTTCGCTGTTTTCCAGCATCAACAGCGCCACGGCAATCGGCCAACGCAGCCTGGCGGCCTCGGGCAACAGCGCAGGCTCCGGCAACCTGGATGTGACCATCAGCGATGCGGGCAAGCTCAGCACCCACGACTACCAAGTGACCTTCACCAGCGCCACGGCCTATACCGTGCAGCGCTCCGATGGCACGCCCATGGGCACCTTCGACCTGGGCGACGACCCGGCGCCGGTGATCGACGGCTTCTCGCTCAAGCTCAACGGCGGCGGCCTCAGTGCCGGCGACAGCTTCAAGGTGGTGCCGACCCGCACTGGCGCCAGCAACATCAATACCACCCTGACCGACGCCAACAAACTGGCCTTCGCCGGCCCCCTGAGCGCCACCGCCGGCAATGGCAACTCCGGTACCGGCACCATCGCCCAGCCCAACCTGTCCAGCCAGCTGGATATCTACGACAGTGCTGCACTGTCCGAGATGCAGGGCGCGGTGGCTAACTCGGTACCGGTCAAGCTGGTGTTCGGTGCGGCCAGCAACGGCACCCAGGCCTACACCGTGCATGATGCCAAGGGCAACCCGATCGGCACCGGCAGTATCGTGCCGGGGCAAGACAACAAGCTGTCGATCAGCGTGCCGATGCTCGATGACAGCGGTGCGCCGATCCTCGATGCCAGCGGCAACCCCAAGACCTTCGCCTTTGAGACCACCATCGGCGGCAGCCCTGCCAGCGGCGACAGCTACAGCGTGGCGTTCAATATCGACGGCAAATCGGACAACCGCAACGCCAAGTCGATCCTCGAGTTGCAGACCAAGGCGAGCGTTGGCACCAACTCCGGGGGTGGCATCAGCTTCACCTCGGCGTACAGCTCACTGGTAGAGCGAGTGGGCGCCAAGGCCGCCCAGGCCAAGGTCGACACCGCAGCCAACGGCGCCATCGTGACCTCGGCCAAGGCCAGCCGCGATTCGGTGTCGGGGGTCAACCTGGACGACGAAGCCGCCAGCCTGGTCAAGTTCCAGCAGTATTACACCGCCTCGTCGCAGATCATCAAGACTGCGCAGGAAACTTTCAGCACGCTGCTCAACGCCCTATAAGGAAGTAGTCGACCATGCGGATTTCCACCTCTCAGTATTTCGAGACCAGCGCGGCCAACTATCAGAAGAACTTTTCCGATACGGCCAAGACCAACGAGCAGATCACTTCGGCCACTCGTATCCAGACGGCAGCCGATGATCCGGTCGGGGCAGCCAAGCTGTTGCTGCTGCAACAACAGAGCGCGTTGCTCAAGCAATACGACAGCAACATGACCACGGTCACCAACTCGTTGGCCCAGGAAGAAAGCGTGCTGTCGAGCATCACCGATGCCTTGCAGCGTGCCCAGGAGCTGACCCTGCAGGCCGGTAACGGCGGCTTGAGCGATGCCGACCGTAAATCCATCGCCAGCGAAATCGGCGAGATCGAAAACAACGTGTTCGGCCTGCTCAACTCCAAGGATGCCAACGGCCAGTACCTGTTCGCCGGGTCCAAGAGTTCGGCCCCGCCTTACGTGCGCAACAGCGATGGTACCTACACCTATCAGGGCGACCAGACCCAGCTCAGCCTGCAGGTGTCCGATACCCTGAACCTGGCGACCAACGACACCGGCTACAGTGTGTTCGAGCAAGCCCTGAACAAAAGCCGCACCCAATCGACCCTGGTGGCGCCAGCAGTCGATGACGGCCGCGTAGCCGTATCTTCCGGCCTGCTCGACTCGGTCAATATTTACAACCAGTCGTTCGTTGCCGGGCAGCCGTACACCGTCAATTTCGTCAGCAGCACCCAGTACAGCATCACCGATGCCAACGGCAACGACGTCACTTCGCAGACGTCCAGCAACGGTGCGTTCGATCGCAACGCCGAGAACGGCAAGACCATCAGCTTTCGTGGTGTGGACTTCGAGATTAGTGTCAACCTGAAGGAAAGCGATACTGACGCGGACCTGGCCATCGCCGGGCATTCGTTCCAGCTTGAGGCCAAGCCGGATTCGCTGAATGCATCGCGCAGTGCCGGCAATGCGTCCACGGCGCAAGTCACCGGTGCCAGCGTGACCAATAACGCTGATTACCAGAGCACCTTTCCAAGCGGCGGGGCGGTCATCAAGTTCACCAACGCCACCGATTACGCGGTGTATGCACAGCCGTACACGGCAGACAGCAAGGCGGTAAGCACCGGTACCATGAGCGGCACCTCGATTACTGCAGCGGGGGTGACGTTCGACATCAGCGGCACGCCGGCTACCGGTGACCAGTTCGCAGTCCAGGCCAACAGCCACAAGACCCAGAACGTACTCGACACCCTCAGCCAGTTCCGTTCGGCATTGCTGGTACCGGTGACGGGGGCCGACACCGCCCGTGGCTTGAAAGATGCGGTGGCCTCGGCCATCAGCAACTTGCACAGTGCCAACGAGCAGATTGATATCACCCGCGGCGCCATCGGTGCGCGTGGCAATTCACTCGATATTCAGAAGCAGGAAAACATCAGCCTGGACCTGGCCAACAGAAGCACCCAATCAGCTATCGGCGATACTGATATGGCGGCCGCGTCCATCACTCTGACATTGCAGCAAACCATGCTCCAGGCCTCGCAATTGGCTTTCGCCAAAATCTCCCAGCTCAGCCTGTTCAACAAAATCTGATGCCCTTGCAGGGCCCCGAGGGCGGCGTGAAACCACGTCGCCGCCTCGGTGCGCCCGGCGAGCCGGCCACATTAGCCCCTCGCAGGCAGGCATGGCATACTGCAAATGAGTGTGACCAATAGGTCAAAACGCGCATCTTCCCTGTATTGTGTAATTGGATGATGCTGGCGCCGGCGCCACGGTTATTACCGCAATGCCTCGGCATCATCCGCCGCCGCCTATGCCAGGCGATGGAAAATCCCGGTTTTTTCGGCGCCCCTCGATTCACGCGAGCGGTGATTGTCAGCTGTCTATTATTTGGGAAGCCAGAATGATTGGCATAAAAAGCATAGCGAGTTACGTGCCTACGGCCGGCCTTGATAATTACGCCCAAGGCGCCAAATTCGAAAAGGACGAGGAATTCATCCTCGGCAAGATCGGCTCTGCGTTTCTTCCGCGCAAGGGCGATGAGCAAGAAACCTCCGACCTGTGCGTCGAGGCCGCCAACGCCTTGTTCGCCAACAACCCAGAACTCAATCGTGAGTCCATCGATGCCCTGATCGTCGTCACCCAGAACGGTGACGAAGAAGGGTTGCCGCACACCGCTGCCATCGTCCAGGACAAGCTCGGCCTGCCGACCCACGTGGCAGCCTTCGACATCTCCCT
Source organism: uncultured Pseudomonas sp. (assembly GCA_964453495.1). Classification (GTDB taxonomy): domain Bacteria; phylum Pseudomonadota; class Gammaproteobacteria; order Pseudomonadales; family Pseudomonadaceae; genus Aquipseudomonas. The sequence continues at coordinate 1,178 of CAYVPI010000213.1, read as the reverse complement.
GGGCTGCTCGGGCTATGTCTACGGCATTTACGCGCTCAAGGGCTTCATGGAAGCCGCTGGTCTGAAAAACGGCCTGCTGATCACCGCCGACCCGTACTCGAAAATCGTCGACCCCGAAGACCGCAACACCACCATGCTCTTCGGCGATGCCGCCACCGCCACCTGGATGGGCGAAGACGCGCAATGGCAGCTGGGCAAGTCCAAGTTCGGCACCGACGGCTCCGGCGCGCCGCACCTGAAGGTCAACGACGGCGTGTTCTACATGAACGGCCGCCAGGTCTTCAACTTCGCCCTGCTCAAAGTACCGGCACACCTGCACGCGCTGCTGGTCGAGTCGGGGCTCAAGCCTGACGACATCGACGCCTTCTGTATCCACCAGGGCAGCGCCGCCATCGTCGACGCCGTGGCCCGCCGCTTCGAGCACGAGCCGGAGAAGTTCATCAAGGACATGGTCGAGACGGGTAACACCGTGTCATCGAGCATTCCCTTGCTGCTGGAAAAACACGTCATGGACGCTTCGTGGAAGCGCGTGGCCCTGAGTGGTTTCGGGGTTGGCCTGTCGTGGGGTTCGGCGATTATCTATCGGCCGTGACCTGATTGGGTTGTGACAAAAAAGGCGTTCCAGTGCGGAGCGCCTTTTTTGTTTGTGTGGGCCTCATCGCGGGCAAGCCCGCTCCTACAAAAAGCAGCTGCGGCGCGGCCCCTTGTAGGAGCGGGCTTGCCCGCGATGGGCTGCAAAGCAGCCCAAACCCTCCAACCCGATTTCAAATCCTGCCCCTTGGTCGCCATGGTCATAGCAGGCGCCGAAGTGGATTTCGGCGGCTTCGCCGAGGGTAATTCCCGGGGGGGGCTGCAGCTGCCCGGTTTTACATTTATGGATACAGTTCTGGCCTTATCGCGGGCAAGCCCGCTCCTACAAAAAGCAGCTGCGGCGCAGATCATGTAGGAGCGGGCTTGCCCGCGATACTAACAACGCGGTCAACATACCCACCCCACACAACCCCTTTCCCAGAGCCCCGCAGCCCCCAAACCACCCCGCAACCCCTTGATTTCCCGTAGGTGGCAGCATGATGGCAAAAATTTTGAAAAAAGCCCTCAAGCAACCCGCCAAGGCGACGATAACCATTACGAAGGTTCTCTAGGCCACACCCGGCGGTTGCCAGGGCCGGAAGCCGCAG
>CAYVPI010000212.1:0-7304 GCA_964453495.1 uncultured Pseudomonas sp. | reverse complement strand
TTCACGAAGTCGAACAGGACTTTGGCGACCTGAAGGCCACCGACTTGAACGTGTTCAGTCATTGCTTGCCTCACTCTGCTCAGCTATTCAGCTCTTCTATTTAAAGCCTGTAGCGCTTCTCTAAACACGGTACCAGAGCATGCCCTTGCGGGCGGCTGGGCTTGCCTGCCAGCGCTTGCTGGCGGGGCTTTCCGGGTTTTCACAGGCGCCTTGGCAGACATCGATGCAACATTATGTAGTCCGCGCTGCGGCATACTACATGATGATTTGCGGTTGTGAAAATTAGACTAAATACGTCGTTCCGCGACCGGCATGAGCTGTGCGGTCACGCAGGGGAGGCTTATGTTCTCAAAAAAACGGTGGATTGTTCCAGATAAATCTTAAAACGGTACACGATTTATCTTTCGGGCCCGCTGCGGCAGGTTGCCGCGCCTTGCCTATACTTTCCCCGCGCCTTGAATTTTCAGGCGTGCCGAAGGGCTTACAACCGAGGAAAGGCGCGTGGATCATCTCGTATTGACAGTAATTGCCCCGGACAAGGCTGGGCAGGTCGAGCGTATCGCCGAATGCATTGCCGAGCATAACGGTAACTGGTTGGAAAGTCGGATGTCGCGCATGGCGGGACAATTCGCTGGAATTCTGCGAGTAGCAGTGCCAGCAGAGTCCTACGATGATTTGGTCGAGTCGCTGCAGGCCTTGGGCAAGTACGACATTCGCGTGTTGATTGCCGAAGGTGGCATCGACCCGTCCTGCACTTGGAAGCCAATCGCCATGGAGTTGGTGGGTAACGACCGACCGGGGATTGTGCGCGATATCACCCGGTTACTGGCCGAGCAGGGGGTCAACCTTGAGCGCTTCACCACTGATGTGCGGCCTGCACCGATGAGCAGCGAGCCGCTGTTTCATGCCGAGGCCTTGCTAGCAATGCCCCTGACCCTTTCAATGGATGTGCTAAAGGCCAAGCTTGAAGCACTGGCCGATGATCTGATGGTGGAATTGGTGTTGCGCACTGACGAGCCGTAACAAGTTATCCCTTATTAACTTGGATGTGCCTGTGGATAAGCTGGGGAGACCAGCGAAGACGCAGGCAGGCCGTGGCTTTGCGAAGATTGGTCAAAGTTTGATCAGGCTCGGACGCTTGTGCACAAAGGGTGGGGATCAAGTTGTGGATAACCTTGGGAGATGGCTCTACAGGCCACGAAACGCACGGCCTGTAGGCTCCTGTACGTTTATTGATCAGCTGCGACGGCGCAAGCTTATCCACGCATCCACGCTGTAAAGTGCCAGGCCTGCCCAGATGAACATGAACGCCACCAGCGTGCTGGATGACAAGTGTTCATCAAACAGCAGCACCGCTTGCAGCAGCACCAGCGTCGGGGCCAGGTACTGTAAAAAGCCCAGAGTTGTATACGGTAAGTGCCGTGCAGCGGCATTGAAGCAGACTAATGGCACCAGCGTGATTGGACCTGCTGCAATCAGCCACAAGGCGTGAGGTTCAGTGTAAAAACTGGCCTGGGCACTGCTTGCCATTGGATTGAGCAGCAACCAACCGATTGCCAGCGGCACCAGCAACCAGGTTTCCACCACCAGCCCAGGCAAGGCCGCGACCGGGGCCTGCTTGCGAATCAGGCCGTAGAAGCCGAAGGTCAACGCCAGCACCAGCGAAACCCAGGGCAGGCTGCCAACTTGCCAGACCTGTTGGGCCACGCCGATGGCGGCCAGGGCGACGGCAAGCCATTGCATGCGGCGCAAGCGTTCGCCCAACAGCAACATGCCCAGCAGGACATTGACCAGCGGATTGATGTAGTAACCCAGGCTGGCCTCAAGCATGCGCCCATTGTTCACCGACCATACGTATACCAGCCAGTTGCTGGCAATCAGGGCACCGCTGAGCGTAAGTATCGCCAGGCGCCGAGGGTTGTCGCGCAGTTCACGCCACCAGCCGGGATGCTTCCAGACCAACAACAGGAGCGAACCGAACAGTGCCGACCAGAGCACGCGGTGGACGATGATTTCCACCGCCGGCACTGTTGCGATGGCTTTGAAGTAAAGCGGGAACAGGCCCCAGATGATGTAGGCGGTAAGGCCCAGGATGTACCCGCGGCGCGGGTTGGCGGCTTGCATGCAAAATCCTTGCTTAGGCAGCTAACTAAAAACACAGCGTATTGCAGATCGACCGGTGCAGAACAGGCACAGTGGCAGCCAACCGCGTCAGAACAGTTTCAACGGCTCTTCATTGAGTGCTGCCATTTGTTCACGCAAGGCCAGCACTTGATCGCCCCAATAGCGCTCTGTACCGAACCAGCTGAAGCTGCGCGGGAATGCCGGGTCGTCCCAGCGCCGCGCAAGCCACGCGCTGTAGTGCATCAGGCGCAATGCTCGCAGCGGCTCGATCAGCGCCAGTTCGCGTGGGTTGAAATCATGAAATTCGCTGTAGCCATCCATCAATTCGGAAAGTTGGCTGAGGCATTCCTGACGGTCGCCTGCGAGCATCATCCACAGGTCCTGTACGGCAGGGCCCATGCGGCAATCGTCCAGGTCGACGATATGGAACACCTCGTCGCGGCACATCATGTTGCCGGGGTGGCAATCACCGTGCATGCGGATGTTCTGGTGGGGAGTGGCTGCGTAGATGTCTTCGACCCGCTTGAGCAAATCGCGGGCTACTGACTCGTAGGCCGGCAGCAGGCTGCGGGGCACGAAGTCGCCTTCAAGCAGGGTAGTCAGCGAGTCATGGCCGAAGTTCTGCACCGCCAACGCTTCGCGGTGTTCGAAGGGGCGGGTGGCACCGACGGCATGCAGGCGACCCAGCAATTGCCCGAGGCGATAGAGTTGGTCCAGATTACCCGGCTCGGGGGCACGGCCACCCCGACGTGGAAACAGGGTGAAGCGAAAGCCCTGGTGTTCGAACAGGGTGTCACCGTTGTGCACCAGGGGAGCGACAACCGGCACTTCGCAGTCTGCCAGTTCGGCGGTGAAGCGGTGCTCTTCAAGGATCGCTTCGTTGCTCCAGCGCCCTGGGCGGTAGAACTTGGCAATCAATGGCTCGGCGTCTTCGATGCCGACCTGGTAAACGCGGTTCTCGTAGCTGTTGAGGGCCATCACGCGGGCGTCGCTGAGAAAGCCGATGCTTTCGACAGCGTCGAGGACCAGGTCGGGTGTCAGTGTTTCAAAAGGGTGGGACATGCTCACTCCTGCGCGCGGCAGGCTGCCGCGTCCGGCCACCCATGGTAGCGCAGATGCGGCCCTTGTAGGAGCTGGCTTGCCAGCGATCGGGGTCGCGCGGAGAGTCAGAGCCGCCGCCTCGCGGGCAAGCCCGCTCCTACAAAGGTGCACTCTGTCCCGAGGCTGGGTCAGCTACCCACAACCCCACCATCCTCCCGCCGAATCGCAATCACTGAAGACCGCGGCTTGCCGCCCGGTAGATGCTCTGGAAACGTCGACCCCCCGCTCTCTCCCGGATGCTGAATGCCCACGAATAGAGTGCGTTGGTCCGGTGCAAAGCTGATGCCGGTGACCTCGCAACCCACCGGGCCGACCATGAAACGGCGGATCTCGCCGCTGACTGGATCGGCACAGAGCATCTGATTGTTGCCCATGCCGGCGTATTCGCCGCTGTTGCTGTAGTCGCCGTCGGTCTGTATCCACAGGCGACCTTCGCGGTCGAACCCCAGGCCATCGGGGCTATTGAACATGTTCTGCGGGGTGATGTTGGCCGAGCCTGCCTGTGGCGTGCCAGGGTGTATGCCGGGGTTGCCGGCGACCAGGAACAGGTCCCAGGCGAAGGTCATGGCAGCGTGGTCATCGCCCGACTCTCGCCAGCGCAGGATTTGACCGTAGAGGTTTTTCTCGCGGGGGTTTGGGCCGCCGACAGGTTGGCCGTCTTCACCGCGTTTGTTGTTGTTCGTCAGGGTGCAATAGACCTGGCCATCCTTGGGGCTGACCACGATCCATTCCGGGCGGTCCATGCGCGTAGCCTTTACCGCACTGGCTGCCAGGCGGGCATTGATCAGCACGTGGGCCTGGCTGGCAAAGCCATTGCTGGCATCGAGCCCGGCCTTGCCATGGCTCAGCTCCAGCCATTGACCCTGGCCCTTGGCCTGGTTGCCGTCGCCGGCATCGAACCTGGCCACGTACAAGGTACCGTGGTCGAGCAGGTCGCGGTTGGCCTTGGGGTTGGCGTGATCGATACGGTCGCGGCTGATGAATTTGTAGATGAATTCACCGCGCTCGTCGTCGCCCATATACACCACGACACGGCCATCGCGGGTTTCTGCCAGTGCGGCGTTTTCATGTTTGAAACGGCCCAGGGCGGTGCGTTTGACCGGCGTCGATTGCGGGTCGAACGGGTCGATTTCCACCACCCAGCCATGGCGATTCAGTTCGTTGGGATTGCGCGCCAGATCGAAGCGTGGGTCATGCACATGCCAGCCGATCTCCTTGCTGGCGACACTCGCGCCGTAGCGCTTTTGCGCTGCATCGAAGGCTATCGCCGGGTCGGTGCTGCCGAAGCAGTCGGTGATGTTTTCTTCGCACGTCAGGTAGGTGCCCCAGGGCGTCTTGCCGTTGGCGCAATTCTGGAAGGTGCCCAATACCAGGGTGCCCGTGCTGTCGGCACTGGTTTTGAGCAACGCATCGCCGGCTGCCGGACCGCTCACACGGATCGGTGTATTACCGTGGATCCTGCGGTTGTAGCGCGAACCCTGGACGAAGCGCCATTGGCCGCCTGTGCGCTGTACCTCGATGACCGAGACGCCTTCGGCGGCCTGGGCCTTGTGCACGTCGGCAGCCGAAGCCGGCTGGCTGCCGTGGGGAAAGAGGTAGCGGTAGTTGGTGTATTCGTTGTTGATGGCCATCAAGGCCCGGTTGTCGTCGTCGGGGAAGGGGAACAGGCTCATGCCGTCGTTGTTGTCGCCGAATTGCAGTTCCTGCGCCTGGGCGCTGCCGTTGCCGCTGGCGTCGAACGCCGGCCCGTCCTGATGTAAAGGTTGGCCCCAGCTGATCAGTACCGAAGAGGTATAGCCTGGCGGCAGGCTGATGGCGTCACGGGTCGCGGTGGCGATGCCCTCAAAGCCCAGCAACGAGCTGGAGGCTTCACTGATGCTGGCGGCCAGCACGCTGCGGCTGAGCAGGCTACCGCCCATGAACAGGGCGGCGCCACACAGCGCGCCCGCGCCAATAAAGCCACGACGGCTGAGGCCGACCATGTGTTCGAGGTCGGTGGGTTGATTGTCTTGCAATAGGCTCATGCCAGGCTCCCTGCGGTTTTGGCAGTCACCTTAGTCAGTGGTTGTGACGGTTTTGTGGCAGGACATGCGTTGTATTAAAGGCCCTATCGCTGGCAAGCCAGCTTGTGTCTTGAGGTGGGATGGCAAGCTGTCAGCCAGAAGTGCTAACAGCACGTGTGGGAGCGGGCTTGCCCGCGATGAGGCCCGAAAGCCCTACACCGCAATCCCAAGCAACACACAAGACGGCGCAAACTGCACCTTAACCTCATCTCCCACCTGCACTCGCAGTGAACTCACGGCACACAACGTCTGCCCATTGACCAGGCCAATGCGAACCTCATTCGGGCCTTCATCATCTTCGAGAATCTCCTCGACGCGGCCGCTGAGGCAGTTGTTGCCCGGGCTGGCAGCTTCATCTGCCGCCAGCACCTCAAGCCACCCGGCCTTGATCAGCGCAACCACCTGCGTGCCGGTTTCCAGCTCCAGGCGCAGGGTGCTTTCATGCGTGATCTGCGCCTCGATAATGAGCCCTTGGGCCATCTCCAGGCTGATCTGGTCATTGCGGCCGTGGGCGGTGATCGTACGGATGCGTCCCTGCAACTGATTACGCGCGCTGGTGCGCAACATCAGGCGGCCGAGCAGGTCCAGGTCACTGGCGTCTTCGCCAGCCTCGAGTATCTGTGTTTGCAGTGCCTGCAGGCGTTGGTACAGGCGCAGCACCCGTTCACCTTCCACCGACAACCGGGCACCGCCGCCACCACGGCCGCCCACACTGCGCTCGACCAGCGGTTTGCTGGCCAGGTTGTTCAATTCATCGATGGCATCCCAGGCGGCCTTGTAGCTCAAGCCCGCGCTCTTGGCTGCGCGGGTGATCGAGCCTTGCTCGGCGATGTGCTGCAGCAGGGCGATGCGCTGCGGGCGGCGGACGATGTGTTGGGTCAACAGGGCAGGCAGTGACATGGTGGGCACGATCCGAAAGTAACTGCTGGGAAAGTGCCCGCCGGCCCAGGCCAAGTCAAGCGCTACCGGGCTTTGGGGTGCGGGCCAGGCAGTAGACATCCACCCGCGCCGCGCCGGCGTCGAGCAACAGGCGGGCCAGGGTATTGGCCGTGGCGCCGGTGGTCAGCACGTCATCGACCAGCGCCAGGTGCAGCCCTTTGACCTCAGCATCGGGTGCCAGGACGAATGCATTGGCCAGGTTTCGCTTGCGCGCCCGAGCGTCCAGGTCTTGCTGCGCCTGAGTCTCGCGACGGCGCAAGAGCAGGCGTTCGTCGCAGGCAATGCCCAGGCTGGCACTCAGCCAGTTCGCCAGCATGGCCGCTTGGTTGAAGCCACGCTGGCGCAGGCGTTTGCGCGCCATGGGCACGGGCAACAAACGCTGCGGCCGTGGCAAGCCTTCGTCGAAACAGTGTTCGAGCCAGTGGCCAAGCAGCTGCGCCATGAGTCTGCCCAGTGGCCAGCGGCTGTTGTGTTTGAAACGGGTGATGAGCGTGTCGACGGGGAAGGCGTAATGCCAGGGCGCCTCGACCCTTTCGAAGGCCGGCGGGTGTTTGCTGCACTGCCCACACGTCAAGCCGGCCATCGGCAAGGGCAGGGCGCACACCTGGCAGCCCTCGTGCAGCCAAGGCAGTTCGGCTTCGCAGGGTACGCAGAGTGGGTAGGGATTGTCGGTGCGCTCATCGCACAGTAAACATGATTGATTAATAATCGAACAGATGTAAACCAGCTTATCGAGCGGTGGTTGACAGCGCATGGGCTCTTCCTTAAATATGCCGCATATCCGTGTTGCGCCTGTGGGCTTTCCCTGCCCCGGCGCCAGTCCAACTATAAGTAAGGAATTGCCCATGAGCGCCAGCACAACTGCAAATCTGCGTCACGACTGGTCCCTGGCCGAAGTAAAGGCCCTGTTCGTCCAGCCCTTCAACGATTTGCTGTTTCAGGCGCAGACCGTGCACCGCGCGCATTTCGACGCCAATCGCGTGCAGGTTTCCACCTTGCTGTCGATCAAGACCGGCGCCTGTCCGGAAGATTGCAAATATTGTCCGCAGTCCGGTCACTACAACACCGGCCTGGAAA
>CAYVPI010000211.1:0-7348 GCA_964453495.1 uncultured Pseudomonas sp. | reverse complement strand
GTCATCACGCCACCCATGGTTTCGATACCCAGGGTCAGCGGGCTGACGTCCAGCAGCAGAACGTCTTTCACGTCACCGGCCAATACGGCGCCCTGGATAGCAGCACCCATGGCAACGGCTTCGTCCGGGTTCACGTCTTTACGTGCTTCTTTACCGAAGAACTCGGTCACCAGCTTCTGAACCAGTGGCATACGGGTCTGACCGCCGACCAGGATCACGTCGTTGATGGCGCCAATGTCGATGCCGGAGTCTTTCAGAGCGATGCGGCAAGGTTCGATGGTGCGTTGAACCAGGTCTTCTACCAGCGCTTCGAGCTTGGCGCGGGAGATTTTCACGTTCAAGTGCTTAGGACCGGTGGCGTCTGCAGTGATGTACGGCAGGTTCACGTCGGTCGACTGGCTCGAGGACAGTTCGATCTTGGCTTTTTCAGCGGCTTCTTTCAGGCGCTGCATGGCCAGCGGGTCACCCTTGAGGTTCATGCCGCTTTCTTTCTTGAACTCGTCGACGAGGTAGTCGATCAGGCGAATGTCGAAGTCTTCACCACCGAGGAAGGTGTCACCGTTGGTGGCCAGTACTTCGAACTGGTGCTCACCATCGACTTCAGCAATCTCGATCACCGACACGTCGAAAGTACCGCCACCCAGGTCGTAAACGATCACGGTGTGGTCGCCCTTGGCCTTGTCCATGCCATAGGCCAGTGCAGCTGCAGTCGGTTCGTTGATGATACGTTTTACGTCCAGGCCCGCGATACGGCCGGCGTCCTTGGTAGCCTGACGCTGGCTGTCGTTGAAGTACGCAGGTACGGTGATGACCGCTTCAGTCACGGCTTCGCCGAGGTAGTCTTCGGCGGTTTTCTTCATTTTTTTCAGGATTTCAGCCGAGATTTGTGGCGGCGCCATTTTCTGGCCGTTCACTTCTACCCAGGCGTCGTTGTTGTCGGCCTTGACGATCTTGTAAGGGACCATCTGGATGTCTTTCTGCACGACTTCTTCGTCGAAACGACGGCCGATCAGACGCTTCACCGCATACAGGGTGTTGTGCGGGTTGGTGACGGCCTGACGCTTGGCCGACTGGCCAACCAGGATTTCACCATCGTTGGCGTAAGCGATGATCGATGGCGTGGTACGAGCGCCTTCGGCGTTCTCGATAACCTTGACGTTGCCGTTTTCCAGAATGGAGACGCAGGAGTTGGTTGTCCCCAGGTCGATACCAATGATTTTGCCCATGTTCACTCTCCCGAAACTTGAATTTGGTTGCCGCAGCAGTGGTGGCTAACTGCGGTAGCACTTAAACGCTTGACACTTAAATGGGGGCCGTTACGCCGATTTCAAGCCTTTTCGTCGATCGAAGGCGAAACCGGTGCCACAGCCTTGCTGACCACGACCATGGCCGGGCGCAGCAGGCGGCCATTGAGCAGATAACCCTTCTGGAAAACCTTCAGCACGCTGTTGGGCTCGACCTCGGCGCTTTCCTGCATGGCCATCGCCTGGTGGTGCTCGGCATTGAACGGTTCGCCGTGCGGGTCGACCGCCTCCAGGTTGTAACGCTTGAGGGTGTCCTGGAACATTTTCAGGGTCAGCTCGATACCTTCGCGCATCGGGCGAATGGTCTCGTCATCAGCACTGGACAGTTCCAGGCCGCGCTCCAGGCTGTCGATGATCGGCAGCAGGTCGCCTGCAAATTTTTCCAGGGCAAACTTGTGCGCCTTCTCGACGTCCTGCTCGGCACGGCGACGCACGTTCTGCAAATCGGCCGCTACGCGCAGGGACTGGTCCTTTGCCGCCGCCAACTGCTCTTCGAGCACCTGCACGCGCACTGCCAGGTCTTCACTACCGGCAGCTTCTGCAGCCTGGTTAGCATCCGGATTCTGGGTATCCAGAGTCTGTTCGTCAGCCATCGATTCTCTCCTTTCAATTACGTCAGCGAGCTCGCGACTCGCGCTTCTGCCCGGTATATGGGGTCGCAAAATCAAGGTTCAAGGGCTTTCGTGACGAGCTGCACCAGCCTCATACCCGCGCGCGATTAAAAGCACGCTCTCATAACCAAATCGAACTAAACCAGGCCATTGTCAGTCACAAAGAAAACACTGTATAAATAACCAGACTTAACGCCTGGGAGCCACCCAATGCTGGTGCACCTGTCCGTACATAATTACGCCATCGTCGAACACCTCGACCTCGAACTTGCTCGCGGCATGAGCGTCATCACCGGTGAAACCGGTGCCGGCAAATCCATCATGCTCGACGCCCTCGGCCTGACCCTCGGCGACCGCGCCGACAGTGGCGTGGTGCGCCCCGGCGCCGACAAGGCCGACATCCTCGCCACCTTCGACCTGGCCGACATCCCAGAGGCCCAGGCCTGGTTGACCGAGCGCGACCTGGACAGCGACGGCCCGTGCATCCTTCGCCGGGTAATTACTGCCGAAGGCCGTTCGCGCGGCTACATCAACGGCTCGCCCTCCCCGCTGGGCGACCTCAAGGCCCTGGGCGAGCTGCTGATCGACATTCACAGCCAGCACGAGCACCAGTCGCTACTGAAAACCGATACCCACCGCCGCCTGCTCGACGAGTTCGCCGGCGCCACCGACCTGGCCCGCCAGGTGCAACTGGCCGCCCAGCGCTGGCGCCAGACCCGCCAGGAGCTCGATCGCCTATCCAACTCTGGCGACGAGCAGCGTGCCCGCCACCAACTGCTCAGCTATCAGCTCGAAGAACTGGAAAACCTCGGCCTTGGCGAAAACGAACTGGAGCAACTGGAACAGGAACACAAAAACCTGACCAATGCCGAAGCGTTGTTCGGCATTTGCCGGCAGGTCATCGACCATTGCAGCGAAAACGACTCGGGCAACGTACTCAGCGCCCTGACCGTCAGCCTCAACCGCCTCACCGCCGTGCACAATGCACCTGGCGCCCTCGGCGAGGCTGCCAACCTGATTTCCAGCGCGCAGATTCAAGTAGAAGAAGCCGTCGGCGAACTGAACCGCTTCCTCGACAACTTCGATGCCGACCCTGCGCGCCTGCAACAACTCGAAGAGCGCCTGGACACCATTTATACCCTGGCGCGCAAACACCGCATTCACCCCACCGAAGTGCCCGGCCTGCAACAAAAGTTGCTGGATGAAATCGAAACCCTCAATGCCAATGACGAGTCCATCGAGCGCCTGGCCGACGAACTTGCAGCCTATGCTCGCCATTACCAGGAAAAAGCGCGCGAATTGAGCGACCTGCGCCAGCAGGCAGCATCACGCCTGGCTGCGGCGGTCGAACAGGAAATCCAGCGCCTGGGCATGCCAGGCGGGCGCTTCAGCATCGAGCTGCATGCCAACAGCGGCGATGACCTGCTGCCCCACGGCCTGGAACAGGTAGAACTACTGGTCAGCGCCAACCCCGGCCAACCCCTCAAGGCCTTGGCCAAGGTTGCCTCCGGAGGTGAGCTTTCACGTATCAGCCTGGCGATTCAGGTCATCACCGCACAAACTTCACGGGTACCAACCCTGGTATTCGACGAAGTGGACGTGGGTATTGGCGGCCCGACTGCGGAAATCGTCGGCCAGCTGTTACGCCGGCTTGGCGAGCGCGGCCAGGTACTGACGGTCACGCACCTGCCCCAGGTAGCCGCCCAAGGGCACCACCACCTGTTCGTGCACAAAGTACGCGGCAGTGATGCTACCCGTACGGCAGTGTCGAGCCTGGGCAAGAACGAGCGGGTAGAAGAAGTGGCACGGATGCTCGGTGGCATCGACCTGACCAAGGAATCCCTGGCCCACGCCAAGAAAATGGTCGTCACTGCAAAAATAAGCTGAAACAAAATGCACGAAGGCGACCCTGAGGTCGCCTTCGAAGGCTGCACAATGATGCAGCGCCAGCACTTACTTCTTCTTGCGGACGTACAACACCAGGTTGTGATCGACCAGTTCAAAGCCGTGCTCGGCCACGATTTCCTTTTGACGCTTTTCAATTTCAGTGTCGAAGAATTCGATGACTTCTCCGGACTCCACGTTGACCATATGGTCGTGGTGGCCACCATCGGCCAACTCGAAGACCGCATGGCCGCCATCGAAGTTATGGCGCACCACCAAACCTGCAGCCTCGAATTGGGTCAGAACACGGTAAACCGTGGCCAGGCCCACATCTTCGCCTGCCTCCATCAGTGCCTTATAGACATCCTCGGCACTCATGTGTCGTTGCTCGGTCGAATCGAGCATCTGTAGAATTTTGACTCGAGGCAGTGTCACCTTGAGGCCGACTTTTCGTAGTTCGCTATTTTCAACCATGGTCAGCTTTCTCGCCGATGCTGCTTCGCAGCTTCTCTTAATACGGGTATGATCGGGGTTTACGTTGTCCAGCCAAGATAGTGGAAGTCGCCCACCGATGCAAAACACCAAGCTCTTGCTAACCAGCCTCACCCTTGTGGGACTGCTCGCACTCGCCGGTTGCTCCTTCCCCGGGGTTTACAAAATCGACATCCAGCAGGGCAATGTCGTCACGCAAGACATGATAGACCAATTACGCCCGGGAATGACCCGCAAGCAAGTACGGTTTATCATGGGCAACCCGCTGATCCTCGATACGTTCCATACCAATCGATGGGATTACCTGTATAGCCTGCAGCCAGGCGGTGGCCAACGCCAACAGGAACGCATCAGCATATTCTTTAATGATAGCGATCAATTGTCGGGCCTGTCGGGCGATTTCATGCCGGGCGTCAGCCGCGACGAAGCCATCATGGGTGAAACCAGCACCACGGTAACGCCGACTGAACCTGCAAAGCCCGCACAACCCGTTCAGCCTGAAGCCAAGCCAGAAGCACCACCTAAGCCTGGCTCGACCCTGGACCAGATCCAGAAAGACGTCGACAAGGTTGAAGTGATCCCGGTTCCGAGCCCGGAACCGCTGGAAACCCGCTAAGCAACATGCTGCAAACTAAAAGGCCCGGCTAGCCGGGCTTTTTATTGTCTGGCTCAAGGCTTCGCAGCTTTGGCCTGGGCCGCCTTGGCAGCGCGCAGTTTACGCACCTCTTTCGGGTCGGCCAGCAAGGGGCGATACAGCTCGATCCGGTCTCCCGCCTGAACCAGCCTGGATTGCGGCTCAGCAATGACCCGCCCAAAGATTCCTATCGGACACTCATCCAGGTTCCACTCGGGAAATCGCCCAGCCATTCCAGACAACCTGACAGCCTCACGCAAGTGGGTACCTGCAGGCACCGCCACCTTCAACAGCAATTGCCGGCCAACCGCAGCGAAGACGACTTCAACCTCGATCGAAGGCTCAGCCATGAAGTTGCTTGGCCCGCTGGCAAAAGGCGTCGACCAGGGTATTGGCTGCCTGGTTGAATAGCGGCCCCAGGGTGGCTCGCACCAGCGGCCCGGCATAGTCGAACGAGAGGTCCAGGCTGATCTTGCAGGCCTTTTCACCCAGCGGCTTGAAAATCCACAGGCCGTGCAACTGACTGAATGGTCCCTCTTCCAGGTTCATTTCTATGGAATTGCCCGGCACCAGGGTATTGCGCGTCACAAATTGCTGGCTCAGCCCACCCTTGGCCACCGCCAGGCTGGCACGCATGTGCTCGTCGCTGGCCTCCAGCACCTTGGTGGATGAACACCATGGCAAGAATTCCGGGTAGCGAGCGACGTCGTTGACCAGGTCATACAGTGCCTGAGCAGGGTAAGGCAGCAAGGCCGAACGTTGAATATGCGTTGTCATGCAGGCGTCACTTCCAAAACTGAGCGGCAAACACTTCACGAATGCCGAGGGGCGCCACATAAGCGCATCAATAAAATCGGCTTGCATTGTCCGGGATTCAATCAAGCTGCTCAAGCATGCAGCATACCCGTAGCCGACAACGCAACGACTGCATATAATGCGCCCCCTATGGCTAAAACAAAGAAACACCCAACAGGGACCATCGCGCAGAACAAGAAGGCGCGACACGATTACTTCGTCGAGCACAAGTTCGAGGCTGGTCTGGTCCTGGCCGGCTGGGAAGTAAAAAGTCTGCGTGCCGGCAAGGCACAATTGGTTGACAGCTACGTGCTGCTCAAGGATGGCGAGGCCTGGCTGATGGGTAGCCATATCACCCCGCTGACTACGGCCAGCACCCACGTTATCGCCGACCCGACACGCACCCGCAAACTGTTGCTCAACCGCCGCGAACTGGAAAAGCTGTTCGCCCAGGTTCAGCAAAAAGGTTACGCCTGCGTTGCCTTGTCGCTTTACTGGAGCAAGCACTTGATCAAGTGCGAGATTGCCCTGGGCAAAGGCAAGAAGGAATACGACAAGCGCCACACCGAACGCGAGCGCGATTCCGATCGCGAGTTGCAGCGTGCGGTGCGGACTAAGGGCAAGGACGACTGAGGTCAGTCTTTTTCCTCACCGGCCTCATCGCTGCGGTGCGGCGATCCGACAAGCCAGCCCCCACGGGTGAAAACTGTACGTTACCCTGTAGGAGCTGGCTTGCCAGCGATCGAGCGCAAAGCGCTCGCAATTGCACTACAACCCCTTGCGCCGCTCGGCCCGAGCCACGCGCTGCACTTCCTCGCGCACTTCATCCAGCACTTCCTGCACATACAAAATATGCCGGCTGGACACCTCGCGCGCATCCTGCGCCCGCCCTTCGATGATCGCCAGGTAAAGCTCGCGGTGCTGACTGATCAGCATGTCGCGCGTTTCGCTGCGCTGCTTGTACATGCCACCGATGTTGGTCACCACATTGCGCTTGAGCAGGTCAAACAGCCCGCGGATCGTGTGCAATAGCACAGCATTGTGGCTGGCCTCGGCAATGGCCAGGTGAAAGCTGGCATCGGCCTCGCCCTCTTGCGCCCTGCTGACTTCGTCTACCCGGGTGTAGCAATCCTGCAGCCTCTCGAACGCCGCCTTGAGCCGCTCGCGGTCAGGCTCGGTTGCACGCAACGCCGCATAGTAGGCGCAGGACCCCTCAAGCGTGTGACGGAACTCCAACAGGTCACGCTGGGCCTCGGGGTTGTTTTCCAACAACTGCAGCAAGGGATCGCTGAACGTCGAACCCAGGGTTTCGATCACAAAATTGCCGCCACCCTGGCGGCTGACCAGCATGCCCTTGGCCACCAGCTTCTGAATGGCCTCACGTAATGACGGCCGCGAAACCCCGAACTGCTCGGCCAGCACGCGCTCGGCTGGCAGGCGTTCGCCGGCCTTCAACGTCCCTTCAAGAATCATCCCCTCGAGCCGCTCGACAATATCGTCGGACAAACGGCGCTGACGGACCTGGTTGAAACTCATCACTCATTCTCCACATTCGAGGCGCCCCATGGGGCCCTGCGGATTCCACGCCATCCGGACACTCAGCCCACCAACATCCGGACACCCGTTCC
>CAYVPI010000210.1:0-7397 GCA_964453495.1 uncultured Pseudomonas sp. | reverse complement strand
TTCGACTGCGCCAGAAGTGGGGCGAATTATAGAGGGATCCGCAGGGGCGTCAAGGACTTATTTCAACTTTGTTGCAGTGGGGGCGTTTTGGCTGCAAGCCACAAGCTTCAAGCGCAATTGCGTCGCACCTGCTTGTAGCTTGCAACTGCTACTCAGAGACTTGGGAACGCAAATTGCGAAGCCTCATGGCTGGCGCGTTGCGGCCAGCGCTGGGTGATTGCCTTGCGGCGAGTGTAGAAGCGCACACCATCCGGGCCATAAGCATGCAGGTCGCCAAACAGCGAACGCTTCCAGCCGCCGAAGCTGTGATACGCGACCGGTACCGGCAGTGGTACGTTGACGCCAACCATGCCGACTTCGATCTCATCGCAGAACAGACGCGCCGCTTCACCGTCACGTGTGAAGATGCAGGTACCGTTGCCATATTCGTGATCATTGATCAGTTGCATGGCTTCTTCCAGGCTGTTCACGCGCACGACGCACAACACTGGACCAAAGATCTCTTCTTTATAGATGCGCATTTCGGGGGTGACGTTGTCGAACAGGCAGCCACCCAGGAAGAAGCCTTCTTCATTACCTGGTACCACCAGGCCACGGCCATCGACCACCAGTTTGGCGCCAGCCTGCACACCGTCTTCCACGTAACCTGCGACCTTGTCGCGAGCCTGACCGGTCACCAGTGGGCCCATGTCCAGACCACAGGAGGTGCCAGCACCGATTTTCAGTGCCTTGATCTGGGGGACCAGCTTGGCAACCAATGCGTCGGCAACCTGATCACCCACGCAAACGGCAACCGAGATAGCCATGCAACGCTCACCGCACGAACCGTAGGCAGCACCCATCAGTGCGCTCACGGCATTGTCCAAGTCGGCATCGGGCATCAGTACCGCGTGGTTCTTGGCCCCGCCCAGTGCCTGCACGCGCTTGCCGCGCTTGGTGCCTTCGCTGTAGATGTACTCGGCAATCGGGGTCGAACCGACAAAGCTCAGCGCTTTGACTTCCGGTGCCTCGATCAGCGCATCCACCGCTTCCTTGTCACCATGCACCACGTTGAGCACGCCGTTAGGCAGGCCGGCTTCGTGCATCAGTTGAGCGATCAAGAGCGTGGAACTTGGGTCACGCTCAGACGGCTTGAGGATGAAGCAGTTACCGCAGGCAATGGCCAATGGGTACATCCACAGCGGCACCATCGCCGGAAAGTTGAACGGGGTGATCCCGGCAACTACGCCCAAGGGCTGGAAGTCGGACCAGGCGTCGATGTTCGGGCCAACGTTGCGGCTGTATTCGCCTTTGAGCACTTCTGGCGCTGCACAGGCGTACTCGACGTTCTCGATACCACGCTTCAATTCGCCCGCGGCGTCTTCCAGGGTCTTGCCGTGTTCTTCACTGATGAGTTGGGAAATGCGGGCTTCGTTCTGTTCAAGCAGTTGCTTGAAACGGAACAATACCTGGGCACGCTTGGCTGGCGGGGTATTGCGCCATGCCGGGAATGCGGCCTTGGCAGCATCGATAGCCAATTGCATCGTGGCGCGGCTGGCCAATGCCACTTTATGGATGGCCTGGCCGGTCGATGGGTTGAAAACATCAGCCGTACGGTCACTGGCGCTAATCAGGTCGCCATTGATCAGGTGCTGGATAGTGCTCATGCAAAACTCCTAAAGGGGCTGGATCAGAGGCGAGTCAGCTCGCCCCTGTTACATAAAGAGGGATCAGTCGATCTGGTTCAGGGCTTCGCCGACGGCATCGAACAGGCGGTCAAGCTCTTGCGGCTTGCTGTTGAAGGTCGGCCCGAACTGCAGGGTGTCGCCGCCAAAGCGCACATAGAAGCCGGCTTTCCACAGTTTCATACCCGCTTCGTATGGACGGACGATGGCATCGCCATCCCGTGCGGCAATCTGAATCGCGCCGGCCAGGCCGTAGTTACGGATGTCGACGACGTTCTTCGCCCCCTTCACGCCATGCAACACGCTCTCGAAGTGCGGAGCCAGTTCGGCTGCCTGTTGCACCAGCTTTTCCTTCTGCAGCAGGTCCAGCGCGGCAATACCTGCGGCGCAGGCAACCGGGTGTGCCGAGTAGGTGTAGCCATGTGGGAATTCCACGGCATATTCCGGAGTCGGCTGGTTCATGAAAGTCTGGTAGATCTCGCTGCTGGCGATCACCGCGCCCATCGGGATGGCGCCGTTGGTGACTTGCTTGGCGATGCACATCAGGTCAGGAGTGACGCCGAAGGCTTCGGCACCGGTCATGGCCCCCATGCGGCCGAAGCCGGTGATGACTTCGTCGAAGATCAGCAGAATGTTGTGCTGGTCGCAAATCTCGCGCAGGCGCTTGAGGTAGCCCTTCGGTGGTGGCAGCACCCCTGCGGAACCGGCCAGCGGCTCGACGATCAGCGCGGCAATGTTCGAGGCGTCATGCAACTCGATCAGTTTGAGCATTTCGTCGGCCAGGGCGATACCGCCCTCCTCTGGCATGCCCTTGGAGAAGGCATTGCCTGGCAGCACGGTGTGCGGGATGTGGTCGACGTCGAGCAATTGGCCGAACATCTTACGGTTGCCGTTGACGCCGCCCAGGCTGGTACCGGCGATGTTCACGCCGTGGTAGCCACGGGCGCGGCCGATCAGCTTGGTCTTGGTCGCCTGGCCCTTCAAGCGCCAGTAGGCACGCACCATCTTCACCGCGGTGTCACAGCACTCGGAGCCGGAGTTGGTATAGAAGACGTGGTTGAGGTTGCCCGGGGTCAGGTCGGTGATTTTCTCGGCCAACTGGAAAGACAGCGGGTGGCCGAACTGGAACGCCGGCGAGTAGTCAAGCACGCCCAGCTGGCGGGCAACGGCTTCCTGGATTTCCTTGCGGGTATGACCGGCACCGCAGGTCCACAGGCCGGACAAGGCGTCGTAGATTTTGCGGCCCTTGTCATCGGTCAGGTAACTGCCTTCGGCGGCCACGATCAAACGTGGGTCGCGCTGGAAATTGCGGTTAGCGGTGTACGGCATCCAGTGGGCATCGAGCTTGAGCTGGCTGGCCAGACCGACGGGTGCGTTTTCAGGCAGATTCATGAACAAGACCTCGCAAGGTGTTATGCAGTTTTATAGACAAGCTTTGTTGCTCCTAAGTTGTCACGAGGATAAAGTCTGGAAAAGCCTACTTTTCTAATCTTCAGTTAGCTGGTTACTAAACTATGAGCCGTCGTCAGGAAGCCCTTGCCCAAGTCAGCGATTTCGATATCCGCCTGTTGAAGATCTTCCGTAGCGTGGTGGAGTGCGGTGGCTTCTCGGCCGCCGAGAACGTGCTGGGCATTGGCCGCTCGGCGATCAGCCAGCAAATGAGTGACCTTGAGCAGCGCCTTGGGTTGCGCCTGTGCCAACGGGGCCGCGCCGGCTTTTCCCTGACCGAGGAAGGCCGTGAGGTCTACCAGTCGGCCCTGCAATTGCTCGGTGCCCTGGAAAGCTTTCGCACCGAGGTCAATGGCCTGCACCAACACTTGCGCGGCGAATTGAACATTGGTCTTACCGACAACCTGGTGACCCTGCCGCACATGCGCATTACCCATGCCCTGGCCCAACTCAAGGACCGCGGCCCGGACGTACGCATCCAGATCCGCATGATCGCCCCCAGCCAGGTCGAACAAGGCGTGCTCGATGGCAGCCTGCACGTCGGCGTCGTCCCCCAGGCAAGCCCGCTGTCGGGGCTGGAATACGAATTTCTCTACGGTGAACGCTCGCAGCTTTACTGTGCGGTCGGCCATCCGCTGTTCTATGTCGATGACGGCGAGCTTGGCGACGATCGGCTCGATGCCCAGGATGCGATTGCCCCGACTTTTCGTCTGCCCGCCGAGATCCAGGCCCTCTATCAGCGGCTCAACTGCACCGCCAGTGCCTCGGACCGCGAGGGCATGGCGTTCCTGATCCTGACCGGGCGCTATATCGGCTACCTGCCCGACCATTACGCCAGTTTCTGGGTGCAACAAGGACGCTTGCGCGCGCTCAAGGCCAGCGAACGGTTCTATGACCTGAACCTGTGCTGGGTCACCCGCAAGGGCCGGCGCCCGCACCTGGTATTGGAAAGTTTCCTGGAGAGTCTGGCCGCCACCCGCTGAGGGTTGTGCGAAATGCTTGTCTGTTGCGTTACTGTGCGCTATCAGTGCACAGGTTGCCCCCATACGAACTGTTCGGAACCGCCCATGACCTTAGAAGTTCCGGCGCATCGCGCCCAAGCCATCGGTAAACCTGCCAGTCGAATCCGCCAGAAGAATGAAGAAGCCATTATCAAGGCCGCCGAAAACGAGTTCGCTCGCCACGGCTATAAAGGCACCAGCATGAACACCATCGCGCTGAACGCCGGGCTGCCCAAGGCCAATCTGCATTACTATTTCACCAATAAGCTGGGGCTTTACGTTGCGGTGCTGAGCAACATCCTTGAATTGTGGGACAGCACCTTCAACGCCTTGAGCGCCGACGACGACCCGGCCCAGGCCTTGAGCAGCTACATCCGCGCCAAAATGGAATTCTCCCGGCGCAACCCACAAGCCTCGCGTATTTTCGCCATGGAAATCATCAGCGGCGGCGAATGCTTGAATGAGTACTTCAATCAGGACTACCGCGCTTGGTTCCAGGACCGTGCCGGGGTATTCCAGGCTTGGATTGCCGCGGGCAAGATGGATCCGATCGACCCTGTTCATCTGATCTTTCTTCTATGGGGCAGCACCCAGCACTATGCTGATTTCGCCACCCAGATCTGCCGGGTGACCGGCCGCAGTCGCCTGACCAAACAGGATATGGAAGAAGCCGGCAATAACCTTATCCACATTATCCTCAAAGGCTGCGGCTTGACGCCCCCCAACTGATAATTGCACATGCCCTCTACCCTCCTCGGCCCTTGCGAGTTTCGCGAAGAGATTCGCAAGAGCCGCTTCATCACCCTTGCCGCCCCTATCACCAGCGTTGCCGAGGCCCAGGCCTTTATCGAACGTTTCAGCGAAGCCGACGCATCGCACAACTGCTGGGCCTGGAAACTTGGCGACCAGTACCGTAGCACCGATGACGGTGAACCCGGGGGCACCGCCGGGCGACCGATTTTGGCAGCCATCGAAGCCCAGGATTGCGACCAGGTCGTGGTGCTGGTCATCCGCTGGTACGGCGGTATCCAACTGGGCACCGGCGGCTTGGCCCGAGCCTATGGGGGCGGTGCCAACAAATGCCTGCAACAGTCAGAAAAACGCTTGTTGGTCAGTCGGGTGAAGGTTACTTGCAGTTGTGGCTTCAATGAATTGGCGCTGCTGAAAATCCGTGTGGCCGAGGTCGATGGGCTGATCGTGAATGAAACCTTCACTGGTAATGGCATCGACCTCGAACTGTCCCTGGGCGAGGCACTCATCGAGCCGCTGCAGCGGCAACTGGCGGATTTGAGTCGTGGCCGAATCCGCCTGCAGCGTTATGACGCAAACGTTTAACAATTGCCCACATCTACTGTGCATCCGGCTGTGGATAAGCTCTGCACATTTGCCTGCAAGCCTTTAATGCCGTGGCCTGCAGCCAGTCGATCAGATTTTGATCAACTGCTGCCGATACAGCTCCATTCGCCTAAAAATCAGCCGGTTAGCGGCGTTTATCGCATTTGGGAAATAGCCGATGGGCGCTTATATCCACCCCTTTCGCTTGCGCACAGATACTGTGGAGCAATCTGTGGATAACCCGTGCACGCCTGCCTAAATGGCTTGTCGAGCAGCGCCCGGCCCAATGTGATCATTTTTTAACCGGTTTCTATTGGCATTTACTGCTCGGACGGACTGAGGCAGTGTGTCGATCATCAGCTTGCGACATAAGGAAATCATCATGGCCACCACAAAAACCGCATTGATCATCGGCGCCTCGCGCGGGCTAGGCCTTGGCCTGGTCCAGCGTCTGCATGAAGACGGCTGGAAGGTAACCGCTACCGTGCGCGATCCGGAAAAAGCTGACGCCTTGCGCGCATTGGCCGGCGTGCAGATCAAAGCCCTGGACATGAATAATCGCCAACAGTTGGACCAATTGTGCAATCAGCTGCATGGCCAGGTCTTCGACGTGTTATTCGTCAATGCCGGCATCAAGGGCCCGCTTGAACAAAACGCCGAAGTGGCCCGCGAACAGGACGTCGGCGAGTTGTTCATGACCAACGCCATTGCCCCCATACGCCTGGCCCAGCGCTTTGCCGAACAAATCCGCAGCAGTACCGGGGTGATTGCCTTCATGAGCTCGATATTGGGCAGTGTCACCATGCCGGATGCACCGGAACTGGCGTTGTACAAAGCCAGCAAGGCTGCACTTAACTCCATGACCAATACGTTCGTCACCCAGTTGGCCGACCCGACGGTGACCGTGCTGGCCATGCACCCGGGCTGGGTCAAGACGGATATGGGTGGCGAAGGCGCCGACCTGGACATCGATACCAGTACTTCAGGGCTCGTCGAGCAGGTCAAGGCCTACGCCGGCAAGGGCGGACTGTGGTTCATCAATTACAAGGGCGACAGCCTGATCTGGTAAGCCGGTGCCCGTAACGGGCAATTGAATCGGCTGCGGCGAGGCAGTAGACTGAATGCCTCGCCCCCGCGGCGGACCTGGATCAGCAGACAGGGCAACACTGAGCTGGCGAACCTGAACCCACTTTCAGAGGAGCCGGCAAATGCCTGCGACCCGCATCTGGTTAAAAAACCCCCTGGCCATTTTCACTGCCAACAGCCTGGACGCCCGTGGCGGCTTGGTGCTGGAAAACGGCGTGATCACCGAAGTGCTCGGCCTCGGCCAGCAACCCACCAGCCCTTGTGCACAGGTTTTCGATGCCCGTGAACACGTGGTACTGCCTGGTCTGATCAACACCCATCACCACTTCTACCAAACCCTGACCCGTGCCTGGGCACCGGTGGTCAACGAGCCGCTGTTCCCTTGGCTGAAGACCCTGTACCCGGTTTGGGCGCGGTTGACCCCGGCCAAACTGAAGCTGGCCAGCACCGTAGCTCTGACTGAACTGTTGCTGTCGGGATGCACCACAGCGGCCGACCATCACTACCTGTTCCCCGACGGCCTGGAAAACGCCATCGATGTGCAGGTCGAGACTGTCCGCGAGCTGGGCATGCGCGCCATGCTGACCCGTGGTTCCATGAGCCTGGGCGAAGCCGATGGCGGCTTGCCACCCCAGCAGACCGTGCAACAGGGCGAAGTCATCCTTGCCGACAGCCAGCGGCTTATCCACACCTACCATGAGCGCGGCGACGGCGCCCGTATCCAGATCGCCCTGGCGCCTTGCTCGCCGTTCTCGGTCACGCCCGAAATCATGCGCGCCAGTGCCGAGCTTGCCGAAGAACTCGACGTACGCCTGCACACTCACCTGGCCGAAACCCTCGACGAAGAAGACTTCTGCCTGCA
>CAYVPI010000209.1:0-7448 GCA_964453495.1 uncultured Pseudomonas sp. | reverse complement strand
GCATGAGCAACTGGTTAGTAGACAAACTGATCCCTTCGATCATGCGTTCCGAGGTGAAGAAAAGCTCGGTTCCCGAGGGGCTGTGGCACAAGTGCCCGTCCTGTGAAGCGGTGCTCTATCGTCCGGAGCTGGAAAAGACCCTGGATGTCTGCCCCAAGTGCAACCACCACATGCGCATCGGTGCGCGCGCTCGCCTGGACATCTTCCTCGATGCTGAAGGTCGTGCCGAGTTGGGCGCTGATCTCGAGCCGGTGGATCGCCTGAAGTTTCGCGATGGCAAGAAGTACAAGGACCGCCTGACCGCTGCGCAAAAGCAGACCGGTGAGAAAGACGCCCTGGTGTCGATGAGCGGTACGCTGTTGGGCATGCCTGTAGTGGCCTGCGCCTTCGAATTCAATTTCATGGGCGGCTCGATGGGCGCCATCGTTGGCGAGCGTTTCGTGCGCGCGGCCAACTATGCCCTGGAAAACCGCTGCCCGCTGGTGTGCTTCGCCGCTTCCGGTGGTGCGCGCATGCAGGAAGCGCTGATTTCCCTGATGCAGATGGCCAAGACGTCCGCAGTGCTGGCACGCCTGCGCGAAGAAGGCCTGCCGTTCATCTCCGTGCTGACCGACCCGGTCTACGGTGGTGTATCGGCGAGCCTGGCGATGCTGGGTGATGTGATTGTTGCCGAACCCAAGGCGCTGGTGGGTTTCGCCGGCCCGCGTGTTATCGAGCAGACCGTACGCGAAAAGCTGCCTGAAGGCTTCCAGCGCAGTGAGTTCCTGATCGAACACGGCGCCATCGACCTGATCATTTCGCGTCAAGAGCTGCGCCCGCGCCTGGGCAGCCTGCTGGCTCAGTTCATGGGCCTGCCGAGCCCGACCTTCGTGGCCACGCCGATCGAGCCGATGGTCGTGCCGCCGGCGCCAGCCACGGTATGACCGAGCGCACCCTTGGCGACTGGCTCGCCTATCTCGAGCAATTGCACCCTTCGGCCATCGACATGGGCCTTGCGCGTTCGCAAGAGGTGGCAACCCAGCTTGGGCTGGGGCGGCCGGCGCCAAGGGTGATAACGGTTACCGGTACCAATGGCAAGGGCTCGACTTGCGCGTTTATCGCTTCGCTGTTGCGCTCCCAGGGGCTGAAGGTGGGCGTTTACAGCTCGCCGCACCTGTTGCGTTATAACGAGCGGGTGCAAATCGATGGCGTCGAAGCCAGCGATCAGGCCCTGTGCGAAGCCTTCGCTGCTATCGAAGCAGGGCGTGGCGAGACCTCCCTGACGTATTTCGAAATGGGCACCCTGGCGGCATTCTGGTTGTTCCAGCGCAGCGGCCTGGATGCCGTGGTGCTGGAAGTCGGCCTTGGTGGGCGGCTGGATGCGGTCAACCTGATCGATGCGGACCTGGCGCTGGTGACCAGCATCGGCATCGATCACGCCGACTGGCTGGGCGACAGCCGTGAATCGGTGGCATTCGAAAAGGCCGGGATTTTCCGTCAGGGCCGGCCGGCCCTGTGTGGTGACCTCGACCCACCTCAGCCATTGCTGGATCAGGCTTCGCAGCTGCAGTGCCCGTTTTTTCTGCGCGGGCGCGATTATGACCTGGGCATTACCGACCTCGATTGGCACTGGCGTGGGCGCAACGGTGCGGGCCAGCAAGTCGAACTGACGGGCCTGCCGCTGCTGGATCTGCCCATGGAGAATGCGGCGCTGGCGCTGCAGGCTTATCTGCTGCTCGACCTGCCATGGGATGCGGGGCAGATCGCCTGCGCCCTGCAAGCCACGCGTGTGGTTGGCCGTCTGGATCGCCGTCGGTTCAATTGGCAGGGCAAGTCCCTCACGCTGCTGCTCGATGTCGGCCATAATCCTCATGCAGCCGAGTACCTGGCTCGACGCCTGGCCGCTCGACCACCCAAGGGCAAGCGCCTGGCGGTGTTCGGGTTGCTGGCAGACAAGGATCTGGAGGGGGTGTTGGCGCCGTTGCAAGGGCAGGTCCAGGATTGGGCTGTTGCACCTTTGCCCACCACACGCACCCGTGAGGCCTCGCAGTTGCGCGCGGCACTGCAGAGCCTTGGAGCGTCGGTGACGGCCCATGACAGCGTGCAGGCTGCATTGCAGGCGCAATGTGACAAGGCGACGGCTGAGGACGAAATTCTGCTGTTCGGATCATTTTACTGTGTCGGCGAAGCCCTGGATTGGCTGGCCCGCCACGCCAAGGAGGAGATGGCAGATGGCATTGCTCGATAACGTGGTCAAGCAGCGCATGGTCGGTGCGCTGGTGCTGGTGGCGCTGGCGGTGATCTTCCTGCCGATGCTGTTTTCCCGCGAGGACGAGCTGCGCCAGGTGCGCGTTGAGGCGCCGGCCGCGCCCGCTACGCCAGAGTTGCCGAAAGTGCAGGTCGAGCCGGTCCAGGTGCCTGAGCCGGTACCCACCGATGAGCCGGTACCTACCGACAGCGAAGTGGCGCAACAGGCGCCGAGCACGCCGATCGCTCCAATACCGTCGGTTCCAGCCTTGCCTTCGGCTCCGGCTGCGCCCGCCGTGGCGCCTGCGCCAAACCCGGCGCCGGCAGCCAAGCCTGCGCCAGCAGCCACGGTTGCAACTGCGCCAGCGGCCAAGCCGGAGGCGCCGAAAAAGGTCGATGCCAATGGTCTGCCAGTCAGTTGGTCGGTG
This sequence comes from uncultured Pseudomonas sp., assembly GCA_964453495.1. Taxonomy (GTDB): domain Bacteria; phylum Pseudomonadota; class Gammaproteobacteria; order Pseudomonadales; family Pseudomonadaceae; genus Aquipseudomonas. The sequence continues at coordinate 4,794 of CAYVPI010000209.1, read as the reverse complement.
CAATTGGCCAGCCTGTCCAATCGCGCCAGTGCTGACAACCTGCAAAAGTCCCTGCGCAGCCAGGGCTACAACGCCTATATCCGCTCTGCCGATGGCATGAACCGGGTATTCGTCGGGCCGTTGATCGAGCGCGCCGAAGCCGAACGCCTGCGTGACCTGCTGGGGCGCCAGCAGAAGCTCAAGGGTTTTGTCGTGCGTTTCCAGCCTGAGCGAAACTGATAAAGCACACATGACCGACAATCGCTGCTTACCGACGGGCATGGGCTCTGCTAAAATGCGCCGCCTTATCCGTCAGTAGGCTGCACTGTGGCATTTACCTGGGTTGACTGGGCGATCATTGCGATCATCGCCATCTCCGCACTGATCAGTTTGAGCCGCGGTTTCGTCAAGGAAGCCTTGTCGTTGCTCACCTGGATCATCGCCGGTGCCGTCGCCTGGATGTTTGGTGGCGGTCTGTCACCCTACCTGGAAAGCTACATCCAAACACCATCGGCACGCGTGATCGCCGGGTGTACCATTCTATTCGTCGCCACCTTGCTGGTGGGCGCTATGATCAATTTTCTCATCGGCGAACTGATACGCGTTACTGGATTGTCCGGTACCGATCGTTTCCTCGGCATGGCCTTCGGCGCGGCGCGTGGCGTCCTGCTGGTGGTCGTCGGCGTCGGGCTGTTGAGCCTTGGGCCGGTACAACAGGACCACTGGTGGCAGGAGTCGAAGCTCGTGCCACAATTTCTTTTGGTTGCAGACTGGTCGAAAAACCTCGTTCTGGGGATGACCAGTCAGTGGCTCGCCAGCGGAATCAGCGCACCGGCTGATCTTCCGTTCAAGGAACACCTCCTGGGGCCCAAGACGCCTTGAGTCGTGTTCAGTTCAGATTTATTCAAGTAGGGGTTGCGTCGCATGTGTGGCATCGTCGGTATCGTCGGTAAGTCGAACGTCAATCAGGCGCTGTATGACGCGCTAACCGTCCTCCAGCACCGCGGCCAGGACGCTGCCGGTATTGTGACCAGCCATGAGGGCCGGTTATTCCTGCGCAAGGACAACGGCCTGGTGCGTGATGTGTTCCAGCAGCGCCATATGCAGCGCCTGGTCGGGCACATGGGCATCGGCCATGTGCGTTACCCAACCGCAGGCAGTTCGACGTCGGCTGAGGCCCAGCCGTTCTACGTCAACTCGCCGTACGGCATCACCCTGGCGCACAACGGTAACCTCACCAACGTCGAGCAACTGGCCAAGGAGATCTACGAATCGGACCTGCGCCACGTCAACACCAGCTCCGACTCGGAAGTGCTGCTCAACGTATTCGCCCATGAGCTGGCGGTGCGCGGCAAGCTGCAGCCGACCGAAGAAGATGTGTTCGCTGCCGTCACCGACGTGCACAACCGCTGCCGCGGTGGCTACGCCGTCGTTGCGATGATTACTGGCTACGGTATCGTCGGTTTCCGCGACCCTAACGCCATTCGTCCGATCGTGTTCGGCCAGCGTCATACCGACGAAGGCGTCGAGTACATGATCGCCTCCGAAAGCGTCTCCCTGGACGTGCTGGGCTTTACCCTGATTCGCGACCTGGCACCGGGCGAAGCGGTCTACATCACCGAAGACGGCCAGTTGCACACCCGTCAGTGCGCGACCAACCCGCAAATGACGCCATGCATCTTCGAGCACGTCTACCTGGCGCGCCCGGATTCGATCATTGACGGCGTTTCGGTCTACAAGGCGCGCCTGCGCATGGGCGAGAAGCTGGCCGAGAAGATCCTGCGCGAGCGTCCGGATCACGACATCGACGTGGTCATCCCGATTCCCGACACCAGCCGTACCGCTGCACTGGAATTGGCCAACCACCTGGGCGTCAAGTTCCGCGAAGGCTTCGTCAAGAACCGCTACATCGGCCGTACCTTCATCATGCCAGGCCAGGCTGCGCGCAAGAAATCGGTACGCCAGAAGCTCAACGCCATCGAGCTGGAATTCCGCGGCAAGAACGTAATGCTGGTGGACGACTCCATCGTACGCGGCACCACGTGCAAGCAGATCATCCAGATGGCCCGCGAAGCCGGCGCCAAGAACGTCTACTTCTGCTCGGCCGCACCTGCCGTGCGTTTCCCTAACGTTTATGGCATTGACATGCCGAGCGCTCACGAACTGATCGCCCATAACCGCAGCACCCAGGACGTCGCCGACCTGATCGGCGCCGACTGGCTGGTCTACCAGGACCTGCCTGACCTGATCGAGGCTGTCGGCGGCGGCAAGATCAAGATCGAGCATTTCGACTGCGCAGTGTTCGACGGCAAGTACGTGACCGGCGACGTCGACGAGGCTTACCTGGACAAGATCGAGCAGGCGCGTAACGACGCTTCCAAGGTCAAGACCCAGGTTGTCAGCGCGATCATCGACCTCTACAACAACTAAGGAGCAGGCGGCATGACACAGGAATGGGATGCCGGGCGACTGGACAGCGACCTCGAAGGGGTCGCTTTCGACACGCTCGCCGTTCGTGCCGGCCAGCACCGCACGCCGGAAGGTGAACACGGCGATCCGCTGTTCTTCACCTCCAGCTATGTGTTCCGCACGGCAGCCGATGCTGCCGCGCGGTTTGCGGGTGAAGTGCCGGGCAACGTTTATTCGCGTTATACCAACCCGACCGTACGTGCGTTCGAAGAGCGCATCGCGGCCCTGGAAGGGGCCGAACAGGCAGTCGCGACCTCGACCGGTATGTCGGCGATCCTGTCCACGGTGATGAGCCTGTGCAGCGCTGGCGATCACGTGCTGGTCTCCCAGAGCGTATTCGGTTCGACCATCAGCCTGTTTGAAAAGTACTTCAAGCGCTTTGGTGTGGAAGTGGACTACGTGCCTCTGGCCGATGTGGCGGGTTGGGAAAAGGCCATCAAGGCCAATACCCGCCTGCTGTTCGTCGAGTCGCCGTCAAACCCACTGGCTGAACTCGTGGATGTCGCAGCTCTGGCTGAAGTGGCTCATGCCAAGGGTGCATTGCTGGTTGTGGATAACTGCTTCTGCACGCCGGCACTGGCGCAGCCGCTCAAGCTGGGTGCCGACATCGTCGTGCATTCGGCGACCAAGTTCATCGACGGCCAGGGCCGTTGCATGGGCGGCGTGGTTGCCGGGCGCAGCGAGCACATGAAGGAGGTGGTCGGCTTCCTGCGTACTGCAGGGCCGTCGTTGAGCCCCTTCAATGCCTGGATCTTCCTCAAGGGCCTGGAAACCCTCAACCTGCGCATGCGGGCACATTGTGCCAATGCCCAGGTGTTGGCCGAATGGCTGGAGCGGCAGGACGGTATCGAGAAGGTGCATTACGCTGGCCTGGAAAGCCACCCGCAGCACGCGCTGGCCAAGCGCCAGATGCGCGGTTTCGGCGCGGTGGTGAGTTTTGAGGTCAAGGGAGGTAAGGAGGGCGCCTGGCGTTTCATCGATGCCACTCGTCTGATTTCGATCACGGCTAACCTGGGCGACAGCAAAACCACCATCACCCACCCGGCTACCACGTCCCACGGCCGCCTCTCGCCGCAAGAGCGTTCTGCAGCGGGTATTGGCGACAGCTTGATCCGCGTGGCAGTGGGCCTTGAAGACGTTGCCGACCTGCAAGCGGATCTGGCGCGCGGGCTGGCTGCCTTGTGATCGACTGGTCCGCACAGCGCAGCAGGAGCCACAACGGCCGTGTTGCGCTGGTCACCGGTGCGGCACGGGGTATCGGCCTGGGGATAGCCGCCTGGCTCATCAGCGAGGGCTGGCAAGTGGTATTGACCGACCTGGACCGCGCTCGCGGCTCCAGGGTGGCCAAGGCGCTGGGTGAGAATGCCTGGTTCGTCGGCATGGATGTGGCCGACGAGAAGCAGGTCGTCAGCGGCGTTGCCCAAGTGCTGGGCCAGTTCGGCCGGCTCGACGCGCTGGTATGCAATGCGGCCATCGCCGATCCTCACAACACCACCCTGGAAAGCCTTGAGCTCGCCCACTGGAACCGTGTGCTGGCGGTCAACCTTGGCGGGCCGATGTTGCTGGCCAAGCATTGTGCGCCTTATCTTCGCGCCCATTGCGGGGCCATCGTCAACCTGGCGTCGACCCGCGCAGGCCAATCGGAGCCCGATACCGAGGCATATGCGGCGAGCAAGGGCGGATTGTTGGCCTTGACGCACGCCCTGGCTATCAGCCTTGGCCCGGAAATCCGCGTCAATGCCGTAAGCCCGGGTTGGATCGATGCGCGTGATCCTTCCCAGCGCCGTGCGCAGCCGCTGACCGAAGCCGACCATGCCCAGCATCCAGCGGGCAGGGTAGGGACGGTCGAAGACGTGGCGGCAATGGTGGCTTGGTTGCTGTCGAAGAATGCGGGTTTTGTCACCGGCCAGGAGTTTGTGGTCGACGGTGGCATGACCAAGAAGATGATTTACACGTAGCCGCAAGCCGCAAGCCGCAAGCCGCAAGCTACAGCAGTGCGCGGTGTGCTTTTGATTTTGCTGTTTCTTGCCGCTTGTAGCTTATAGCTTGAAGCTGCTTTTTCCACCATTTTGAAAAAAACTTCATACAGGCTATTGACTTAGGTTCGCTACCTGCGTAAATTTCGCGGCCTCAGCGAAGCAAAGGGTGATTAGCTCAGCCGGGAGAGCATCTGCCTTACAAGCAGAGGGTCGGCGGTTCGATCCCGTCATCACCCACCACTTCCTGAGATGTTCCTGACCCAGGTACTTTCGTAAGAAAGCACCCTTGAGAGGAACCGGACGCAAGTCCACATCGCGCAGCGGTAGTTCAGTCGGTTAGAATACCGGCCTGTCACGCCGGGGGTCG
>CAYVPI010000208.1:0-7459 GCA_964453495.1 uncultured Pseudomonas sp. | reverse complement strand
CGCAGCAACCTGGTGAGCGCCGCCCGCTACCTCGACGGCAAGATGCGCGAAATCCGCAGCAGCGGCAAAGTCATCGGTGCCGACCGCATCGCCGTGATGGCCGCCCTGAACATCACTCACGACTTGCTGCACAAGAACGACCAGCCCGAAGTTCAGGCCGGTGGCACCACGCGCGAACAGGTGCGCGACCTGCTCGAGCGGGTCGATCTGGCACTGTCGGACGAAGCCGGTTCAAAACCGAGCTGAGTTTCAGGTATACTTGCGCCGCTCCCTGGAGTGCTTGCCAGTCGGTCATGTCCCTGAGCCGATACGCACAACCACGGGGGTTGCACGTTGGGCCGGTGTGCATGTCCGCTTGACGGAAAGCCTTAACGCCCCCTGCAATCTCCACCTTGAACTTTCGGGTTCAAGGGCTACACCGACAGCGGTTCGTCGGGGAGTCTAGTTTTCTATATCCGAGCCCTGCCCGCTCGGGTCTTGCGAGGTCAGCCAGAGAGGGCCTCGCCCAAGGATCGACCGCGCCATGACCCACACCGTGCCGCTCTCTCGTCCGCAATTGCGCCGCCTGCTGCGCGATGCACGTCGCGCCCTGTCGCCTGCCGAGCAGCGCCAGGCCGCCCAAGGCCTTTATCGACAGTTGGCGCAGCACCCCCTGTTTCGCAAAGCACGGCATATTGCGCTGTACCTGCCCAATGACTGCGAGATCGACCCACGCCTGTTGTTGCGCGAAGCCCAGCGACGCGGCAAGACCACCTACCTGCCCGTGCTCAACGCCTGGCCGAAAACCAAAATGGTCTTTCAGCGCATCGAGCACGGTGAAAAGCTGCGGCCCAATCGTTTTCGCATCCTCGAACCACACGTATCGGTGGCGCGGCAACGCCAGATCTGGGCACTGGACCTGATCTTGCTACCGCTGGTCGGCTTCGATGAAGTGGGCGGGCGCCTGGGAATGGGTGGCGGGTTCTATGACCGCAGCCTGGCCTATCAGAGCCGTCGCAAGGCCTGGAAGAAGCCGGTGTTGCTAGGCTTGGCCCACGAATGCCAGAAAGTTGAAAGATTGGCACAAGCCAGTTGGGACGTGCCTTTGCATGGCACGGTGTCGGACAAGGGTTGGTATCTTGCAGCGCCACTGCGTTGAGCGGCGCCGTCGAGCTTATTCAGCGCTGAAACTGCTGCGGCGCAGCCATTTCGATGGGTGCGTCGACCTTGCGCTCCCACAACGTCTGCGCATAGCCAGTGGTGACCACGCCCAGGCCAAACAAAATGGTCAAAATCCACAACAAATCCGGTTTGCGATTCACCGATTGCCCCCCTTCAGGCAAACAAAACACGATGTCAGCAACGGTTTCTTATAGGCCGTGCAGCAGCGTCAAGCTTAAAATCCGCGCATTCTCCGACAACGCGAAGCGACACGCAAACGTTGCCTGACACCGACTGTCGGTTTCCATTTAAAACATGAAACAGGTTGTTTCATGGTCAAAAAGGAACAATCCAGATGGCCTACTGGCTGATGAAATCCGAGCCCGACGAACTCTCGATCAAAGACCTGGCGCGCCTGGGCGAAGCGCGCTGGGACGGCGTACGCAACTATCAGGCGCGCAACTTCATCCGCAGCATGGAGCCTGGCGATCAGTTCTTTTTCTATCACTCCAGCTGCCCGGAGCCAGGCATTGCCGGTATCGCCAAAGTGACCGGGCAAGCCTACCCCGACCCCACCGCGCTTGACCCGCAAAGCCCGTATCACGACGCCAAGGCCAACACTGAAAAAAATCCGTGGAGCGCCATCGACGTTGCCCACGTCGAAACCTTCGGCAAAGTGCTCGGCCTTGGCTACCTCAAACAGCAAACTGCACTGGCGGAGTTGGCACTGGTACAGAAAGGCAGCCGACTTTCGGTGATGCCAGTCACGGCCCAACAGTGGGCGGCAGTGCTGGCCTTGCGTTGATTACTGCACGATCAAGTTATTGAACAGCAGGTCCTCGACGATGGGCTTGCCTTCTTCGTCGTTGAGTACTTGCTGGGTCTGCTTCAATGCTTCCTGACGTAACTTTTCCTTGGCCTCGACGTTGCCCATGGTTTCCACCGACTGCTGGGCAAACAATGCAACCAGTTGGTTACGGATCAGCGGCTCGTGGTGTTTGACGGCCTTGGCGGCCTCATCCCCGGTCACGCGCAGAGCCACATCGGCCTTGTAGACGCGCAGCTTAGCGGTGCCGTCCAGCGCATAATTCCCTACCAAGGGTGGGTTGAGGGTGAGGTAGGAAATTTTCGGCGCCCCTTCCCCCTCTTCCTCCGCAACAGCCACCATTGGCAGTGACAGGGCCAGCAACATCAAGATCCACGCTTTCACAAATTCTTTCCTCATACAGTTGGCGCCAGCAAACCGGCCCGTGATCCAGGGCCAAACGGGGTGCCAGAGCTTATATCAGGCCATCAGGCCCGAACATGCTCATTGACCCGAAAACCTGCCCTCCTACACTTATCGGCCATCACCTTCAAAGGAATAGCCCGATGAAAGCAGTGTTGTGCAAAGCGTTTGGTCCAGCCGAAACATTGGCACTGGAAGAAGTTGCCAGCCCGCAAGCCAAGAAAAACGAGATCGTGCTGGATGTGCATGCCGCCGGGGTGAATTTCCCGGACACCTTGATCATCGAAGGCAAATACCAGTTCAAACCGCCCTTCCCCTTCTCTCCCGGCGGTGAAGCTGCAGGAGTAGTCAGTGCGGTGGGCGAAAAAGCCAGCCATCTCAAGGTCGGCGACCGGGTCATGGCCCTGACTGGCTGGGGCAGCTTTGCCGAACAAGTCGCCGTGCCGGGCTATAACGTCCTGCCGATTCCACCTCAGATGGATTTCACCACTGCTGCGGCCTTCAGCATGACTTACGGCACCTCCATGCATGCGCTTAAACAGCGCGGGCAACTGCAAGCGGGCGAAACCCTTCTTGTGCTGGGTGCCTCAGGCGGTGTTGGCCTGGCTGCGGTGGAAATCGGCAAGGCCATGGGCGCACGGGTTATCGCTGCAGCCAGCAGTGCAGAAAAGCTCGCTGTCGCCAAGGCTGCAGGCGCAGACGAGTTGATCAACTACAGCGAATCGAGCCTCAAGGACGAAATCAAACGCCTGACCGATGGCAATGGCGTGGACGTGATCTACGACCCGGTCGGCGGCGACCTGTTCGACCAGGCCGTGCGCTCCATCGCCTGGAACGGTCGCTTGTTGGTTGTGGGCTTTGCCAGCGGGCGTATCCCCGAACTGCCGGTGAACCTGGCACTGCTCAAGGGCGCAGCAGTCATCGGTGTATTCTGGGGCTCGTTTGCCCAGCGCCAGCCCGCCGACAACGCGGCGAACTTCAAGGAGCTGTTCGGTTGGTACGGTGAGGGCAAACTGAAACCCTTGGTGTCGCAGACTTATCCATTGGCTGAAGCGGCCAATGCCATCAATGACCTGGGCCAGCGCAAGGCGGTCGGAAAGGTGGTGGTGAAGGTCCGCTAGTGGCGGCGTCGCTTACTTGGTTGGCGCGTGACAACGCTTGAAGCGCGCCTCCAGGTTGCGATCCGGCATGGCATGGCTGCGCAGGGCGCTGATCGTTTGCTCGACATAGTCGCGCGTCGTGCCATAACGCCCGCTGGCACTGGCCAGGATATGGCTCAACAGGTGATCAGGCAGGTTGCCGGCATAACTGGGCAGGTGCCGTTCCAGCACAAACCCCAGGGCCTGTACCTTGGTGCCATCATCCAGGCGACAGCTGAGCCAATGTGGCCTGTAGGAGGGATAGGGCATTTCTCGCTGCCAGAGAGCCAGCAGTGAGTCATCCAGGGTCTCGTCCGGCAGGCGATAGGCGAATCCGCTGCAGGAGCCGCCCCGATCCAGGCCAAACACCAGGCCCGGACACTCCGGCGTGCCACGATGCTCATGCGACCAGAGGTAAAGGCCGCGATGATAGCCATGCACCCGTGCGCGACGACGTTCAACTGCCGTACATTCCGGGCGCCATATCAACGAACCGTAGGCAAACAACCAGACCGGCCCACCTTTGTGCAGGCCCATTGTCGTTTGCACAGAGCTGCGCAATTGCTCTTGAGTCAGTTGCGGCCCGAAATCGAGAAATGGAGGATAAACCCCATTCAAATATCCACTTTCACTCGCTGACATATCAGCCGCCAGGGCTCCACGCGAATTACAGAAGTTACGCACTTTAACCGAATAACAATTCCCCGCCCTGACCATACGGCGGATAACCCCTCCAATACAAGCCCTTACGACTATTGGCGGAGCCTCAAGGCGTTTGTGTGTACGCACTTGGAAACCGTCGGAGGATTAATTTCGAGTATAGCGAGAGTTTGTCGCCGTGTTTGCAAGATTGGCCGCGCCATGCAGCCCTATATAATCATCTGCATTGAGCTGGGTTATATCGCTGTTATCGGCGCACTGTTTCAGCGCGCCTGATATGGAAGTTAATTTCTCGGTGCATAGGCAAAGACATCCGCACGCATTTGATGCGCGTCCATGCCTGCCGTTACCAATGCGTCGAGCGTGCCGTAGATCATCGCCGGTGAACCGCTGGCATACACATGCACGACCGACAGATCAGTGATGTCTTCACAAACTGCCTCGTGCAACATCCCGCACCGCCCTTCCCAACTACAGAGATCACTGACCACCTTGTGCAAATGCAGGTTGGGCAATTGCTGCCATTGGTCCCAGTGCTCGATCGGGTAGAAGTCCTCCGGACGCCGCACGCCCCAATACAGGTGCACCGGGTGCTTGAAGCCCTTGGCCCGGCAATGTTCGATCAGGCTGTGCATCTGCGCCATACCGGTGCCAGCGGCAATCAACACGAGCGGCCCATCGGGCAGTTCGGCCAGGTGAGTATCGCCGAAAGGCAACTGCACCCTGGCCATGCGATTGCGTTGCAGCTGCTCGATCAGGTTCTGGGCACTGGCTTCGCGCACCAATACGTGCATTTCCAGTTCGCGACCACTGTGCGGTGCCGAAGCCAGGGAAAACGCCGATTTCTCGCCATTGTCCCGCTCCAGCATCAGGTACTGCCCGGCGTGATAGCGCGGCGGCTTGCCCGCCGGGGCACGCAGGCGCACACGCCAGACGTCGCCGCCCAACTCCACGCACTCACTGAGCTGACACGCCATGCTGCGCACCGGCAGCTCGCCAAGGGCCAATACACCGTCCCAGAGCACCGTACAGTCTTCCAGGGGCTCGGCGATGCAGGTATACAACTCGCCATGGTCGCGCACCTCACCATCCTGGCGCACTCGCCCATCGACCAGCAGTGCACTGCAAATGTGGCAATTACCATTGCGACAACTCTGTGGGCATTCGTAGCCCAGGCGCTGAGCCGCTTCCAGAATCCGTTCGCCGGGCAACATCTCCAGGACGGCACCGGACGGCTGCAAGGTTACACGCATCAATCTATTCCCAGTTGGTTCCACAGCTCATCGATACGACGGGTGACCGCTTCATCCTTGACGATGACCCGGCCCCACTCACGAGTGGTCTCACCCGGCCATTTGTGGGTAGCATCCAGGCCCATTTTCGAGCCCAGCCCCGAGATTGGCGAAGCGAAGTCCAGGTAGTCGATCGGCGTGTTGTCGATCATCACCGTATCGCGCTTGGGGTCCATGCGCGTGGTAACTGCCCAGATTACGTCGTTCCAGTCCCGAGCATTGATGTCGTCGTCGGTCACGATAACGAATTTGGTGTACATGAATTGTCGCAGAAACGACCACACACCAAGCATTACCCGCTTGGCGTGGCCAGGGTACTGCTTCTTCATGGTCACTACCGCCATGCGGTAGGAGCAACCTTCAGGTGGCAGGTAGAAATCGGTGATTTCCGGGAACTGCTTCTGCAGGATCGGCACGAACACTTCGTTCAGTGCCACACCGAGAATGGCCGGCTCATCTGGCGGACGACCGGTGTAGGTGCTGTGGTAGATCGGCTTGACCCGATGGGTGATTCGCTCGACGGTAAACACCGGGAAACTGTCGACTTCGTTGTAGTAACCGGTGTGGTCGCCATAAGGCCCTTCCGGTGCCATCTCGCCCGGGTGAATGACCCCTTCCAGGACGATTTCGGCGCTCGATGGCACCTGCAGGTCATTGCCACGGCATTTCACAAGCTCAGTGCGATGGCCGCGCAGCAGCCCGGCAAAGGCGTATTCGGAAAGGCTGTCAGGTACTGGCGTCACGGCGCCAAGAATGGTCGCAGGGTCCGCACCGAGGGCCACCGATACCGGGAACGGCTTGCCTGGATGCTTCTCGCACCACTCGCGATAATCCAGCGCGCCGCCACGGTGGCTCAACCAGCGCATGATGACTTTGTTGCGAGCGATGACTTGCTGGCGGTAGATGCCCAGGTTCTGCCGGTCCTTGTTCGGCCCTTTGGTGACCGTCAGGCCCCAGGTGATCAAGGGCCCTACATCGCCAGGCCAGCAGGTTTGCACCGGCAGCATGCCCAGGTCGACGTCATCGCCTTCGATGACAACCTCCTGGCAAGGCGCGTCCTTGACGACCTTGGGCGCCATGGAAATGATCTTCTTGAAGATCGGCAGCTTCGACCAGGCATCCTTGAGCCCCTTGGGTGGCTCGGGCTCTTTCAGGAAAGCCAGCAGCTTACCGATTTCACGCAGCTCGCTGACTGCTTCGGCGCCCATGCCCAGCGCGACGCGCTCGGGGGTGCCGAACAGGTTGCCCAACACTGGAACGGAATAGCCCGTAGGGTTTTCGAAAAGCAGGGCCGGACCTTTGGCACGCAGGGTGCGGTCGCAGACTTCGGTCATTTCCAGGACAGGGGATATCGGGATCTGGATGCGCTTGAGTTCACCGCGCTCTTCCAGGCCGCGGATAAAGTCGCGCAAATCGCGATATTGCATGCGTGAGCCTCGTGTTGGCCAAACCTTTGGGGGGCAAAGTGTAGCGCCGAACCCAGCTGGCCTGAATAAGAGAATGTGCAGATAGCAAAAAGCCGGGTTTCCCCGGCTTTTGCTGCCTTCCTCGATTTACTTGCGTTTCATCGACAGGAAGAACTCATCGTTGGTCTTGGTCTGCTTCAGCTTGTCGACCAAAAACTCGATGGCAGCGACTTCGTCCATCGGGTGCAGCAGCTTGCGCAGGATCCACATACGCTGCAGCTCGTCATCGGCCGTCAGCAACTCTTCGCGGCGAGTACCGGAACGGTTGATGTTGATCGCCGGGAAGACGCGCTTTTCAGCGATCTTGCGGTCCAGGGGCAGCTCCATGTTGCCGGTACCCTTGAACTCTTCGTAGATCACTTCGTCCATCTTCGAACCGGTTTCGACCAGCGCGGTAGCGATGATGGTCAAGGAACCGCCTTCTTCGATGTTCCGCGCAGCACCGAAGAAACGCTTCGGTTTTTCCAGCGCGTGTGCATCGACACCACCGGTCAGCACCTTGCCGGAGCTCGGGATCACGGTGTTGTAGGCACG
>CAYVPI010000207.1:0-7497 GCA_964453495.1 uncultured Pseudomonas sp. | reverse complement strand
TCATGCTCTGGGTCCACTCTTCGGCTTTGCTCTGGCTGTTGGCCGGGTCGACGAAATTGCGGTTGATATAGAAGTTGCGCAGGCCGAGGGTGACCTTGGCGTCTTCGCTGAAGCCGGCGGCCATGGCAGCGGATGGCAGTGCCATCAGCAGGCCGAGCGAAGCAGTACCGAGAACGCCGAAGGCTAGGGTGTTGTGCTTTGTCATTATTGGTATACCCATTTTTGGACGAACGATGCCCTGCAGATCCTGGAAGGACTCGCACAGGCATTACGGAAGATTTATGCGACCGCTCGTTGAGCGAGCCGCTGTAGATACCGAGCAACGCCTAACGCAGGTTAAACCCGGCTTTACTCGAACGTTGACCGTGCCCTTGGGCACAGCCGGCTCAGCTCACTGAGCTGCGCGCACCTTGGCGATTTCGTCGTACATCATTTTCACCAGATCGCCGTCGAGCGATGCCGAGAACTTCTCGATAACCGGCTGCACACGCTCACGGAAACGATCCTTCTCCTCAGGGGAAATATCGTTGACCGCCATTTCGCCTTCGAGCGCCGCGCGCGACTTATCCATACTGGCAGCCGTCACTTCACGCTGAAACTTCTGTGCTTCGGCGGCGGCTTCACGGATCAGCGCCTTCTCGTCATCATTCAGGCGACTCCAGGTTTTCTGGCTGATGATCAGCGACTGCGGGTTGAAGATGTGCCCGGTCACCGACAGGTACTTCTGCACCTCGAAGAACTTGTTGCCCTCTATCACGGTGAAGGGGTTTTCCTGGCCATCGATGGTGCGCTGCTCAAGGCCGGTGTAGACCTCGGGGAATGCCATCGGCACCGGGTTGGCACCCAGCGCAGAGAAGGTTTCCAGGTAGATCGGCGACTGGATAACGCGGATCTTCAGACCCTGCATGTCTTCCAGCCTGCTCACCGCCTGCTTGCTGTTGGTCATATGGCGAAAGCCCAGATCCCAATAGCCCAGACCGATCAGACCCTTGCTATCCAATTGCGCCGCCAGCTTTTCGCCGACGGGGCCGTCGATGACGGCGTGTGCCTCTTCAACGCTGTTGAACAGGAAGGGAAAGTCGAGCATGGCGTAATCAGCGGCCTGAGCGGCCAGAATGCCGGAGTTGAGCACGGTGATATCCAGCGTGCCACCCTGCAGGGCTGAAACCGTCTGCACGTCGCCGCCCAGGGTGCCACCCGGGAACAGGCGCACCTTGAGCTTGCCGCCACTCTTCTCGCTCAGCAGGTCGGCGAACTTCTGTGCGCCCTGCCCTTGTGGGTGCTCTTTGACGTTCTGGAAGGCGAAGCGCAGGGTGCGTTCGCGGATTTCTGCAGCGTGGCTGGCCACACTGCCCAGCAACAGCCCCGTGGCACACGCACCGGCAAGCAGGGTTTTCATCAACTTTTGCATGTCACTCTCCGATCATTGTTGTTAGAGGTCGAGTTACTACGGCTTGCACCGGGATTAGCCGGTGAAGAATTTCAGCGGTCCGAGGACCAGTTGCGGGAACAGCACCAGAAGAAACAGCACCGCCAGCTGTGCGAGCAGGAACGGCCAAACGCCGCCGACGATTTCCTCGATCTTCAATTTCGAGACCCCGCTCACCACATTGAGCACCGTGCCCACGGGCGGGGTGATCAGGCCAATGGCGGTGTTGATCAGAAACAGCACGCCGAAATACACCGGGTCGATACCCGCCTGGGTAATCGCCGGCATCAGCACCGGAGTCAGGATGAGGATGGTCGGGGTCATGTCCATCACCGTGCCGACCATGATGATCAGTAGCATGATCACCAGTAGCAGCAGGGTCGGGTTGCTCATAAAGGGCTCGAGGATCGCCGCCAGCTGGCCCGGCAGATCGGCAATGGTCACCAGCCAGGAAGACACCATGGCGGCGGCCACCAGCAGCATCACCACCGAGGTGGTCTTGGCCGAAGACAGAATCACCTCGTAGAGCTGGCTGACTTTCAGCTCGCGGTAGATCACCAGAGACACGAACAGCGAGTAGACCGCCGCCACCACTGCCGCCTCCGTGGGGGTGAAGATGCCGAATTTAAGACCGAAGATAATGATCAGCGGCAGGCCCATGGCCCAGCTGCCCTCGACCAGGGCGCGCAGCACCTCGGCACGCGAGCGCTTGGGCGGCGTCTCGACATCCTCGCTGCGCGAGATAAACCACCAGGCGATGGCCAGCGCCGCACCGAGCATGATCCCCGGCACGATACCGGCGAGAAACAGCTTGGAGATCGACACTCCAGACGCCACACCGAAGACGATAAAACCGATGCTCGGCGGAATGATCGGCGCGATGATGCCGCCCGCAGCGATCAGGCCGGCCGAACGCGCCCGATTGTGCCCGGCCAGCACCATCATCGGCACCAGCAAGGCCGCCAGCGCCGCCGCATCGGCCACCGCCGAGCCGGAGAGCGAAGCCAGCAGGCAGGAAGCGATGATCGCCACATAACCGAGACCGCCGCGTTTGTGCCCGACCAGCGCCATGGCGATATTGACGATGCGCTTGGACAGGCCGCCGGCGTTCATGATCTCGCCGGCCAGCATAAAGAACGGCACGGCCATCAACGGGAAGCTGTCGGCACCATTGAGCAGGTTCTGCGCGACGATCTGCGCATCGAACATATCCAGGTGCAGCATCAGCGCCACGCTGACCAGCAGCAAGGCGAACGCGATCGGAATGCCCAGCGCCATGCTGCCGAGCAACGAGCCGAGGAAGATAACCAGTGTCATGGGCGGGTACTCCCCGTGTGGTTCTGCTGTTGCTGAATGTGCCGAATTTCCTCGGCGGCATCGTTGTCCTTGACCATCACCAACTCGTCATCCCCAAGCTTGCCGAACAGCGCCAGGTAGAGTTCATAAAGGATGATGGCGGCGGCGCTGGCACCGAACACCAGGCCGGCGGCGTAGAACAGCGCCATCGACAGGCCGGAAGCCGGAGCGACCACGTCCAGGTTGATCACCGCCTGCTGCCAGCTGCCCTTGAAGATCAGCCAGCAGATAAACAGCATCAGCACATGGCCAACCACCAGGCAGATGCGCTTGCCCAGTGGCGGCAGACGCTTGACCAGGCTGTCCAGGCCGAGATGGGCGCGATCCTTGAGCGCCACCAGAGCACCGAGAAAGATCATCCAGACGAAGAACCAGCGCGACAGCTCTTCGGACACGCTGATGCCGGAGTTGAAGGCGTAGCGCAGCACCACGTTGCCGAACACCAGCACGATCATCGCGACCATGCACAGCACAATCAGCAACTTCAGCAGTTTGAAATACAGATCGACGATTCTTGTCATTATGGGAACCTCACAGACTCGTTGAGTGCAGCAACCCAGGCTACGCGACAGAACCCGCGCAGATGCTGGCCACTGTCGTTGCCCACGGGTTAGCGGCTGGCGCTCTAAGCCTGAAGCAGTGGGTAAAGGGCGCTCTGCGGCGACGCGAGGCCCTTTTGGGCCAAGAGCAGAATGAGGGAGGCGGCATTGAACGCCAGCATGCTGTACGGCATAGGGTGTTCCTCTATTTTTATTGTGGCCATTGGCAATGGTAGCCAAAGCAAGTGCTGACTAAAATGTACTAACCGGTTAATACGGTCAATAACCCGTATGTCGACCAGTCGGCAATGGCGGGCGCGTGGCAAGCCGCAAAATGCGCTCCATAAAACAGATTAAGTGATTGTAATTAAAAGAAATAATCAACTTATAAACGATGAATTCAGGCGCTCTAGGTGCAGGCGCAGCCCCGTATAAAGCGTGCGATTATCGATTACTTGCCCAGCCCCGGCATACCGCCTTCCCCCTTGTGTTTGAACACATGATGCCGCTCGGCTTACACGCCGATAGCCGCTATTGCGGGCCGTTGCCGCAATAGATCGCCGCGTTGCTGACTCCGGATAACGGATGGCAAAGCCTGTACCTGGCAGCCCTGATCAACGACCATTGGCCGCAAAGCCAGGCTTGTCTGCCCTGCCCTCATAGCGACTCAAGGCCGTACCGTGTTCTCATCCGAACGTTTGAAAGGCATCGATGTATTCGTTTGCGTCGCCGAACTCGGCAGCTTTGCGGCGGCGGCCGATCGCCTGAGCCTCACCAGCTCGGCGGTGAGCAAAGGCATCGCGCGCCTGGAAACCCGCCTGGGTATACGCCTTTTCGAACGCACCACGCGCAGGCTGGCGTTGACGGATGCGGGCACGGCCTTCTACCGAACCTGCACACGAGTACTCGCCGACCTGGAAGAGTCGGAGCTGGCACTGCATGCCGAATTCTTCGAGCCGCGCGGACGGATTCGCATCGACCTGCCGGCCTCCTACGGCCGCATGCACGTGTTGCCGGTAATTCTGCAACTGGCCAAACAGCATCCCCTGCTGATGCCGCATATCTCCTTTACCGATAGTTTTGTCGACCCGGCCGATCAGGGCATCGACATTCTGGTGCGCATCGGCGGTTCGGATATCTGGCCGGCGACCCTGGGCCATCACTACCTGGGTGCCGAGCGGCTGATCTACTGCGCAGCTCCCGAGTACCTGTCCAGGCGGGGTACGCCGGCAAGCGAAGCGGAGCTTGAGCAACACGACTGCGTGCTCTACGGCCATAGCGATGGCCAGGTCAGCCCCTGGTATCGGGAAGGCCCTGAGCCGGGCGACAAGAAGCGGCGAATCATGCCGGCGCGAATCGCTGTCGGCGATGGCGAGGGAGAAGTGCTGGCCGTCCTGGCGGGCTATGGCATTGCGCAACTGCCCACCTGGCTGGTGCAGGGGCACCTGGATAGCGGCGCACTGCTGGAGGTGCTGCCGCAGCTGGCCACCGACGGACTACCAATGAACCTGGTCTGGCTAAAGAAACGCGAGGCACTGCCCAAGGTCAGCGTCCTGCTGGAAGCGCTCGCGGTCTGCCTGGTTCCCTCAGGCCACCGCTTGCCTGAACAAGTCGATAAGTGAATCCAGATCAGTAATAGCCAGAAAAAACACCATCAATAGGAACCCAAAGAACCAATACCATGACGCCTTCCTTACTGAAGAGCAGCGTCATGAGTGCTATCGAGTTACCCCGGCCACTGGTTGCCACTGCTGACAGCTCCACGCTAAGCATCAGCATCCTGGCCATCTCGGCCTTTCTGATCGTGACCACGGAATTCCTGATTATCGGCCTGCTGCCGGCCTTGGCCCGCGACCTTGGCATTTCGATTGCCGCAGCCGGTCAGCTGGTCACGCTATTCGCCTTTACCGTCATGCTCTTTGGCCCACCGCTGACCGCCGCCCTCGCCCACCTGGACAGGAAGAAGCTGTTTATCGCGATCCTGCTGGTGTTCGCCTTCGCCAACGGCCTGGCGGCACTGTCGTCAAACATCTGGGTACTAGCCATCGCACGCTTTATCCCGGCGCTGATGCTGCCAGTCTTCTGGGGTACCGCCAGTGAAACGGCTGCCCAACTGGCCGGCCCGGCAAAAAGCGGACAGGCAATTGCCAGGGTCTATCTGGGTATCACCGCCGCGCTCCTGCTGGGCATCCCCCTTGGCACACTGGCTGCCAATGGCATCGGCTGGCGGGGAGCCTTCTGGCTGCTGGCGGGCCTGGCACTGGTAATGGCCGCTGTCATGACAATCTATATGCCCAAAGTCGCACGCAGCGCACGGGTCGATTTCCTCAAGCAAGCGCGCATCTTCAAAGAGCCGCTGTTTCTGGCCAACGTCGCGCTGTCGATCATCATCTTCAGCGCCATGTTCGTTGCCTACACCTACCTGGCCGATATGCTCGAACGCGTCGCCGGCGTGCCCCCAGCGCATGTGGGCTGGTGGATGATGGGCTTCGGTGGGATAGGCCTGATTGGCAACTGGATTGGCGGCAAAGCAGTGGATCGCTCGCCACTCAAAGCCACGGCCCTGTTCGTGGTGCTGCTGGCGGCGGGCATGGCGGCCGTCACGCCCTTGGCAAGTTCAGGTCTAGTCATCTGTTTCGCGCTCGCGCTCTGGGGCATTGCCAATACTGCGCTGTATCCGATCTGCCAGGTGCGGGTGATGAACTCGGTGAGCCATTCCCAAGCCCTTGCCGGGACGACCAACGTGTCTGCGGCCAACGCCGGGATAGGCATCGGCGCGATCATCGGCGGCTTGACCATCCAGAGCGCTGGCATCGCCAGTGTCGGCTATGTGGCCGCGGCCGTTGCAGGCCTTGCGTTGCTGGTGATGCCGTTGGTAAGCCGTCTGGCAGGACCCCAGTGATGTGCAGATAAGCCGAATGGGCTTCTGGCTTTCCAGCACGTTCACCAAGCCGAGGCTTAAACATGTCCCCGAAACACTACTAAACACGTCGTATAGACACTCCGCCTGTCCCATCTGCTGCCCTTTGTGCCCGTAAACCGCTACAATCGCGCCCCTTTCGCGCCCGTGCGCCCGCTTATCTGGACCAAGATTCGTGATCTCCACCGCCAACATCACCATGCAATTCGGGGCTAAACCCCTGTTCGAGAACGTTTCCGTCAAGTTCAACAACGGCAACCGTTACGGTTTGATCGGGGCCAATGGCTGCGGCAAATCGACCTTTATGAAGATTCTCGGTGGTGATCTGGAGCCCTCCGGCGGCCAGGTGATGCTGGAGCCGAACGTGCGTCTGGGTAAGCTGCGCCAGGATCAGTTCGCCTACGAAGAATTCAGCGTGATCGACACCGTGATCATGGGTCACGAAGAACTGTGGAAGGTCAAGGCCGAGCGCGACCGTATCTACTCCCTGGCGGAGATGAGCGAAGAAGACGGCATGAAGGTCGGCGAGCTGGAAGGTGAGTTTGCCGAGATGGACGGCTACACCGCCGAATCCCGCGCTGGCGAGTTGCTGCTGGGCTTGGGTATTCCCCTGGAGCAGCACTTCGGCCCGATGAGCGAAGTCGCCCCTGGCTGGAAGCTACGCGTACTGCTGGCCCAGGCGCTGTTCTCCGATCCGGATGTGCTGCTGCTGGACGAGCCGACCAACCACCTGGATATCAACACCATCCGCTGGCTGGAATCGATTCTGACCGTGCGTAACAGCACCATGATCATCATTTCCCACGACCGTCACTTCCTCAACTCGGTCTGCACCCATATGGCCGACCTGGATTACGGCGAGCTGCGCCTGTTCCCGGGCAACTACGACGAGTACATGACCGCGGCGACCCAGTCCCGCGAGCAACTGCTGTCGGACAACGCCAAGAAGAAAGCCCAGATCGCCGAACTGCAAACGTTCGTCAGCCGCTTCTCGGCCAACGCCTCGAAAGCCAAGCAGGCCACTTCCCGCGCCAAGCAGATCGACAAGATCCAGCTGGCCGAGGTCAAGCCGTCCAGCCGCGTCAGCCCCTTTATCCGCTTCGAGCAGAACAAAAAGCTGCACCGCCAGGCCGTTATGGTCGAGAAAATGGCCAAGGGCTTCGACGGCAAACCGCTGTTCAAGAACTTCAGTTTCCAGGTCGAAGCCGGCGAGCGCGTGGCGATCATCGGCCCGAACGGTATCGGCAAGACCA
>CAYVPI010000206.1:0-7555 GCA_964453495.1 uncultured Pseudomonas sp. | reverse complement strand
GCTCAGGCTCGTTCTTGGCCAGCTTCTCGAGCATGTCCAGAACGCGCTTGGTCAGCGCCGACTTCATCGAGTCGATGATCGGGTCTTTCTGCAGGATTTCCCGCGACACGTTCAGCGACAGGTCGTTGGAGTCGACCACGCCCTTGATAAAGCGCAGGTACAGCGGCAGGAAGGACTCGGCCTGATCCATGACGAATACACGCTGTACGTAGAGTTTCAGACCACGCGGTGCTTCACGCTGATACAGGTCGAACGGCGCACGGGCCGGGGTGTAGAGCAGCGAGGTGTATTCCAGCTTGCCTTCAACCTTGTTGTGGCTCCAGCTCAGCGGGTTCTCGAAATCGTGGCCGATGTGCTTGTAGAACTCCTGGTATTCCTCGTCCTTGATCTCGGTACGCGGACGGGTCCACAGGGCGCTGGCGCGGTTGACGGTTTCCCATTCAACGGCCGGTTGCTCTTCGCCTTCAACGGCTGCCACTTCTTTCGGCAACTCGATCGGCAGAGCGATGTGGTCGGAGTACTTCTTGATGATGTTGCGCAGACGCCAGCCATCGGCGAATTCGTCTTCACCGGACTTCAGGTGCAGGACGATACGGGTGCCGCGCTCGGCTTTCTCAACGGTGGCAACTTCAAAATCGCCTTCACCTTTGGACGACCAATGCACGCCTTCGCTGGCAGCAGAACCTGCACGACGGCTGAACACGTCAACTTTGTCAGCGACGATGAAGGCCGAGTAGAAACCGACACCAAACTGACCGATCAGGTGCGAGTCTTTCTTCTGATCGCCAGACAGGTGTTTCATGAAATCAGCAGTGCCGGATTTGGCGATGGTACCCAGGTGGGTAATCGCGTCTTCACGGCTCATGCCGATGCCGTTGTCTTCGAGGGTGACGGTCTTGGCGTCCTTGTCGAAGCTCACACGGATTTTCAGTTCGGCGCCACCTTCCAGCAATTCAGGCTTGGACAGGGCTTCGAAACGTAATTTGTCGACAGCGTCAGAGGCGTTCGAGATCAATTCGCGAAGGAAAATTTCCTTGTTGGAATACAGCGAATGGATCATGAGGTGCAGCAGCTGCTTCACCTCGGTCTGGAAGCCCAGGGTTTCTTTTTGAGTTTCCACACTCATGCTCTCTTACTCCACGTTGTTGACATAAGCCGCAGTGCGACGGATGTCCTACAGGTGGGGGCGTGCGCTGAAATTTCAAGGGTTTGCCGCAGAACCTGTTTAGGATCTTGCGAGCTAGAGACCTGCAAGGCAAAAGCAGGCAAGGAAGCGGAGTGTACTTTTGTACATGAGCATTCCGAGGCTGTTTTTAACGCAGCAGGGCCGACGCGCAGCAGATCGTAAATAGGTTCTCAGGGCTCGAGCAACTCAATACGCACCACTTCTTCGGGGCGCAGGCTGTAACTGACCTCGCCCTGCCCGCTCAGGCGCTGACGCAGCATGATCCGCCCGTCCTGGTCGACGCCCTGGAAACGACCCTCGGCATTATTGCCGCGCTCGGTGGCCACCCGCATGCTCAGGTTGTGGTAGCGGCTGGGGCTGCGCAGCAAGGCGTCCAGGCTAAAGCGAATGCGTCGGTCCAGCGGCCGGCTGACACGCTCGGGCGGCGCTGCGACAACTTCGCTGCGCACAGGCGTAGACGGGGCCGCGGCGGGCTCCGGCAAGCTGGCGAAGCTATCGCTTTCCACCGCCCAGCCACGGTTGAGGGACTTTTTCAGCACCATATCGACCCGCTGTTGCTGCCCCGCGATCAGCGCCTGCACCTGCAGTTCGAGGCGCTCGGCCGGGAAGCTCACCGCGGCCAGGGGCTGCAGCTGCACCTGGCGCGTGACAAAGCGCCGCTGCAGATAATCCTCGATCACATACTTCAGGGTATCGAGCGAATCGATCTGCCGGTTTACCTGACCGTCCTTCGTGTAACGCAGCCCGTCGCTGAACAGCTCGACCCTGCCGCTCAGGCTGGTCTTGAACTGCGGCGGCAGGACCAGGTGAAAATTGCCGGCCAGGCGGTTCGGAGCCTGTGGCTGCAGATCGAGGTGCAGGGTGTAGCCGCGGCTCAGGCGGCGTGCCTCGGGGAGTTCCTGTTCCGGCAACAACCAGCTGATCTCGATCTCGGGCAGCACGCCTTCGTCGCCGGGCAGCACGTCCAGGCGCAGCGGCCCCTTGACGGCTTGCGGCAGGCGGATAAGCAGCTCGCTCTGGGCAAAGAAATCCTGACCTTCGCGCAAGCTCAGGACGCCATCGATCAGCTCGCCCTGCTGCGGAGCGAAAGGCCGCCCATAAAGCTCGCCATTCAGGGCGATGGCCAGCTCGGCAGGGGGCTGCTCGGCAGGCTTGAGCCATTGCAGGCTGAGAATCGCTTCCAGCCGTTGCGAGTCCTGACTGGCGAGCAGGGTCATGCCGACGATCAGGGGGATAAAGCCCAGGCCGGCCAGGGTCAGTGGCGCACGGGCAAAGCGCCAGTGGCGCAGCACATAGAACAGCGTCAGGGGGGGCAGCAGACTGCCCCAGCCCCACAGCAGGCTGGTGGCAAACGCGCGCATCACCAGCCAGACCAGGCCGACGAGAATCAGCAGCAAGCCACCCAGAATCAGCAGCGCATCCATCTAGTATTCCTTGTCTACGGGCCGCACTTTATCCAGCGTCTGCGCGGATCAAGGCTCATCGACCTTGAAGTGGGCGCGGGCAGTCGCGATAGGCTCGGTTTGATTGGTTTGCCAGGCCGTGATCGCCACGTTGGCGACACGCCGGCCCTGACGCCACACCTGGCATTGAGCGAAGGTGTCACGATAATGACCGGCGCGCAGGTAATCTATCGAGAAGTCGATGATTTTCGGCAAATGTGGGATGCCCATAAACATCAGCAGATGAAGCATCGCCGAATGCTCCATAAAACCGGCAATCACCCCGCCATGCAGCGCCGGCAAGGTCGGGTTACCGATATTGTCCTGGCTGGCGGGCAGGCGGAAGACCATGTCGTCGCCCAGACGCAGGCACTCGATCCCCAGCAGCTTGGCGTAGGGAATCAGGCTGATCAGCGAGTCGTAGTTGTTCTGCTCATGGGCTTCGCGCACCAGCTGGTTGAGCTTGGGGCTGCTCATGCGCCACCCCCTTGGATCCCATGCTTGATCTGCCCGCCGCCCTGTACGGCCTTGCCCATACGCATAAAGGCCCCCACCACATGGGCAATGGGTTGCGCCGGGTCGTCCTGATAGGCGTAGCCGCGGGTGAAGATGATATTGGGCGTAACCCGGTAGCATTCGGCAAAACCGAATACATCCTTGTTCGGCTCGGCCGGGTGCATATAGTCGATGCGCAGATCCAGGGTCGGGCAGATCTCGAACTCGGGCAGCACACAGACAGTGGAGATACCACAGGTGGTGTCCATCAGGGTGGTGATGGCCCCGCCATGGATCACTCCGGTTTCCGGGTTGCCGATAATCTGCGTGCTATAGGGCAGGCGCAGGATCAGGCCCTGCGCATCGGCGCTGTGCACGCTCATGCCGAGGACCTGGCAGTGGCGCAGCACCGAGAGAAAGCGCTGCGCGCGCTCAAGCATGGGGGAATCATTCATGGCGTCAAACCTGGGACCAGCGTACAGAGGGCACGCATGATAGCGCCTCGTCCTAGCCAGGGCACGGCCCGCATAAGCGGATTGGGGAACTTCGTCGATTCATCGCGGTTCAAACGGCCATGACCGGGGCAACCCGGCAATGACGAACATTCACAAGGAGTACCAAACCGTGCAAAAACCATTTACCTATGCCCTGCTGCTCGCCGCCACCCTGGCCCTCGCCGCCTGCGAAAAGACTCCGGAAGACAAAATGGAATCGGCCAAGGAATCCGCAGCCGACGCCGTCGAATCCATGGGCGAAGCCATGGAAGACAAGACCAATCAGGTTCTGGGCAACGAGCCGACCACTGGCGACAAGATCGAAGACGCCGCCGATGATGCAGCTGACGCTATCGATGAAGCCGGCGAAGACGCCAAGGACGCGGTAGACGGCCAGTAAGCACCTCGCGGCCCAATCGCCACGTAACGCGGTAATCCTGGATTATCCGCATGCGGGCATGTAGCAGTCGGGTACCGCTACGCGAGCCAGAAAAAAATGCCGTTCACTTCTCTGCAGTGAACGGCATTTTTGCGAGCCAGACTCAGTTGCGGTTTGTGCCCTTACAGAACCGGCACCAGCATCAGCAACAGGCTGCAGAGCAGCCCCACCACCCAGACCAGGCTGCGCTGCCAGTGCATATCGGCCCAGTAGAACCCCAGGTACAGCACCCGGGCTACGACGAAGGTCACGGCCAGCACATCCACCAGCACACCATGATTGTTGGTGACGTGGGTCATCAGCACACCCACGGCAAACAGCGGGAAGGCCTCGAAGCTGTTCAGGTGGGCCGCCAGCGCCCGCGCGCCGAAGCCGGTGAGACGCCCCTGCTGCGCCCGCGGATGATGATTGTCGTAATGCCCTCCCCCTTCCCTGGCCATGGCCTTGGCCACCGGTGCCTTGGCAACAAAGATCAGGATGGCACTGATAAAGATGCACCAGAACGGCAGACTCATTCGCTTTTCTCCTTGGGCGATTCGAACGCCGGGGTCTGGGTATAGACCATCACTTCCAGGACATCGGAGTGAAACTCGCGGCGGTACAACACTATCACTACGCCAGTGCTGACCAGCATGAAAAACCAGGGATTGATAAACCAGGCCAGGGTCGCCATGCCGAAGTAATAGGCCCGCAGGCCCTGGTTGAACTGGTTGGCCGCCATGGAGATCACCCGCGCGGTGCGTTCGGCAAAGGCCTTGCGCTCCTGTTCGGTGACATGCCGCTCACCGATCATGGGCGCAGAGCCCACCAGCACGGCGGCGAAGTTGTACTGGCGCATGCACCAACTGAAGGTGAAGAAGGCATAGACGAACACCACGCCCAGGCACAGCAGCTTGACCTCGGACATCTCGCGGCTGGCGGCCTGGACGAAGGGCAGGTCGGCCAGCAAGGACACGGCGCGGTCGGAGGCCCCCAGTACGGTGAGGATACCGGCGAGGATGATCAGGGTACTGGAGGCGAAGAACGAGGCGTTGCGCTCCAGGTTGCCGATCACGTTGGCATCGGCGATACGGTTGTCGCGCAGCAGCATGCGACGCATCCAGTCCTCGCGGTACAGGTGCAGCACGCTAGCCAGACAGGGGGTGGTGCGCCCCTTGGCCTGGGCATAACGGGTGTAGCCCGCCCAGCAGATCACGAACCAGAGAACAGCAAGCAGATGCGGCAGGTAATAGTCACTGATCGGCATGGGAGCTCCTTGATTGCCAACGCCGATTATAGCCAGGCCAGTCTTTCAACTGGCCAACAAAAAAAGGGCATGCCCCAATTACGTGTTGCATGGAACGCGTTGGAAGCAGTGGCACTGCTGGTAGAGACCGTAGGGTGCGCCGTGCGCACCAGGCATCTGCAACTGGCTCTGGAACACACGCCCCCTTCACACCTAAGCACCGACGCCTGAACGAAGCACCAGTACGGGAGCCACAAAAAAGGCCGCTGGAGCAAACCAGCGGCCTTTAAATGTTACACGGCTGCCAATCAGGCAGCGACAGCAACCGTTCGGCCCAGCAAGCGGTCGCAAGCCGCGGCCAGAACCAGGGTGACCAGCACCGGCAGCAGCCAGCCCAGGCTCTGGTCGGCCAGCGGCAACTGGCTGAAGAATCCAGGTACCCACTGCGCCCAGCCCGCCGCGGCCAGACCGTCGACCAAGCCAAAGACCAAGGCCACCGCCATCACCGGGCGGAACACCCGCGCCGACGAGAGCCAGAAGCCATCGAGCAGGCTCAGAGCGACCAGAACGATGGCCAGGGGATAGAGCCCCACCAGCACGGGAATCGAGAAGCTGATCAGTTGCGTCAGGCCCTGGTTGGCGACCAGCAGGCTGAACAGCCCCAGCGCAATCACCACCGTGCGGTAGGACAGCGGCAGCAGCTTGCTGAAAAACTCGCCGCAGGCCGTCAACAGCCCCACCGCGGTGGTCAGACAGGCCAGGGTGATCACCACGGCCAGCAACAGGCTACCGGCCGTGCCGAAGGTGTGCTGCACATAGGCGGTAAGGATCTGCACGCCGTTCTGCGCTTCGCCGGCAATCCCCTGGCTGGTCGCGCCGAGGTAGAACAGCGCCAGATAGACCAGCGACAGACCGACGGCGGCGATCAGGCCGGCAATCACCGAATAGCGAGTGATCAACTTGCCATCGGTCACGCCCTGATCACGAATCGCAGTGGCAATCACGATGCCGAATACCAGGGCACCGAGGGTGTCCATGGTCAGGTAGCCCTGCAGGAAGCCCTGCACGAAAGGCGCGGCCTGATAGTCCGCGGCAACCGGGCCAATCTCCCCAGCCGGCAGTAACAGGGCTGCAGCCCCCAGTACCAGCAGCGCAGCGAGCAGAACCGGGGTGATGTACTTGCCGATGCGGTCCACCAGTTGCCCTGGGTTGAGGGCCAGAAACAGTACCGCGGCGAAATAGGCCAGGGTGTAGATCAACAGCGGCGTCGCCTGATTACCGGCAAAGGGGGCAATGCCCATCTCGAAGGAGACCACGGCGGTACGCGGGGTGGCGAACAGCGGGCCGATGGCCAGGTACACCGCCACTGCGAACAGCGTTCCGGCGCGCTTGCCCAAGGGTGCGGTCAACAGCGCCATACCGCCGCCAACCCGGGCCAACGCCACGATGGTGAGCAAGGGCAAACCGACGCCGGTGAGCAGAAAGCCCAGGGCCGCCAGGCCGATATTTTCGCCAGCGGCCATACCGGCGCTGGGCGGGAAGATGATGTTGCCTGCGCCGAGGAACAGGGCAAAGGTCATAAAACCAAGGGCCAGGAGATCCGAGCCTTTCAAACGATTCATAGAGGGGAATACCACAGGCAGAAAGTTATGAGTTCCGAGGGTTTCCCGAAGGATCGGGGGAAACGTCACCCAGCCGGTTGGGCTGAGCCACTGTTGCGCCGCAAGCCACTTGTGACGGCCCAGACGCGAATAGTTGCAAGCCTAACTAATTTGCCGTTTTAACGGCACTGACGCCGGTCAAGCTGTCGAACTGGCGTAAAGCGCTGTCGCATCGGCAACACTTCTTGCGCCTAAGGGCTCAGCGCTAACAAACGCTAAACACCCTGTGCGGGTGGTGCGCACGGCGCGCACCCTACAGGCGATCTCGCCCTCAAGAGCGGTGCCTGGCTGCACAGGCTTTATAACGCTTATAAAAAAGGCCACCCGAAGGTGGCCTCCTTATCAACCAATCACGCTTAGGCGTTCTTGGCTTCCCAACCGGTCAGCTCGGCTAGGGCCTTGCCGATGTCAGCCAGGGAACGCACGGTTTTCACACCGGCGTCTTGCAGGGCTGCGAACTTCTCGTCTGCAGTACCCTTGCCGCCGGAGATGATGGCGCCGGCGTGGCCCATACGCTTGCCCGCCGGAGCGGTTACACCAGCGATGTAGGACACCACTGGCTTGGTCACGTTGGCCTTGATGTAGGCAGCCGCTTCTTCTTCAGCCGAACCGC
>CAYVPI010000205.1:0-7578 GCA_964453495.1 uncultured Pseudomonas sp. | reverse complement strand
TTTGCTGGGCCACCGACTTGATCACATCGAGCACGCTGCCGATCTTGTCGCTTTCCTGCTTGAGCAAGTTCATGGCTTCGGTGGACTGGCCTACTTCGGCTGCCAGGCGCTCGATCTGCTTGATCGCTTCGCCCACTACCTTGTCGCCCTCACGGGCCTGCTGGTCGGCGGCGACGGCGGCTTCGGACGCTTGTTCGGCATTGCGCGCGACTTCCTGAACAGTTGCGGCCATTTCATTCATGGCCGTGGCAACCTGGTCGGTCTCGACCCTTTGGTTGTTGACCCCGGCGCTGGTCTGTTCGGTGACTGCCGACAGTTCTTCGGCGGCACTGGCAATTTGGGTGACGCCGTCGCTGATGCCGCCGATCAGCTCGCGCAGGCCCAGGGTCATGCGTTGCAGGCTGCGCTGCAACTGGCCCAATTCATCGCGCCGCTCGGCTTTGAGGTCTTGGCTCAAGTCGCCACCGGCGATTCGGTCGACCACACTAAGGGTCTGATTCAGCGGGATGACGATCTGCCGGGTAATGGCCCAGGCGGCGATGGCGCCGAACAGCAAGGCCAGGGCCGTGGTCAGGCTCAGCATGTTCTTGGCGTGGCTGGCCTCGTAATCGCGCTGGGCGGTCAGCGCCACGGTCAGCTGAGTGCTTATGTCCAGCAGGGTTTGCCCGTGTTGCTGCAGGTGTCCCAGGGCCTGGCTGTGATCGGCACCGGGCTGGGCCTGGCTGATATCGTTGAAATAGCGTCGATACTGTCGTGCGGCCTCGATCTGGCGATCGACCAGGGCAATATCTTCGGCAACCTGAAGCTGGCGGCGAATGTTCTGTAGGGTTTTCTCGAGGTTGTCGAGGGTTGCAGACACTGCCGACGCATTCTGCGCTGTCGGCTGGGTCTGATACCCCAGCCGGTTGATGCGCAAGTCCCGGGTCAGGTCGCTGACGCCGGCAATCGCCCCGAGCTTGTCGCCGCGGTCGACTACGCCATCCAGGCCTTGCCAGCCGGTCAAGGTGATCACCAGGGTCAATGCCAATACCAGGCCGAAGCCTATGCCGAGTTTGCGGTTGACGCTTACATTGCCGAGCTGCAGGGCTAACCAACGGTACATGACGGGCTCCTAGGCGACTTGGCCGCACGAATAGTGGACTGGCGCCACTATGTCGGCACCGATTCGCAAGTCTGAAGCCCAGGCGCGTTAAATCAGAAAAGTCGGGCGAGCAGCGCCGGTACGGCAGTCTCGACGCGCAAGATGCGCTCGCCCAATTGCACCGGTTGCAGGCCGGCCTTGGCCAGCAGGTCGACTTCGTAAGGTATCCAACCGCCCTCCGGACCGATTGCCAGGGTTACGGGCTCGTCCAGTCCGCGAGGGCAGGCCGGGTAGTTGCCGGGATGCCCAACAAGGCCAAGGGTGCCGGCAGTGATGGCTGGCAGACGGTCTTCAACGAAGGGCTTGAAGCGCTTTTCGATGATCACATCCGGCAAAACGCTATCGCGCGCCTGTTCCAGGCCCAGCACCAGTTGCTCGCGAAGTGCCTCGGGCTCGAGAAAGGGGGTTTGCCAGAAGCTTTTTTCCACCCGGTAACTGTTGACCAGCACCAGTTTGGCCACACCCATGGCCGAGACAGTCTGCAACACCCTGCGCAGCATTTTCGGCCGGGGCAGGGCCAGTACCAGGGTCAAGGGAAGTTTAGCCGGTGGTGGCTGATCGAGGCTGACCTGTAGCTCAGCTTCATGCCCCTCCAGGCGCAGAACTTCGGCACGCCCCATCAGGCCGCCCAGTTGGCCGACACGCAGGCTGTCGCCCACCGCGCAGCGGTGGACTTCCTGCATATGGGTAAAGCGGCGGTCACGCAGGACCACCCGGTCAGCGGCCGTGAAGTCGGCCTGTTCCAGTAACAGCAGGTTCACGCTTGAGTCGCTGGCGGCTGGTCGTTGCTGTCATTGTCGGCTGACGAGTCTTCGTCCTGCCCGCTGCGCTTTCTGATCAGGCCGCCAAACAGCACGCCGATCTCGAACAGCAGCCACATGGGCACGGCCAGCAGCGTCTGCGAGAAGATATCCGGCGGGGTCAGGATCATGCCTACGACGAAGCAGCCGATGATTACGTACGGGCGGATTTTTTTCAGGTACTTGACGTCGACCACACCGATCCACACCAGCAGGACTACTGCCACCGGAATCTCGAACGCAACGCCGAAGGCGAAGAACAGCGTCATGACGAAATCGAGGTAGTTGGCGATGTCGGTCATCATCGACACGCCTTCGGGCGTGGCCATTGCAAAAAACTTGAAGACCAGCGGGAACACCAGGAAGTAGGCGAATGCCATCCCCGCATAAAACAGGAAAATGCTCGAAACCAGCAATGGCACGGCAATGCGCTTTTCATGCTTGTACAGGCCTGGCGCAATGAAGCCCCAGATCTGATGCAGGATTACCGGGACTGCCAGAAACAGAGAGACCATCATGGTCAGCTTGAAGGGCGTCAGGAACGGCGACGCCACGTCGGTGGCGATCATCGTCGCACCGGCCGGCAAGCTCGCACGCAGTGGTGCCGAGACCATGGTGTAGATCTGCTGGGCGAAGGAGAACAAGCCCAGGAAAATCAAGAAAACAGCCGCAACGCAGCGCAGCAGGCGTGTACGCAGTTCAGTCAGGTGCGAGACCAGCGGCATTTGCTGGTCGTTTTCCGGGATATCGCTCATGAGGCTCGCGGTGGCGTTGGCGTGTCGTGGGAGGAGGGCGCGGTGCTGGTGGCGGGCGCTTGGGCTGCCGGCAAGGTAGCCTCGCCGGTGCTGGCCGGCTGCGGCGCATCAGGTGTCGTCTGCGGCGCAGGCTGTGGTTCAGGCGCTACGACCGACTGCGGATTGATGATCCGTTGAGCTTCTTTCTCCAGCGAAAGGATGTGCTCGTTATGCAGTTGCCGACGAATTTCATCGGCACCGATCTCGCGTTCCACTTCTGTCTTGATCGCGTTGAAGCTGCGTTTCAAGCGGCCTACCCACAGGCCGGCCGTGCGCGCGGCACCGGGCAGGCGCTCAGGGCCGAGCACCAGCAAGGCAACGAGGCCAACGAGCAGCAGTTCAGTGAAGCTGATCCCGAACATTTATCAGTCTTTCCTGATTGGCTCTTCGACTTTCTGAGCCTGGCCGTCGATGGTCTGCGGCTGATTCAGGGGCGTATTGGCTTGCGGGTTTACCGGCTGCACAGGTGGTACGGCAGGTTCTGCGGGCTTTTCGTCATCGTTCATGGCCTTGCGGAAACCCTTGATCGACTCACCGACATCGGTGCCCAGGTTTTTCAGTTTCTTGGTACCGAATACCAGTACCACGACCACCAGGATGACGACCCAGTGCTTCCAGTCAAATATACCCATGATGCTGCTCCTTCTAATTGTGAGTTAAGCGGATGGCTGGCGCGCAGCCTTTTCGGCATGGCCAGAGAGACCGAAGCGGCGGTCCAGTTCATCCAGCACGGCTTGCGGGTGCTGGCCCAGAGCTGCCAGCATGACCAGGCTATGGAACCACAGATCGGCGGTTTCATAGATGACATCGCTGCAGTCACCGCTGACGGCGGCATCCTTGGCGGCGATGATGGTCTCGACCGACTCTTCGCCGACCTTCTCCAGAATCTTGTTCAGGCCCTTGTGGTAGAGGCTTGCGACATAGGAACTGTCGGCGGCCGCGCCTTTGCGCGACTCAAGCACTTCGGCCAGGCGGGTCAGGGTATCGGTCATTTCAATGTCCTGCCTGATAAATAGCGTGCGGGTCCTTGAGCACCGGATCGACGGTTTTCCAGTCGCCGTTCTCATAGACGCGGTAGAAACAGCTTTCGCGGCCGGTATGGCAAGCGATGTGACCGATCTGCTCGACCATCAGGATGATCACGTCGGCATCGCAGTCCAGGCGCATCTCATGCAGCTTTTGCACATGGCCGGATTCTTCGCCCTTGCGCCACAGCTTGCCACGCGAGCGCGACCAATAGATGGCACGGTTCTCGGCGGCAGTGAGGCTCAGCGCTTCGCGGTTCATCCAGGCCATCATCAATACGCGCCCGGTCTTGTGGTCCTGGGCGATGGCCGGTACAAGGCCGTCGCTGTTCCAGTTGATCTCGTCCAGCCAGTCTCTCATCTTTGACTCCGAAACCGAGTTCGATCCTGTGCCGAACTCCTTCACTAGTGTGCCAGTCGCCAAGGCAACTGGCTATCGACGCACGACCAGATACAAGCCCGCGGCAAGCATCAACCATGCCGGCCAGGCCGCCACGGCGGTGATAGCCCCGGCCCCGGCGGCCAGGGTGGCCCCACCGGCCAGCAAAGCCCCACCCAGCAAGCGCAAGGCCCAGCTGTCTTTGGCGCCGGCCCAGGGCGGCGGTGGGTCGGCCGCATGGGGTTGCGACATGCGTTCGAGCAGGTCGCGGGTCATGTTGGCCAGGTGCGGCAATTGCTCGACCTGGGCGTGCAGGTTGCCCAGCACGGTCCTGGGGCTGACCCGCTCGCGCATCCAGCGTTCGAGGAATGGCTGGGCCGTGCTCCACAGGTCCAGGTCGGGGTACAGCTGACGGCCCAGGCCTTCGATGTTGAGCAGGGTCTTTTGCAGCAATACCAGTTGTGGCTGCACTTCCATGTTGAAGCGTCGGGCGGTCTGGAACAGGCGCATCAGCACCTGGCCGAAGGAAATGTCCTTGAGTGGCTTTTCGAAGATCGGCTCGCACACGGTACGAATCGCAGCTTCAAACTCGTTGAGCTTGGTCTCGGCCGGCACCCAGCCCGAATCGATGTGCAGTTGGGCTACGCGGCGGTAGTCGCGCTTGAAGAAGGCGAACAGGTTACGCGCCAGGTAGTCCTGGTCCTCAGGCGTAAGGCTGCCGACGATACCGCAGTCGATGGCGATGTACTTCGGGCTCCAGGGTTGCACGGTGCTGACGAAGATGTTGCCCGGGTGCATGTCGGCATGGAAGAAGCTGTCGCGAAACACCTGGGTGAAGAAAATCTCCACACCGCGCTCGGCCAGCATCTTCATGTCGGTACGCTGGTCGGCGAGGGTCGCAAGGTCGGTGACCTGAATGCCGTAGATGCGCTCCATGACCAGCACTTTCGGTCGGCACCAGTCCCAATGCACCTGCGGCACGTAAAGCAGTGGCGAGTCGTCGAAGTTGCGCTTGAGCTGGCTGGCATTGGCCGCTTCACGCAGCAGATCGAGCTCGTCGTAAATGGTTTTTTCGTAGTCGCTGACGACTTCCACCGGGTGCAGCAGGCGCGCGTCAGCCGACAGCGCTTCGGCAACCTTGGCGATGATGAACAGCCAGGCCAGGTCCTGGGCGATCACCGGTTTCAGGCCCGGGCGCACTACCTTGACCACGACTTCTTCGCCACTCTTGAGTTGAGCGGCGTGTACCTGAGCCACCGAGGCCGAAGCCAGTGGCTCGACATCGAAGCGGCTGAACACGGCGCTGATTTTTGCGCCGAGCTGTTGCTCGATCAGGTTGATCGCCAACTGCGGGTCGAACGGGGGAACCCGGTCCTGCAGCAGCATCAGCTCATTGGCGATGTCTTCGGGCAAGAGGTCACGGCGGGTCGAAAGCAGTTGGCCGAACTTGATGAAAATCGGCCCCAGGTCCTGCAGCGCCAGGCGCAGGCGTGCGCCACGGCTGAGGTCCAGGGGTTTGCGCGGAAACCAGCGCCAGGGCATGGCAAAGCGCGTGGCCATCATCCACCAGGGCAACGGCAGGGCGAACAGCAGGTCATCGAGGCGGTAGCGGATCACGACGCGCTGGATGCGCAACAAACGGCGGACGGCAAGCAGCTTCATGCGTTATCGCTTGGGTCGAGGGATCGGGAAAGGCGCTCGAAACGCGCCTCGAGACGTTCCAGATCGAGCTTGATCTGGTCCAGTTCACTGAAACGGGCTTCGGCTTCGCGCTGACCGACGAGGGTGCGCGATTCTTCGGCCAGGTATTCGCCAAGATTCTGATTCAGGCTGGCGAAACCTTGCTGATACCAGCGTGCGCGGCTGCGCAGGTGACCGCCGACCAGTTGCGTGGCGACCGGGCCGAGCCAGCGCGAGAGTTCGTACTCCCAGTCCAGCTCAAGGTCCTGAAGGATCGCCGCCAGCTCCAGCAGCACGCCGCTGTCACCGTCGAGCTCGACTTCAGGGCCATGCAGCACCGAGGTCTTTTCCTTGCTCATCGCCAGTTTCAACAGGCTGGAGGCCGGTGCACGCAACGTGCAGTCAGCGCCGGTTTCCCAGTGGGAAGCGAGCATCAGGCCTTCGTCGCTGGGCAGGATGAACAGTTGCAGCGCCGGGCTGCGGCAGTCGACGGCAATCACCCTGCCGCTCAAATGCGCCAGTCGCGGTAGCGCCGTGCTGTCGAGACGCAGCACCCGGTTCAGACCGAGTTCAACGCTGGCGAGCAGGCCGGCCAGCAACATCAGGGTTTGATGCCGCGGTGCAGGGCGACGATGCCTGCGGTCATGTTGTGGTAGGTCACGCGGTCGAAACCGGCCTCGACCATCATCGACTTCAGGGTTTCCTGATTCGGGTGCATGCGGATCGATTCGGCCAGGTAGCGATAGCTTTCCGAGTCGTTGGTGATCAGCTTGCCCATCAGCGGCATGAAGGCGAACGAGTAGGCGTCGTAGGCCTTGGACATCAGCGCGTTGGTCGGCTTGGAGAACTCCAGCACCAGCAGGCGGCCACCAGGCTTGAGCACGCGCAGCATCGAGCGCAGGGCATCTTCCTTGTGGGTGACGTTGCGCAGGCCGAAGGCGATGGTCACGCAGTCGAAATGGTTGTCCGGGAACGGCAGTTTTTCCGCATCGGCCTGGACGAATTCGACGTTGCCGGCCACACCCAGGTCCAGCAGGCGGTCACGGCCAACCTTGAGCATGGACTCGTTGATGTCGGCCAGTACGACCTGGCCGGTCGGGCCTACCAGGTGCGAGAACTTCCTGGTCAGGTCGCCGGTGCCGCCAGCGATATCGAGCACGCGATTGCCTGCGCGAACGCCCGACAGTTCGATCGCGAAACGCTTCCACAGACGGTGCATGCCGCCCGACAGAAGGTCGTTCATCAGGTCGTACTTGGCGGCTACCGAGTGGAAAACCTCAGCGACTTTTTCCGCTTTCTGGCTTTCCGGAACGTTTTTGAAGCCGAAGTGAGTGGTGGGTTCGGCATCGCTGCCTTTGCGCTGATCAGTCATATCGCTGTCACCAAAAGAGAATGCGGGACATTCTAATCCCGGTGGCCTGCTTTGTCTTGGCAAGGCTGAAGGTAAGATAGGCAACCGCCGGGACGTTTTGCCGCAGCAGCGGTCAAGATGCTTCAGGAAAGTATCCATAAAGCAGGAGTCATTCGATGGCCCGTATTAGTGTTGAGCGTGCCCACGGCCTGGGTAAGGAAGCGGCCCGCGAGAAGGCCGACCAGTTGGCGCAGAAACTGTCCGATCAATATGGCCTGGAGCCGCAGTGGTCCGGCGACACCCTGAACCTCAAGCGCTCGGGTGTGAAGGGCGCAGTGCATATCAGTGAAGACTCGATCAAGGTCGACGTGGAGCTGGGCCTGATGATGTCGGCCATGAGCGGCATGA
>CAYVPI010000204.1:0-7596 GCA_964453495.1 uncultured Pseudomonas sp. | reverse complement strand
ATTCAGGCCTTGTCGCTGGCAAGCCACAATGGAATCTGCAACACCGAACCCTGTGTGGTGGTGCGGCATTCCGATTGCCAGCGATAAGGCCTTGGCAAACACCATAGAACCTGCGCCGATCCGGCACCCGCCGGCAACTTGACACCCACCCATACAGCGGTTTACTGGACAGAGCCGATTGCGCGAAGCGCTTTACCGAGGGCCAACCATGCCAACGCTGCATTCTCGTCGTGACTTTTTACGTGCCAGCCTGGCTACGGCTGCGGCCGGCGCCGCGCTGTCCGCCTTGCCAGCGACGATTCGCCAGGCCCTGGCGGTCGATGCCAGCAATGGCACCGGCACGCTCAAGGATGTACAGCACGTGGTGATCCTGATGCTGGAGAACCGCTCGTTCGATCACTATTTCGGTACGCTCAAGGGTGTGCGCGGCTTTGGCGATCGCTTCACGATTCCGTTGGCCAGTGGCAAACCGGTCTGGTACCAGAGCGACGGCAGCCGGGAAATCACCCCGTTTCGCCTGGACATGGCCCGGATGAACGCGCTCAAGGTCCATACCACCGCCCACAGCTTCGCCGATACCCAGGCTGCCTGGAACCAGGGCCGCTACGGCTTCTGGCCGAAGTTCAAGATCGACCTGGACACCGGCAAGGCCAGTGGCCATGCCATGGGCTATTACACGCGTGCGGAGATTCCCTTCCATTTCGCCCTGGCCGACGCCTTCACCCTCTGCGACAACTACCATTGCTCGGTACTATCAGGCACCGAGCCGAACCGCATCGTGTTCTGGTCGGGCAGCAACTTCGACCCGGTGCAGCGCCGGAGCGGGCGCAATGCCACCGCCCAAACAGCTGAAGCCGATAACAGCCGCTGCACGACCACCGGCACCTGGCCCGAACCAGGCTACCGCTACAGGGGAAATGCATTCGGCTGGGCAACGGTACCCGAGGTGTTGCAGCAAGCCGGGGTCAGTTGGCGCATCTATCAAAACCCCAACGACAACTGGGACGGCTCCATGAACGGTTGCCTGGCGTTCGACAGCTTCCGCAAGGCCCGGGTCGGGACAGCGATCTACCAGAACGGCATGAGTCACTGGTCGTTGGCTGACCTTGCCAGCCATGTGCAAGCCGGCACCCTACCGCAGGTTTCCTGGATACTGCCTTCGCAAGCGCAATGCGAACACCCGGCAGGCTCCAGCCCGTTGAGCGGGGCCGACTACATCAGCCAGATACTTGCCGCCCTGGTGGCCAACCCAGTGGTGTGGAGCAAAACCGTGCTGTTCATCACGTATGATGAGAACGATGGATTCTTCGACCATGTACCGCCACCTGCCGTCCCCTCGTTGAACCCCGATGGCACGCTGGCCGGTGCGGCGACTCTGGACCTCGGCGGTATGTACTTCGATGCCGGTGCCATTTCCCAGGCACCCGGCGTACATAATTTTGTCGACCCTGCTGACCAGGCCAACGGCAGGATACGACCTTTCGGCCTGGGGCCGCGGGTGCCCCTGTTTGTGATTTCCCCCTGGAGCAAGGGCGGCTGGGTCAGTTCGCAAGTCTTCGATCACACCTCGGTGGCACAGTTTCTGGAGCGACGCTTTGACCTGGTAGTACCGGCGATTTCACCCTGGCATCGGGCAGTCAGCGGCGATTTAGCCGGTGCTTTCGATTTTACCGGGCCCAGCGATTCGACAAACCTGAACTTTCCCCCTACCGATCAGTTCCAGACGATCGAGCGGCAGCAGCTAGCGCTGCAGGCGGCCATCGCCCCCACCACGCCAGCTGTTTTTACCCAGGAACCCGGTACGCGCCCTTCCCGCGCAACGCCTTACGTATTGCACGTCACCGCAACGCCGTCAGCCGATGGCAGGATTACCCTGCAGTTCACCAACAGCGGCCACCAAGGTGCCGTGTTCCATGTCTATGACCTGCACCACCTGGAACGTATTCCACGGCGCTACACCGTGCAAGCGGGCAAAGTACTGCACGACAGCGCCTGGCACGCCGACGGTAGTGACCGCAGCTACGACCTGATTGTCTACAGCAGCAACGGTTTTGTCCGCACCTTCAAGGGCAACCTCGCAGCTACGCTGGCACTGCAGCTGAAATACCAGGTCGCCACCAACAGCCTCGAGTCGCAACTGCACAATGTCGGGGCATCACCGGTAGCGGTGACCATCGCCGCCAACGCCTACCGCCAGGATGGCCCATGGTCGTTGGACATCGCGCCGGGGGGCACGGCCACGACTGCCTGGAACCTCAAAGGCAGCGGCAACTGGTACGACTTCAGCGTTCATGCTCCGGGGTTTGAACGGCGCTTCGCCGGGCGCATGGAAACCGGCCGCGACTCCATCAGCGATCCTGCCATGGGCCAGGCCTGAAATGGCTCAGCGCTTGAGCGCCGGCACCCGTTCCTCCAGCATTTGCACGAACTTGGCCAGGCTCTGGGAAACGGTACCGCGGCGCCACACCAGCCAGGTCCGAAGGTAACGAAAATCCTCTGATAACGGCCAAACGCTCACCGTGCGCCCGCCGGGCATGCTTTCCAACATGCTGCGCGGCATCAACGCCAAGCCGGCACCCGCGCTGACACAGGCGAGCATGCCGTGGTAAGACTCCATTTCGAAGATTTTCCCAGGCACCGCCGCATCCTGGGTGAACCAGCTTTCGAAGTGGTGCCGGTAGGAACAGTTGGCACGAAAGGCGTAGATGCTCTCCCCGTTGACGTCACGGGCACGGCTGATCGGCGCATGATTGAGCGGTGCAATCACTACCATCTCCTCCTCGAACACCGGTACCCCTTCCAGTGCCGGGTGCAATACCGGGCCATCGACGAACGCCGCGGCCAAACGGCCGGCCAGTACGCCGTCGATCATGGTGCCCGATGGCCCTGTGGACAGGTCCAGCTCCACCTTGGCGTATTGCTGGTTGTAGGCAGCCAACAGGGCCGGGATACGCACCGCCGCCGTACTTTCCAGTGACCCCAGTGAAAACGGCCCTTGCGGCTCTTCGCCGGCCACCGTCAACCGCGCCTCCTCCACCAGCGCCAGAATCCTGCGGGCATAGTCCAGGAAATTCCAGCCCGCCGGAGACAGGCGCAAGCGATGCTTTTCGCGAATGAACAGCGCAACGCCCAGATCTTCCTCCAATTGCTTGATCCGCGTGGTCAGGTTCGACGGCACCCGATGGATGTGTTGCGCTGCGGCGCTGATGCTGCCCTGCTCGGCGACGGCTTTGAAAATCTCCAGCTGGACAAGATCCACTTCATTCTCCAAACGTGAACGTTATGCTCATTATTATTCAGTTTCGGGAAATCTAACAGGTCGATACTCTGGCCATCTGTTTCCCACCCTTGCAGGATGGCCTTCATGAACGCCTTTTCCAGCCACACCCATGCCTTGTCGATCAATCCGACCACCGGCGAGCAAATCGGCCACTATGCGTACGAATCCGATGAAGTACTGGATGCCGCACTGGCCCGCTCCGCCGCCGGTTTCTCGACCTGGCGTCGCGAACCCGTCGAACAGCGCTCCCGGTTGATGCTCGCCCTGGCCAAGGCACTGCGCGAGAACGCCGAGTCAATGGCGCGGATGATTACCCTGGAAATGGGCAAGCCTGTTACCCAGGCCCGCGGGGAAGTGGAAAAATGCGCGCAACTCTGTGAGTGGTACGCCACCAATGGCCCGGCCATGCTCGCCCCTGAAGCCACTGCAGTTCCGGACAACAAGGCGCGCATCGAATACCGGCCACTGGGTCCGATCCTTGCCGTGATGCCGTGGAACTTCCCGATCTGGCAGGTGCTGCGTGGCGCCGTACCGACCTTGCTCGCGGGCAACACCTACGTGCTCAAGCATGCGCCAAATGTCATGGGCAGTGCCTACCTGCTGGCCGATGCGTTCAAGCAAGCCGGCTTTGCTCCGGGTATCTTCGAAGTCATCAACGTGACACCCGACGGTGTTTCCAAAGCCATTGCCGACCCGCGCATCGCCGCCGTCACCCTGACCGGCAGCGTCCGCGCAGGTACCGCGATCGGTGCCCAGGCCGGTGCCGCGCTGAAGAAGTGCGTACTGGAGCTCGGCGGCAGCGACCCCTTCATCGTGCTCAATGACGCCGACCTGGACGAGGCCGTCAAAGCGGCAGTCATCGGCCGCTACCAGAACACCGGCCAAGTCTGCGCAGCCGCAAAGCGCCTGATCGTCGAGCAAGGCGTGGCCGTGGAATTCACCCGCAAATTCGTCGAAGCGACCCGCGCCCTGATAGTCGGCGACCCGCTGGCAAACGAGACCTACATCGGTCCTATGGCCCGCTACGACCTGCGCGACGAACTGGACCAGCAGGTACAGGCCACTCTGGCTGAAGGTGCCACGCTGTTGCTCGGCGGCAAGAAGGCTGAAGGTGTCGGCAACTACTACGAGCCGACCGTGCTGGCCAACGTCACCGACCAGATGACGTCGTTCAAGCAGGAGCTGTTCGGCCCGGTGGCTTCGATCATCACCGCACGTGATGCCCGCCACGCCCTGGCCTTGGCCAATGACAGTGAGTTTGGCCTGGCCTCGACCATTTACACGCGCAATGTGGAACTGGCCGAGCAGCTCGCAGACGAGCTGGAAACCGGCGGCATCTTCATCAATGGCTACAGTGCTTCGGACCCACGTGTCACCTTCGGTGGCGTGAAGAAGAGCGGCTTTGGCCGCGAACTGTCGCACTTCGGCGTGCGCGAGTTCTGCAATGCGCAGACCGTGTGGAAGGACCGCCGCTAAGCGAAAACCCGCTCCAAGCGCGTCTCAACGCGTCTCAAACTGCAACACCGCAAAGAGAGCCCAAGGGCTCTCTTTGCGTTTAGAAAACCTATATTTTTCAATTACCTGGAGCATTAACTCAGAATTGGCATAAGGGTTGCGATGTTGCCGCGCGCGCTTCTGAACTTCTGCTGAAGCGTTGCTGCACCCAAAACAATAACAACCGGAGCACGCCAATGCCCATGATCCACCGTCCCTGCGCGCCCTTGCGCACCTCAATCGTCCTCGCGCTGGCCACCAGTGGTGCATTTGGCGCCCTTGCTGCCCACGCCCACGAGCTCTACAACCAGAACGGCAGCATCCTCAGCGCCGATCTCGAAGCGGTGTTCGGCGCCATGCACAGTGACGAGAGCTACGCCATCGCCGGCAACCGCAGTGCAGGCAGCGTCGCCTGGCAAGAGGGCTATATCAAATACGGCTTGAGTGGCAGCCAGGTACTGGGGGCTGCCGGCAGCCTGTACGGAAAATTCAATCTCGTCAGCTCTGCCACCTGGGGCGACGGTGACGCGGCCGGCTTCACCGTCGGCAGCGAACGGCGCACGGCCATTGAAGATGCCTACCTGGGTTGGCGCTCCGGCACCCTGTTTCCCTCGCTCGGCGACGACGGTGTGGATGTTTCCGGGGGGCGCCAGGTGCTGAAGATCGGCGACGGCTTCCTGCTCAACGGTGACTCGGTCAACTTCGGCGATGCGGACCTGGGCGACGATTTTGACCGCGGTGGCTCTTACTATCTGGCCGCACGCAAGGCCTTCGACAAAACTGCCGTGCTGCGCCTTGGTGGAGCCTCGGGTTGGCGCAGTGACCTGTTGTGGTTGAAATCGGACAACCGCGCCCAGGCCGATACCGAGCTTGCCGCACTTTCGGTCGAGCACGTGGCGGATGCCGGCACCCTGGGCCTGGACTGGATTCGTACCCTTGATGTCAATGAACGCTTCGCCACGGCGGCGCAGGCCGAGCGCAAGGACATGGACACTGTGAGCCTGCGCGGCAAAAGTGGCCTGGGCATACAGAACCTCAACCTGGCATTCGAGTACGCGACCCAGGACCGTGACAGCGGCCGCGAGGACGCCTGGTACCTGGAGGGTTCCTGGACCTTCGCCGATGCCCCCTGGAGTCCCGTCGCCACTTACCGCTACAGCCGTTTCTCCGAAGCATTCGATCCGCTGTTCTACGGTTTCAGCCGTGGCTACGGTACCTGGTACCAGGGTGAAGTTGCGGCCAATTATGCCGGCCCCTTCAACAGCAACACCGCCGTGCAACATGTCGGCCTCAAAGCCACGCCACGCGAAGACTTGACCCTGGGTGCGCTGTTCTTCGACTTCGATACCCTGGACAACGACCTCGGTGACCTCAGCGGTCGCGAGCTCGACCTGTACGTGGAATGGGCGGTCAATGACCATTTGCTGATCAGCCCGCTGGTCGGTTTCTACAAGCCACAAAAAAGCGTGGACGACGGTGGTACGCAACTGGGGAGCGACGACCTCAACACCTACCTGCAACTGACGATGGCGAGTTTCTTCTAGTAACTATGGC
The DNA here is from genome assembly GCA_964453495.1 of uncultured Pseudomonas sp. Lineage (GTDB taxonomy): Bacteria > Pseudomonadota > Gammaproteobacteria > Pseudomonadales > Pseudomonadaceae > Aquipseudomonas. The sequence goes on along the minus strand of CAYVPI010000204.1, from coordinate 1,268 downwards.
ATCTTGTGGGAGCGACCCTGGTCGCGAAGGGCTGCATCGCGGCCCCCGGTTTACGGTTTGAGATCGGGAATCCGGGCTGCCTTGCAGCCCTTCGCGGCCAGGGCCGCTCCCACAAAGGTCGCTCATAAAAAGGGTTTGTCAGTCGACTTTAAAGCTCAGGACCAGATAGCGGATTGTCGACAATACCCAATAATTGTATTGATTAAATCCCATCAAGCCATTAGATTTCTCCTCCATAACGGCAATGTGTCGACAATAATTCGAAAATTGCCCGCCGTTTTGGTGGGAGCAGCTTTATCCGGCAGTACGGGCGGTCACCCTCAACTTCCGAAAGCTGCTCCTGCTTTTTATTCGCGGTAATGAGAGGAGATACCCCGTGCTTGAAGCCTATGTCCGCCACGTCCAGGCACGCGCCGAAGAAGGGCTTGCGCCCCTGGCGCTGAACGCCGAACAAACAGCCGGCCTGGTCGAGCTGCTGAAGAACCCGCCAGCCGGCGAAGAAGCTTTCCTCCTCGACCTGATCACCAACCGCGTACCGTCCGGTGTGGATGAAGCCGCCTACGTCAAGGCCGGTTTCCTCTCCGCCTTGGCCAAGGGTGAAGCCCACTCGCCACTGCTCGACAAAAAGCGCGCGGTAGAACTGCTGGGCACCATGCTTGGCGGCTACAACATCGTCACCCTGGTCGAGCTGCTGGACGACGCCGAACTGGCACCGGTTGCCGCCGAACAACTCAAGCACACCCTGCTGATGTTCGATGCGTTCCACGACGTGGCCGAAAAAGCCAAGGCTGGCAACGCTCACGCCCAGGCCGTGCTGCAATCCTGGGCCGATGCCGAGTGGTTCACCAGCAAACCTGCGATTGCCGACAAGTACTCCCTGACCGTGTTCAAGGTTACCGGCGAAACCAATACCGACGACCTGTCCCCTGCCCCGGATGCCTGGTCGCGCCCCGACATCCCGCTGCACGCCAAGGCCATGCTGAAAATGGCCCGCGACGGCATCGAGCCCGAACAGCCGGGTGCCGTTGGCCCGTTGCAGCAAATTGAAGCGGTCAAGGCCAAGGGCTTCCCGGTGGCCTACGTCGGTGACGTGGTCGGTACCGGCTCTTCGCGTAAATCGGCAACCAACTCGGTATTGTGGTTCTTCGGCGACGACATCCCGTACGTGCCGAACAAACGCGCAGGCGGCTTCTGCTTCGGCAACAAGATCGCTCCGATCTTCTACAACACCATGGAAGACGCCGGCGCCCTGCCGATCGAATTCGACG
>CAYVPI010000203.1:0-7709 GCA_964453495.1 uncultured Pseudomonas sp. | reverse complement strand
CCATTCACCGCTCTCACCCTAGATTGTATTTCCTCTTCAAGACACAAGCTGCCGTAAGGCTGCGTCCGCGCGCGAAGCGGGCGCAGGAACCAAAGGAGGTCCTGCGGACCTCGACGCAGCCTGCGGCAGCTGCTACAGGTCGCCTTGTTGGCTTTGGCTTTTGATCTTGATCCACCCGCCCTTTCGGCAGGCCGACCGCAGGTGCTGTGAAGCAGGCTGTGCGCAGCACCCTCAGCGTTAGCCGAGGCGCGAGATGAAGCGGTTGCGCAGCAACCCGTAGGGCCGCGTGCCTGCGTAACAGCGCCGGAGGGAGGGGACCCGGAGCGCAGCGAGGGCCGTACGTCAGGGCGAGACCTTTTGGTTACTTTTGGCTGGGCCGGCACACCGGGCGTTTGCCAAAGTGAGCCGCCGTAAGGGCGGAACCGACAGAACTATCACCACCTAAAACGGATATACATATAAAACCACTGGCACACCCATTGCTTCACCCAACAAAAAAGCCCCAACCCAAAGAAGGGAGTGGGCTCAAAGACAACGACGTCGTCGGCCAACGCAAGCACCGAAAGCCGAACGACGTTTTTTATGGGTGGCACAACCATGCAAGACACACCAAAAGATCCACTGGCCTGGGTCAACGGCAGCGATGCTCCGGAAATCCACAGCCTCGACATCGGCTTCATGGCCCTGAGCGACTGCGCCTCAGTCGTCGTAGCCGCCACCCAAGGCTTCGCCCAGCCCTACGGCCTGACCCTCAACCTCAAGCGCCAAACCTCCTGGGCCGGCCTGCGCGACAAACTGGTCAGCGGCGAACTGCACGCCGCCCACAGCCTGTACGGCCTGATCTACGCCGTACACCTTGGCATAGGTGGCACTCAAACCACCGACATGGCCGTGCTCATGGGCCTGAACCAGAACGGCCAAAGCATCAACCTCTCCCCTGCCCTGCAAGCCCTCGGCGTGACCAACCCTGATGCATTGGCCCGCCACGTGCACCAAAGCCGCACAAAATTGACCTTCGCCCAGACGTTCCCAACCGGCACCCATGCCATGTGGTTGTATTACTGGCTCGCCAGCCAAGGCATCCACCCACTGCGCGATGTCGAAAGCGTCGTGGTGCCACCTGCACAAATGCTCACCCACCTGCAGGCCGGGCGCATCGACGGGTTCTGCGTGGGCGAACCTTGGGCTGCCAGCGCCGTGAAACAAGGGCTGGGCTTCACCCTGGCAACCAGCCAGGCGATCTGGCCCGACCACCCGGAAAAAGTCCTCGGCTGTACCCGCGCCTTCGTCGAGCACTACCCCAATACCGCTCGCGCCCTGATCATGGCCGTACTGGAAGCCAGCCGTTTTATCGAACAAAGTCAGGACAACCGCCGCAGCACCGCCCAGTTGCTCAGTGGCGCCGACTACCTGGACACTTCGCTCGACTGCATCGAGCCGCGCCTGCTCGGTGACTACGCCGACGGCCTGGGCAACGGCTGGCACGACCCCCATGGGTTGCGGCTGCATAATAAGGGTGAGGTCAACCAGCCCTGGCTATCGGACGGCATGTGGTTCATGACCCAATTCCGCCGCTGGGGCCTGCTGCGTGATGACCCCGATTACCTCCAGGTCGCCAGTGACGTGCAGCAACTGTCATTGTTTCGCGATGCCGCCGCCGCACTGGGCGTGCCTTGCAATGCCGGGTCGATGCGCAGCAGCCGCTTGATCGATGGCAAGGTCTGGGATGCCACCGACCCCGCCGGTTATGCACGCAGCTTCACACTGCACGCCATGGCTGATGCCGTGCCATTGCACGCCCACCGCTGACAGGAGCCCGCGACCATGCTGCGAATCCTGCTGATCAACGACACCGCAAAAAAAGTCGGCCGCCTGCGCGCCGCGCTGATCGAAGCCGGTTTTGAGGTGATCGACGAATCGGGGCTGACCATCGACTTGCCCGCGCGCGTCGAAACGGTGCACCCGGACGTGATCCTGATCGATACCGAGTCACCGGGCCGGGATGTCATGGAACAGGTGATCCTGGTCAGCCGCGACCAGCCACGCCCTATTGTCATGTTCACCGACGAACACGACCCCGATGTCATGCGCCAGGCCATCAAGGCCGGGGTCAGCGCCTACATCGTCGAGGGCATCCACGCGCAACGCCTGCAACCCATCCTGGACGTGGCTATGGCGCGCTTTGAGAGCGACCAGGCCTTGCGCGCGCAATTGCTGGCCCGTGACCAGCAGTTGGCCGAACGCAAGCGTATAGAGCTCGCCAAGGGCCTACTGATGAAGATGAAAGACTGCAAGGAAGAAGAGGCTTACACCCTGATGCGGCGCCAGGCCATGAGCAAGCAGCAGAAGCTGATCCAGGTGGCCGAGCAGATCATCGCCATGAACGACTTGCTCAAGTAACGGCTTCTGGCCCGCCTCTTGCTTTAGATAACCCTGCAGGTAGCCAACGGCGGTTGCCCACAATTTCCGACAAAGACGTCGCCCTCCCCTCCAGCGCAAGCCGGTCGGGTTGGCGGCGTTTTTTTTGACCCCCGTTGAGACCCTAACCGCAGCTGAGGTGTTCGATGAATACGAGCTTCTGGAAATCCGGCCACGCCCCGACCCTGTTTGCAGCTTTCCTGTATTTCGACCTGAGCTTCATGGTCTGGTACCTGCTTGGCCCGCTGGCCGTGCAAATCGCCACCGACCTGCAGCTGACCACACAGCAACGCGGCCTGATGGTTGCCACGCCGATCCTGGCGGGGGCGATCCTGCGCTTTTTCATGGGCATATTGGTCGATCGCCTGTCGCCCAAGACCGCCGGCCTGATCGGCCAGGTGATTGTGATCTGCGCGCTGTTCGGCGCCTGGAAAATGGGCATCCACAGTTACGAGCAGGCCCTGCTGCTGGGCGTATTCCTCGGTGTCGCCGGCGCGTCGTTCGCCGTGTCCCTGCCATTGGCCTCGCAGTGGTACCCGCCGCAACATCAGGGCAAGGCCATGGGTATCGCCGGGGCTGGCAACTCCGGCACGGTGTTCGCGGCACTGTTCGCACCGGTACTGGCCGCAGGCTTTGGCTGGAGCAATGTGTTTGGCTTCGCGCTGATCCCGCTGCTGCTCACCCTGCTGGTGTTCGCCCTGGTCGCGCGCAATGCACCACAACGGCCCAAGGCCAAATCGGCCGCCGATTACCTCAAGGCGCTGGGCGACCGTGACAGCTGGTGGTTCATGTTTTTCTACAGCGTGACTTTTGGCGGCTTCATCGGCCTGGCCAGTGCCCTGCCCGGCTACTTCAACGACCAATACGGCCTGAGCCCCGTCACCGCGGGTTACTACACGGCCGCCTGCGTTTTCGGCGGCAGCATGATGCGCCCGCTCGGAGGCGCCCTGGCCGACCGCTTTGGCGGCATCCGCACCTTACTGGCGATGTACAGCGTGGCCGCCATCTGCATTGCCGCCGTAGGCTTCAACCTGCCCAGCTCGGTGGCGGCCCTGGCGTTGTTCGTCAGCGCCATGCTCGGCCTGGGCGCGGGCAACGGCGCCGTGTTCCAACTGGTGCCGCAGCGCTTCCGCCAGGAAATCGGTGTCATGACCGGCCTGATCGGCATGGCCGGCGGCATCGGTGGCTTCCTGCTGGCAGCTGGCCTTGGCGCGATCAAGCAGCACAGCGGTGATTACCAACTGGGCCTGTGGCTGTTCGCCAGCCTGGGAATACTGGCCTGGTTCGGCTTGCACGGCGTCAAAAGCCGCTGGCGCACCACCTGGGGCTCGGCAGCCGTCACCGCGGCCCGCGTCTGAGTGACCGCCATGAGCCTGCAACTGAGCTACGCACAAGCCAGCGCCACCGGCCCTCGCGCGGAAAATCAGGACGCCCTGCGCCTGGTCACTCCCGCGCCGGCCTTGGCTGCCAGCAAAGGCTACCTGTTCGCGCTGGCAGACGGCGTCAGCCAGTGCGCCGATGGCGGCCTGGCTGCCCGCTCGAGCTTGCAGGCCCTGGCCCTGGACTACTACGCCACCCCGGAGACCTGGGGCGTCGCCCAGGCCCTGGATCGCTTGCTGCTGGCGCAGAATCGCTGGTTGCAAGCCAACGGAGGTGGCCAACCGCTGCTGACCACCCTCAGCGCCCTGGTCCTGCGCGGGCAACGCTTTACCCTCGCCCACGTAGGCGACTGTCGGGTCTATCGCTGGCACGCCGGGCAATTGCAGCGCATCAGCGAAGACCATGTCTGGGAACAACCCGGTATGCAGCATGTGCTCAAGCGCGCCCTGGGCCTGGATCAGCACCTGGTGGTCGATTACCTGGAAGGTGAGCTGAGACAGGATGAACGCTTTGTGCTACTGAGCGATGGGGTTTGGGCCACCCTCAGCGATGCCCAGATCAACGCCATACTGCGCGAGCAGCCCCTAGCCGAAGAGGCTGTGCGCACCCTGGTCAAGGCCGCTCACCTGGCCGGGAGCCAGGACAACGCCAGCGCCTTGGTAGTACAAGTCGACCAGCTCGGCAGTTCGAGCCTTGGCGATACCCTGGCGCAATTGCAGCAATGGCCCCTGCCACCAGCCCTCAAGCCCGGGCAAATGATTGATGGCTGGAAGGTCGAAAACCAAGTGGCGCAATCGCGACAATCGCTGCTCTACCGGGTCAGCGATACCCAGGGCCAACCCTGGCTACTCAAAACCCTGCCCGCCAGTCGCCACCAGGACCCTGACGCGCAAAGCCTGCTGCTTGAAGAGTGGTTTCTGCGTCGTGTGGCGGGCCGCTGTTTTCCCGAGGTGAACCCGGCCAGCCAACGCCAGCATCTGTATTACCTGATGCGTGAATACCCCGGCCAGACCTTGGCCGAACTGTTTGAACAATCCGGCCCCCTTCCGCTGGCGCAGTGGCAGGAACTCGCCAGGCGCTTGTTGCAGGGCGTTGGCATGCTACACCGGCGCAACATCCTGCACCGCGACATCAAGCCCCAGAACCTGCACCTGGGCAGCGATGGTGAATTGCGCCTGCTGGATTTCGGCCTGGCCTATTGCCCGGGCCTTTCGCAAGACAGCGCCAATACCCTGCCCGGCACACCGAGCTACATCGCGCCGGAAGCTTTCGATGGCGCCGCCCCTGGCCCGCAACAGGACCTTTATGCTTGCGGCGTCACCCTTTTCTACTTACTGACCGGGCACTACCCCTACGGCGAGATCGAGGCCTTCCAACACCCACGCTTTGGCCTCCCGGCAAACGCCAGCCGCATGCGCCCCGACTTGCCCGACTGGCTCGAGCAAAATCTGCAACGCGCCCTGCATGCCGACCCCAAGCAACGTTACGAAACGGCCGAGCAATGGCTGCTACTGCTGGAACAGGGCGAGCGCCAAACCTTGAGCCTGCGCCCCAGGCCGCTGCTCGAGCGTGAACCCTTGAAGGTCTGGCAGACCCTGGCCGCCGCATCGCTGCTGATCAACTTAGTACTGCTGATCGTGCTGTTCCAAGCCTGATCCCCAGTTGAGGAATGAACCATGAATGCAAAAGTCTGGCTGGTCGGTGCTGGCCCCGGTGACCCTGAATTGTTGACCCTCAAGGCAGTACGTGCGTTGAACCAGGCGCAGGTCGTACTCATCGACGATCTGGTCAACCCGGCCGTGCTCAGCCATTGCCCGGCTGCGCGGGTTATCCCGGTGGGCAAGCGCGGCGGTTGTCGCTCAACTCCCCAGGCGTTCATCCACCGGTTGATGCTGCGCTATGCCCGCCAGGGCAAATGCGTGGCGCGGCTCAAGGGCGGCGACCCTTGCATCTTCGGGCGCGGTGGCGAGGAAGCACAATGGTTGCAAGCGCGCGGCATCGAAGTGGAATTGGTCAATGGCATTACCGCTGGCCTTGCCGGCGCCACCCAATGCGGGATACCCCTGACCCTGCGCGGCATCAGCCGTGGCGTCACCCTGGTCACTGCCCACACCCAGGATGACAGCAGTCTGAATTGGCAAGCCCTGGCCCAAGGCGGCACGACCCTGGTGGTTTACATGGGCGTGGCCAAGCTGGAAGAAATCCAGGCGCAGCTGCTGGACGGCGGCATGGCCATGAGTACGCCGGTGGCGATGATCGAAAATGCTTCGCTACCCCAGCAACGCGAATGCCGCAGCAACCTGCAGCGGATGCGCGCCGATGCCCAAGCGTTCCAATTGCAAAGCCCGGCCATACTGGTCATCGGCGAAGTCGCCGGCGCCGCCGACTTGCAAGCGCAATCCCTGGCCTGCTGATCACAAATCGCAGGCAAAGAAAAACCCGGCCAAGGCCGGGTTTTTCTGTAGTGCCAGGCTAATTACTTAGCTTGAGCTTCTACTTGTGCTTCTACGCGACGGTTTACAGCGCGGCCAGCGTCAGTTGCGTTGTCGGCAACTGGGCGGGTTTCGCCGTAGCCAACCGAATCAACACGGCTGGATTCAACACCATACTCGTTGGTCAGAACCTGCTTCACGGCGTTTGCACGACGCTCAGACAGTTTCTGGTTGTAAGCGTCAGGACCGACGGAGTCAGTGTGACCTTCAACAGTAGTGGTGGTCGATGGGTACTGCTTCATGAAGTCAGCCAGGTTTTTGATATCGCCATAGCTGTTTTGCTTCACAACCGACTTGTCGAAGTCGAACTTGACGTCCAGCTCGACACGTACGACTTCAGCAACCGCTGGGCAGCCGTCAGCGTCAACGGTCACGTTGGCTGGGGTGTCAGGGCACTTGTCGACGTTGTCGCACACGCCATCGTTGTCGCTGTCGGCGCAAACTTCAGCTACTGGAGCTGGCGCTGGCTTGGAGCCGCCACCGAAGTTCAGACCGATACCGACGCTAGGGTTCCACTCGGTGTTGCCCTGGTCGATGTTGTAGTTCGCTTCAACACCCGCACGGGCGTAGAAGTTTTCGGTGAAATACAGCTTGGCACCACCACCCAGGTTGGCGAAGGTCGAACGGTCACGGCTGTTCGAACCAAACTGGTCGATGCTCTGGTCCGCGAAACCTGCGGAGATGTACGGACGGATCAGGTCGCCTGGAGCGTTGAAGTGATACAGAGCATCCAGGGACGTGGTGGCGCCCTTGACGTTCTGGTTATCATTGGTCACAGCGTTGTGAACTTCGTCGTACGACAGGCGCAGTTCGGTGTCGTCGGTCAGGAAGTAACCGATCGAGCCGCCAGGGTTAGTGCCGTCATTCTGGAAGTTACGGGTGCTGTCGTAATACTCCTTCTTGACATACCCTTCCACCTCGACTGCGCCTTGGCCTTGTGCCAGAGCGCCGAACGAAGTTGCGGCTACAAGAGAACCAATGGCAATGCCTAAGGTGTTTTTCAATTTCATCCGTTAAATCCCCATCTGGTGATTGGTTAAGCAGTCCCACGTAGTACCTTGGGGACAACTCAGCGACTAGTCTAGCAGACTTGTCGATACGTTGAAAAATTTGCGCCTATTTCCGACTACTTCAAGTTTCGGCAATACCCGCAAATTTCTCTCGTAGCTTGTCTAGAGCGCGCTTGTATCGCATCTTAGTCGCGCTCAAACCCATGTGCATGATATCCGCAATTTCTTGAAATTCCAGTTCTGCGACAAAGCGTAGCACCAGAATTTCACGGTCAATCGGGTTCACATGCACAAGCCATCGGTCAAGTCCACCCTTCTCTTCGGGTTTCGGCGCCTTCTCTTCCGAGGCTTCCTCAAGTGGATCAAGACTCAAGGCATCCATCAGCCGACGCTTGCGCCGCTCCTTGCG
>CAYVPI010000202.1:0-7717 GCA_964453495.1 uncultured Pseudomonas sp. | reverse complement strand
TCGCCCGTGCCATGCGTGAAATCATGGGCCTGGCCGACCGCGCCAACGCCTGGATTGCCGACAAGGCGCCTTGGGCACTGGCCAAGCAGGAAGGCAAGCAGGACGAAGTCCAGGCTGTCTGCGCCCTGGGCGTCAACCTGTTCCGTCAGTTGGTGATATTCCTCAAGCCGGTGCTGCCATTGCTGGCCGCCGATGCCGAAGCCTTCCTGAACGTGGCGCCGCTGACCTGGGACGACCACAAGACCTTGCTGGCCGACCACAAGCTGAACCCGTTCAAGGCCCTGATGACCCGTATCGACCCGGTCAAGGTTCAAGCCATGACCGACGCCTCCAAGGAAGACCTGACCGCCAGCCAGGCCAGCGCCCCAACCGGCAACGGCGAGCTGCTCAAGGAACCCCTGGCAGCGGAGATCGAGTTCGACACCTTTGCCGCTGTGGACCTGCGCGTCGCCCTGATCGTCAAGGCCGAGGCCGTCGAGGGTGCCGACAAGCTGCTGCGCCTGACCCTGGATATCGGTGACGAACAACGCAATGTGTTCTCGGGCATCAAGTCGGCCTACCCGAACCCAGCCGAACTCGAAGGCCGCATGACCATGATGATCGCCAACCTCAAGCCACGCAAAATGCGCTTCGGCATGTCCGAGGGTATGGTCATGGCTGCAGGCCCTGGCGGTGAAGAGATCTACCTGCTCAGCCCTGACAGCGGCGCCAAGCCGGGCCAGCGCATCAAGTAACCTGCTTTACCCTCGGCCACGATCAATCGTGGCCGAGGCGTTCTCATCCCTGCATCCTTGCCGGATAATGGCTGACAGCCCGTACATACCGGCACGACCATGACCGAACTGTTCCTGACGCTCATCAGCGCCGCCCTGATCAACAATATCGTCCTGCACCTGCCGCTGGGGGTCGATCCGTTGCTGCAGGCTCCTGCCGATGCCGAGCGCGCACAAGTGCGCGCCCTGGGTATCGCCACCTGCGTGCTGATGCTGGTCAGTGCCCTGGCCGGCCAGGCGATTTTTCACTACGTGCTGGTGCCGCTGGAACTGCCCTGGTTGCGCCTGTTCGTGTTTGTGCCGCTGTGCGTGCTGCTGATCGCACCGGTGTTACGCCTGCTGTCGCGCACACTGCCGACGTGGCCATTCGACAACCTCAAGCCCTTGCTGATCGTCAATGCCGGCGTCCTCGGTTTGAGCCTGCTCAGCGCCGAAGCCAACAAGGGGCTGCTGTACACCGCGCTCCTGAGCCTGGGCACCGGGCTGGGTTTCTGGTTGGTCTTGAGCCTGTTCAACGACCTGCGCCAACGCGCCTGCGATGATGACGATGTACCCTTGCCGCTGCGCGGCCTGCCGATCGAGCTGATCAGTGCCGGGCTCATGGCAATGGCTTTTCTGGGCTTCAACGGACTGTTCAAATCATGAGTCTGATCCAACGCATCGATGCTCTGCTACCGCAAACCCAGTGCGGCAAGTGCGGGCATCCGGGATGCAAACCCTATGCGACCGGTATCGCCAATGGCGAACCGATCAACAAGTGCCCTCCTGGTGGGAAGGAGACCATTAATGCCCTGGCGCAACTGCTTCAGGTCCCCGTCATCGACCTCGATACCAGCCGCGGCTCGGCACCGGCCCAGATTGCCTACATTCGCGAGGCCGAGTGCATCGGCTGTACAAAATGCATACAGGCGTGCCCGGTAGACGCCATCGTCGGCGCGGCCAAACTGATGCACTCCGTGCTCATCGATGAATGCACCGGCTGCGACTTGTGTGTGGCACCCTGCCCGGTCGACTGTATCGAATTGCGGCCGTTGCCCCTTGGCAGTATTACGCCGATCGTTGGCGGTTTGGCCTCGACCGTCTCGCAGCTACAGGCCCGTACGGTAAAACGCGACCACGCGCGCCAACGCTTTGAACAACGCAATGCCCGACTGCACCGCGAGGAACAACAAAAACAGGCTGACCGCCTGGCCCGCGCCCAGCGTGCGACGGCCACCCAGGAACCTGCCAACGACCCGATCAAGGCCGCTTTGGAACGGGTCACCGCACAGAAAGCCGCCGCAGCCGACACCGAACTCAAACAGGCGAAAATTGCCGTGGCCATGAGCCGCGCCCAATTGAACAAATCCTTGAAGGCGTTTGGCTCGCCACCGACAGCCGAACAGCATGCTCGCCTGCAAGTCATCGCCGGCGAACTGGAACAGGCCGAACAGCAACTGGCCCGCTTACAAACACTGGCCGTACCGCCAGCGCTGCCAAAGCCTGCCAGTCCCTCACCTGCAGCCGATATCAACCGCGCCAAGATTCAACTGGCCATGCGCCGGGCCGAACTTGGCAAGCTTGAGCGCGACCCGGCAAGTACCGAGCAAACGCTGCAGGAAGCCCGTGAACGGCTGGAAGCAGCCCAACGCCAGGTGGACGCCCATGCCACCCCTTGATGCGGTGAGCACTGCCGATCAAAACAACGAACGGCTGCGCAAAGCCATGGGGCTGGTCCTGATTGCGGCCTTACCGGGGCTGCTGGCGATGCTTTGGCTGTTCGGCTGGGGCACGTTGATCAACCTGCTGCTGGCCGCGCTGGGAGCCTTGCTGACAGAAGCCGCTTGCCTGAGGCTACGCCAGCGCCCGCTGCTGGCTGGCTTGAATGATGGCAGTGCGATGGTCAGCGCAACGCTTCTGGCGCTGGCCCTGCCGCCCTATGCCCCCTGGTGGCTGACCCTACTCGCCGCGAGCGCCGCCATGGGCCTGGGTAAACATGCCTACGGCGGTGTGGGCAAGAACCCTTTCAACCCGGCGATGGTGGGTTACGCCTTCGTGCTGCTGTCATTCCCTTTACAGATGACCCAATGGCCCGCCCCCCATGCTCCGGAGCTGATGTCTGGCCTGCAACGGGTGTTCGGCTGGCAAGCCAGCCTGCAGCCCGATGCCTGGGCACAAGCCACGGTGCTCGATGCGCTTCGCATCAACAAAAGCCTGACGATGGAAGAGTTGTTTTCCAACCACCCGGCTTTTGGCCATTTCGGCGGGCGGGGCGTCGAGTGGATCAACCTGATGTTCCTGGCCGGCGGCCTGTTTTTACTGCAACAACGAGTGTTCAGCTGGCACGCGCCCATTGCCATGCTCGGCAGCCTGTTTGTGATCAGCCTGCTGTGCTGGAATGGCTCGGGCTCGGATTCCAATGGCTCACCCCTGTTTCACCTGTTATCGGGGGCAACCATGCTAGGGGCCTTTTTCATCGTCACCGAACCTGTTTCCGGCCCGAAAAGCCCCGGTGCCCGCTTACTGTTCGGTGCAGGCGTCGGCTTGCTCGTCTACGTGATCCGCACCTGGGGCAACTATCCCGACGGCGTAGCCTTTGCCGTGCTGTTGATGAACCTGGCCGTGCCAGCTCTTGAACGCCTGGCGGCAACTGCGCCACAGGAGCACCCATGACCCGGCAGCCCTCCCTGGCCAGCGGTGCGTTGGTACTGGCACTGCTCGGTGCTGCAAGCCTGGGCGCAACGTTCGCCTGGCAGCGCTATTGCCAACCCTATATCAGCACCGCCGAACAAACGTTGAAGGCGCGAGCCTTGTTGACGGTGCTGCCCGAACGCAGCTATGACAATCAGCCATTGGAGCACCCGCTGTCGCTCAAGCAACCCACGCTGGCCAACAGCACCCTGGTGGCCGGCTACCTGGCGACCCTGGCGGGCAAGCCTCAGGCCGTTGTATTGCAGAGCCGCACCCAAGGTTATGGCGGCTCCCTGGACCTGCTGGTTGGCATTGACAATCATGGCCGACTGCTCGGTGTAAAGACACTGCAGCACCACGAGAGCCCAGGGCTCGGCGCTCGCATCAGCGAACCGTCAAACCCGTTCATGCAAGCTTTCGCTGGCAAGGACCGCAATACAATCCCCGATACCCTTTGGGCGTTGCGCAAAGACAACGGCCAGTTCGACCAGGTGACCGGGGCCACAATCACGTCCCGTGCGGTGCTCCACGCAGTGCATGATGCCCTGCGCTATTTTGACGAGCACGCCGGCGAACTGCAGGGGGATTCAGGCAATGAATAAGCACGCGCCCTGGTTCGCCCCCTTGGGGCTTGCCCTGCTGCTCGGTGCCAGCCAGACGCTGGTTCAGGCCCTGAGCCTGGTGCTGGCCACTGTTGCGGTTTTGTTGATGTACAGCCTGATCATGGCACCACTGCGCCGCCACCTGCCCCCTGGCATGCGCGAAGCCGCTTGCCTGCTGCTCAGCGCCGCCATCGTCAGCTGCCTGGACCTGGGTTTGCGCGCCTGGGCATTGGAGGTCCAACAAGGGCTTGGCCTGTACCTGCCCCTGATCAGCCTCAATTGCCTGTTTCTTGAGCGTACCCGTATCGAGCAGGCAGGCACGTCGCTGCCGCCCCTTGGCGCAATCGCTGGCTATGGCGTTCTGGCACTCATACTGGGCCTATGCCGGGAGCTGCTTGCCAGTGGCGGCCTGAGTAGTGGCTGGAGCCTGGTGCGCGAAACCTCAGGGCTGCACCTGGCAACCCTGGCACCTGGCAGCTTTATCCTGCTGGGCCTGCTGATTGCTGCATACCGTGCTCTGCGCAGCCCCACTTCCGCCCCTGATAGCCGCAAGGAAACACTTGCCCCATGAATGCTGCAAAACGCCTGGAAATCTTCCGCAGGTTCCACGAGGATAACCCCGAACCCAAGACCGAGCTGGCCTATTCGTCCCCTTTCGAGCTGCTGATCGCCGTAATTCTTTCGGCACAGGCCACGGATGTCGGGGTCAACAAGGCAACGGCAAAACTGTTTCCAGTGGCCAATACCCCCGAGGCCATCCATGCCCTGGGTGTAGAAGGGTTGTCGCATTACATCAAGACCATTGGCCTGTTCAACAGCAAGGCCAAAAACGTCATCGAGACCTGCCGAATGCTGGTCGAGTTACATGGCAGTCAGGTACCGCAAACGCGCGAAGCCCTCGAAGCGTTACCTGGCGTAGGTCGCAAGACTGCCAACGTGGTGCTCAACACGGCATTTCGCCAATTGACCATGGCCGTCGACACCCATATTTTCCGCGTCAGCAACCGCACCGGTATTGCACCGGGCAAGACTGTGCTGGATGTAGAAAAAGGGCTGATGAAATTCGTACCCAAGGCTTACTTGCTCGATGCCCACCACTGGCTGATCCTGCATGGGCGCTATGTTTGCCTGGCGCGCAAGCCAAGGTGCGGCAGTTGCCGGATCGAAGACTTATGCGAATACAAGCACAAGACTTCGGACGATTGATCAAACATTAATAAAATTGATCGGTCGATTGAAAAAATCTTTTTTACCCGCTCTGAAATTATCGTTATAAGGTGCGCCAACGGCAGTCTTAGCCTGGAGTTGACGTATGAGCACCGATAATGAGCAACTGGAAGTAGATACTGACTTCGAAACGGTAGATGACGCTGACGACACGCCCCCGACCGTTGAGGTGGCCAAGACCAACCTGACCAAGCGCCGCACCATCGACAATTTGCTGGAAGAGCGCCGCCTACAAAAGCAATTGGCCGATTACGACTTCGATATTTGACGTGCTACCGACCATTGACTGCCAGGTGATTCATTACCTGGCGGTCAACTCGGCTTTGTGCACATAAAGCCTGTAATGACGGCTTTTTGCTCCCCACGCAGCCAGGGCGCAACTGCGATTGAAGAACGTTTCGCTCAGATCAGCCCGTTTCGCTGGGCCAACTCAATAAGATCAACCAGTGAGCGCGCATTGAGTTTGAGCAGCAAACGGGTCTTGTAGGTACTGACTGTCTTGTTGCTGAGGAACATTCCATCGGCTATTTCCTTATTGGTCTTTCCTCTGGCCAATTGTTGCAGCACCATCATTTCACGGCCAGACAGTCGCTCGACCATGTCAGCTTCGGTTGAATTGCCCAGGCTCGAACGAACCGAGTGCAAAGCCTGGTTCGGAAAGTAACTGTACCCTGACAGCACAGCCTTGATGGCACTGAGCAACTCCGTCAGGTCCTGTTGCTTGCAGACGTAACCCGCCGCGCCAGCTTGCATGCAACGCATGGAGAAGTGCCCCGGCGCCTGGGATGTCAGCACCAGGACCTTCATGGGCGTGTTGTTGGATGTGAGCCGCGCAATAACCTCAAGCCCATCGAGCTTGGGGATCCCGATGTCGAGGATGACAATATCCGGGACATGTTCCCGGGCTAGCTGCAGGGCATCCACACCGTTATCCGTTTCCGCGATGACTTCATAGCCATGGCGTTCCATCAGCATCCGTACGGCAAGGCGAATGACGGGATGATCATCCACGATCAGCACTTTATTCATGGGTAAATCCAATTCTTCGCTGTTCGAATTTTTAGAGTCCGCACAATAGCCTAGTCGTTCGACTCTTTGCATTGCGCTCCCCCCCGGCATTTACAGGCAAAGACCCTGCCTACACCCAAGAAAGATATATCCTACAAAAAGTACGAATAAAAACAGCACCATCAATTAGCCGGCAGACCCTATCACTAAAAGAGAGACCCCGAGCACCAAAAAATTACACGGTGATAGCTTCAAGCCTTGCCCTTTCAACAACATCAGACACTTCCGAAGCACATGACAGAAACTTCGAATTCCGCCACTCAAGTCAACCCGCGAACAAACCTTAGCAGCACGATTGAAGTTTTCAAGCGAAGAGAATTTCAAAAAATATCCACACAACCTGCACCGAGGTAAAAGTTCTCGATGCGCGCAACACGATGAAATGCTTCGATAAAGACAGCGTCATTACAACAACTCTATATTTCTATCGAATAATTTCCACTTGATACTCACCTGCCCAATGGTGCTTTCATACTTCCTGCCTGCACCCACGTCTTCGAACGCGACAAATAATCACCTCTGGCGCTCAGCCGAGCCCCGTACAGTAGTCGCTGCAGCCGTTGCTGCCGTGACCAACCCGAAACCCTCAGGCCCATGCTTATGAATCAACCTCCATCCTTCACGAAAAACCCCTTGACCGTCATTGCGATTTTTGCCGGCATAATCGAAGCGTCTGCCTTGGCATCGCTGCCATTTCTCGATGGCGACAGTCAAAGTATCTATACCTGGTTCCTGGTGGGCTTCCCACCCTTCTTGACGCTCCTGTTTTTCCTGACCTTGAACTTTAATTCAAAATCCCTTTATTCCCCCCAGGATTTCGCCAATGAAGAAGATTTCCCTAAAGCCAGGGATTTGGTAACAAGCCACGACAAAGCAACAACCCCCAACAAGAGTGAATCAATAGTTCTCAGCTTGCTCCCTTTGCAAAAGACCGGCTTGCCCCCCTTGGACAAAGAGCTTACACAGGGTCATCAAACGGTGCACGTCAAGTCATCTTTTAGCGCACTCCACATCATTGACAGCAGAGCACTGAAAGATAACGCTCTTTTATCCAATATTCTGCAATCCAGCACACCCGAAAACTGTCAGAAAAACTCGGAAACGCTGGATCTATTAATTGTGCTGCTAACAGACGTTGAAACCGAATCTTCAATCGATGTAATTCTAATTGATGCGCTTCGTTCTGAAAGCAATAAAACCCTTCCAAGTTGCACGGTTGCAATTTACAACCTCGATACCCAGGCCCTGGCGACACTGATCAGGCAAAGTCCGGACAACCACCGCCATCCCCCCTGAAACAAGGCGCCGCAGCACCGCGCAATATCGAGTAGGAGGCGGATTTACATCCGCCGTCCTCTCACACCACCGTACATACGG
>CAYVPI010000201.1:0-7719 GCA_964453495.1 uncultured Pseudomonas sp. | reverse complement strand
AAAAGCGAAGCCGAAGAAGTGGCCGACACTCCTGAAACTCCAAGCTATGAGGCTGGGAAATGAGTAAGTCTTTACTGCCCCTGGCGATTGCCGCGTTTGTTTTGGGCGGCTGTTCGCTGATACCTGACTACCAGCGCCCGGAAGCGCCGGTAGCCGCGCAGTGGCCAACCGGCCCGGCCTACGAGCCGGCCCAGTTGGCGGGCGTCGCGGCATCCGAGCAAGGCTGGCGTCAGTTTTTCCATGACCCGGCCCTGCAGCAGCTGATCGAGACCTCCCTGACCAACAACCGCGATCTGCGCATCGCGGCGCTGAACATCGATGCCTACCGGGCGCAGTACCGCATCCAGCGTGCGGACCTGTTCCCGGCGGTGTCGGCCGATGGCAGCGGTACACGCCAACGGGTGCCAGCCGACATGTCCCAGACCGGGCAATCGGCAATCACCAACCAGTATTCGGCAACCCTGGGCGTCAGTGCTTATGAAGTCGACCTGTTCGGCCGCATTCGCAGCCTGAGCGAGCAGGCCCTGGAGATCTACCTGTCGAGCGAAGAAGCCCGTCGCTCCACACAGATCAGCCTGGTCGCCAGTGTCGCCAATGCCTACTTCACCTGGCAGGCCGACCAGGAGCAGTACCAGTTGGCCCAGGAAACCCTGAAGACCTTCGAAGAAAGCTACAAGCTGACAGCGCGCAGTAATGAAGTCGGCGTCGCTTCGGCGCTGGACCTCAGCCAATCGCGTACCTCGGTCGAAAACGCCAAGGCGCAACTGGCCAAGTACAAGCGCCTGGTCGCCCAGGACCGCAACCTTCTGGTGTTGCTGCTTGGCACCGGCCTGCCGGACAACCTGGCCGCAAGCCAGCCGCTCGATTCCAAGCTGCTCAGCGACGTACCGGCCGGTTTGCCATCGGACCTGCTGCAACGGCGCCCGGACATTCTCGAGGCCGAGCACCTGCTCAAGGCCCAGAATGCCAACATCGGTGCCGCACGCGCGGCGTTCTTCCCCAGCATCAGCCTGACCGCCAATGCCGGGACCTTGAGTTCGGACCTCGATGGCCTGTTCAAGGGTGGTTCGGGTACCTGGCTGTTCCAACCGCAAATCAGCTTGCCGATCTTCAATGCCGGCGCGCTGAAGGCCAGCCTGGATTACTCGAAAATCCAGAAAGACATCAACGTCGCCCGTTATGAAAAAACCATCCAGACGGCCTTTCAGGAAGTCTCCGACGGCCTGGCAGCACGGCAAACCTTCAACGACCAGTTGCAGGCGCAGCGTGATCTTGTCAGCGCCAACCAGGATTACTACCGCCTGGCCGAGCGCCGCTACCGCATCGGGGTCGACAGCAACCTGACCTTCCTCGACGCCCAGCGCCAGTTGTTCAGCTCGCAGCAGACCCTGATCAGCGATCGTCTGTCGCAGCTGGTTAGCGAGGTGAATTTGTACAAGTCGCTGGGTGGCGGCTGGTACGAAACGACCGAGCAAGCCAAGCAGGCAATGGCCGAACAGCCCAAAGGCTGATCGCAACCGCCACACAGCAAAAGCCCACCTTCTGGTGGGCTTTTGCTTTTGAGGTGTACCGCAAACCATGTAGGAGCGGGCTTGCCCGCGATGGGGTGCGAAGCGGCCCTTTGCTGCGTCAAGCCCGGCATCGTAGAGGAAGGTTGCGCCTTCCATCGCGGGCAAGCCCGCTCCTACATGGTTGTGTTACGACCTAGGTTGGTCCGCCAGGGCCGCCAACAACGCCTGCGCCGCATCGAGCTGCTGAATCAAGCCCAGCACCAGGGCCTTGTCGTTCAGGTGCAGGTGGTCCACCACATCCCAGGCCGTGGCTTCGGCGTAGGCGATCAGGGTGCTGGCGTGGTCCAGTGCATCCTGGGCCGGGATGCCGGCGCGTACGGTGAACATGGGCTGCCCGTTGCTGTCGACGGTGCCGAAGGGCTTTTCGATGGTGGTCAGAGAAGAAGTTGAAACGGGTGGATCGGGGACGATTTTGATCATGGTGCGTTCCTTTGAGTGAAGCTGCACCCTGCCCGCTGCGAACAAATAAGGTGGCAGCTGTACGCGGGTTCGCAGACCGAGGAACACACCAATTCGGCGCACCCGAAGGTGCCCCACGCACAGCCGCCATAACCCGAAACTCGGGCAGGTAAAAGCACCGACTTTCGGAAGCGAACGTTGTTTGGTGTTCTCCAGGCTGCGAAACCCGATCGTTGAATTGGCAACGACCGAACAAGCCTAAGCCACCTGAAAACACAGGCGCAACAGCGTTCGAGGCGGATTGATTATGCTTGGGAAACTTCAGGCAGGAAATAGAGAAAGCACCTACAACACGGTCACTGTAGGAGCGGGCTTGCCCGCGATGGAAGGTGCAACCTTCCCCTACGATGTCAGGCCTTAAGCAGCAAGGGGCCGCTACGCAGCCCATCGCGGGCAAGCCCGCTCCTACAAGATCGGCGCGAATCATAAATTAACTAACCAGTTAGTGTTCGTTTATCGCCCAATACCGTTTCCAGCGAATTGATTCGATACGGCTCGGGAAAGCACCATCGATCTCACAGACACACAGCGCCACACCTGCGACCCACAGCCCGTCGCAGCGGCTTGCTGCAGCCTGAAAAACGACTCAGAGATTAAAACAATAATGAAAAAGATCACCCTGTGCCCCCTCATGTCCCTGGCCTTGGCCAGTACCGCACTCCCTGCTTTTGCTGCCGAGCCGGGTTTTGTCGAAGATGCCAAGGTCAACCTCAACCTGCGCAACTTTTACATCAACCGTAACTTCGTTAACCCCAGCTACCCCCAAGGCAAGGCCGAGGAATGGACGCAAAGTTTCATCCTCGACGCCAAGTCAGGCTTCACCCAGGGCGTGGTCGGGTTTGGCGTGGATGTGCTGGGTTTGTACTCGGTCAAGCTCGACGGTGGGCGCGGAACCGCCAACACGCAATTGCTGCCGGTGCATGGCGATGGCCGCCCTGCCGATGACTTCGGCCGCCTGGGCGTGGCGCTCAAAGGCAAGGTCTCCAAAACCGAACTCAAGGTCGGCGAATGGATGCCGGTACTGCCCATCCTGCGTTCCGACGATGGCCGCTCACTGCCGCAGACCTTCCGTGGTGGCCAAGTCACCTTCCAGGAGATCGAGGGCCTGACCCTCTATGGCGGCCAGTTCCGCCAGAACAGCCCACGCAACGACGCGAGCATGGAAGACATGTTCATGAACGGCAGGCCGGCGTTCACCTCCGATCGTTTCAACTTCGTCGGCGGCGAATACACCTTCAATGAAAAACGCACCTTGATCGGCCTGTGGAATGCCGAGCTCAAGGACATCTACAACCAGCAGTACATCAACCTCACGCACAGCCAACCACTGGGCGACTGGACCCTGGGGGCTAACCTGGGCTACTTCATCGGCAAGGAAGATGGCAGCGAACGTGCCGGCGAACTGGACAACAAAACCGCTTCGGCCCTGCTGTCGGCCAAGCATGGCAGCAACACCGTGTACGTCGGCCTGCAGAAAGTCAGCGGCGACGATGCCTGGATGCGCGTCAACGGCACCAGCGGCGGTACCCTGGCCAACGACAGCTACAACTCGAGTTTCGACAACGCCAAAGAGCGCTCCTGGCAAGTACGCCACGACTTCAACTTCGCTGGCGTCGGTGTTCCGGGGCTGACCTTGATGAACCGCTACATCAGCGGTGATGAGGTGCACACCGGCGCGATCACCGATGGCAAGGAATGGGCACGTGAGTCGGAGCTGGCCTATGTGGTGCAGTCCGGTGCCCTGAAGAATTTGTCGCTGAAATGGCGTAATTCGACCATGCGCCGGGACTTCAGCGCCAATGAATTTGATGAGAATCGGTTGATTATCAGTTATCCGCTGGGGATTCTTTAAACCCGGCTGACGCTATCGCTGCGGTCCGGCGATCCGACTTGCCGGATCGCCGGACCGCAGCGATTGGAGCGCAAAGCGCTCCCAAAAACATTAGCTACGCGACTCAACCCCCAACTCATCCCACACCGACTCTGCCAGGTGGAACGTTGCATTGGCCGCCGGAATGCCGCAGTAGATCGCGCTCTGCATCAGCACTTCCTTGATCTCCTCGCGGGTCACTCCGTTGTTGGCGGCTGCGCGCAGGTGCAGCTTGAGTTCATCATTGCGGTTCATGCCGATCAGCATGGCAATAGTGATCAGGCTGCGGGTGTGCCGCGGCAAGCCTGGGCGGGTCCAGATATCACCCCAGGCATGGCGGGTAATCATTTCCTGGAACTCGCCGTTGAACTCGGTGAGGTTGTTCAAGCTACGATCGACATGGGCATCGCCCAGCACTGCGCGGCGGACCTTCATGCCTTCGGCGTAACGCTCTTTCTCGTCCACGGGCTACTCCTCAACGGGCCAGCAAAAAGTCGATGACACGACGGCTGAAGGGCTCGCCCACTTCAACGTTGGACAGGTGCGCGGCATGGAACTCGGCATACTCGGCGCCCTGGATGTGCTCCTGAATAAACAGGCCACCGGCCGGCGGCGTGACCGCATCTTCACTGCCGGAAATCACCAGGGTTGGCACCTTCACTTCGCCCAGTTGGTCACGGAAGTCGGCATCGCGCACAGCGCCGCAGTTGGCGGCATAGCCTTGCGGCGAGGTCGCGGCCAGCATGTCGGTGATGCGCTTGGCCTGTGCCGGGTTCGCATCCGAGAAAGCAGGTGTGAACCAACGGGCGATGGAGGCATCGCGCAGGCCGACCATGGCGGCCTGGCCGTCACGCAAGACCATTTCAATGCGCGGGTTCCACATGTCCGGGCTACCGATCTTGGCCGCGGTGTTGCACACGATCAGCTTGTTCAGGCGCTCCCCGGCGTTGATGCCCAGCCATTGGCCGATCAAGCCGCCCATGGACAGGCCGCAGAAATGCGCACGCTCGATGTGCAGGGCATCGAGCAGGGCCAGCACGTCGCGCCCCAATTGTTCGATGCTGTATGGGCCTTCGGTCACCAATGATTGACCATGCCCACGGGTGTCATAACGCAGCACGCGAAAATGCTGGGTCCACGATTCGATCTGGGTGTCCCACATGTGCAGGTCGGTACCCAGCGAGTTGGACAAGACCAGCACCGGCTTGTCGGCCGGGCCATCGAGTTGGTAGTTCAGTACGCCATCGACCAGTTGTACGCTTCCCACAGCAGCCTCCTCAGGCACTCAATTCAGTATGTTCAGCCACGGCCCGCTCGACCCAGCGTTGGGCCTGGCCGAGGTAATGGGCAGGATCGAGCAGACGATCGAGTTCGTCTGCCGCGAGTTCGGCGGTGACTTGCGGCTCATCACCCAGCACCGCTCGCAAATGACGCTGTTCGGCCACGGCCCGCTTGCAGCAGTGCTCGAGCAAATGGTGCGCGGCATCGCGGCCCAGGCGTTGCGCCAGCACAATGCTGACGGCTTCGGCCAGCACCAGGCCTTGGGTCAGGTCCAGGTTGCGGCGCATGCGCGCGGCATCGACTTCCAGCCCTTCGACCAATGCCAAGGCCTGTTGCAACGCCCCGGACACCAGGCAGCAGATTTCCGGCAGGGTTTCCCACTCGGCATGCCACAGGCCCAGGCTACGCTCGTGCTCCTGGGGCATGGCGCTGAACATGGTCGCCAGCAGGCCCGGCACCCGGGTTGCAGCGCCGATCAGCACAGCCGCGCCCACCGGGTTGCGCTTGTGCGGCATGGTCGAAGACCCGCCCTTGCCCGCCGCCGCCGGTTCGAATACTTCCGCAGCTTCGGTCTGCATCAGCAGGCTGATATCGCGGCCAAGCTTGCCCAGGCTACCGGCCACCAGACCCAGTACTGAAGCGAACTCGACCAGGCGATCACGCTGCGTATGCCAGGGCTGCTCGGGCAAGGTCAGCTGCAACTCGCTGGCCAGCGCTTGCGCCACCGGCCAGGCGTTTTCGCCGAGGGCAGCCAGGGTGCCGGACGCACCGCCGAACTGCAGGCTCAGCAAGCGCGGCTTGAGTTCACGCAAGCGTTGGCGGCTGCGGTTGAGTGCGCCCAGCCAGCCCGCGATTTTCATGCCCAGGGTCACCGGCGTTGCGTGCTGCAACCAGGTACGCCCGGCCAGCGGTGTGGCTTGGTGTAAGGTTGCCTGGCGAGCCAAGGCCGCACCCAGCCGGGACAAGTCGGTTTCGATCAAGCCCAGGGCATCGCGCAACTGCAGGATCAACCCGGTGTCCATCGCGTCCTGGCTGGTCGCCCCCAGGTGTACATGGCGCTCGGCTGCAGCGTCGCTCAAAGCAATCTGCTTACCCAGGGCCTTGACCAAGGGGATCGCCGAATTACCCGCCAGGGCGATGGCCTGGCCGAGCGCTTGAAAGTCGTAGAAGTCGGCATGGCAGGCTGCTTCGATCGGCGCCACTGCCGCTTGCGGGATCACCCCGCAACTGGCTTCGGCGCGCGCCAACGCGGCCTCGAAGTCAAGCATGCCTTGCACCCGGCCCTTGTCGCAAAACACATCGCGCATGCCGGGGGCTGTGAAGTAGGCATCGAACAACTGATTGCCCGGTCGTTGGCTCATAGCAAATCCTTAAGGCGCGCGCCGCAACCGGCACGCGCGAACAGATCAATGATCGTGATGCAGGTACGCCGCCTGTTTAGGCAGGCGCAGGCTGAACAGGAAAGCGATTGCCATCATGACAGTCACGTACCAGTAGAAGGTATTTTCCATGCCCATGGTTTTCAGGCCCAGGGCCACGTACTCGGCCGAGCCACCGAACATGGCATTGGCCACCGCATACGCCAAGCCTACGCCCAAGGCGCGCACTTGGGTGGGGAACATCTCGGCTTTGACCAGGCCACTGATCGAGGTGTAGAAGCTGACGATGGCCAGGGCCAGGGTAATCAGCACGAACGCCATGAACGGGCTGGTCGTGGTTTTCAGTGTCATCATGATCGGCACAGTGAACACAGTGCCGAGCGCGCCGAACAGCATCATCGAGTTCCGCCGGCCAATGCGGTCCGAAAGCATGCCGAAAAATGGCTGCATACACATGTACAGGAACAGGGCCCCGGTCATGATGTAACTGGCGGTCTTGGCTGGCATGCCGGCAGTGTTCACCAGGTACTTCTGCATATAGGTGGTGAAGGTGTAGAAAATCAGCGAGCCACCAGCGGTGTACCCCAGCACGGTAATGAACGCCGCCTTGTGATGACGGAACAACCCGGCGAGGCTGCCAGCTTCCTTGTTGCTACGTTCTTCGGCGCTGGTGGTTTCTTCCAGCGAACGACGCAGGAACAGCGAAATCACCGCCGCGATGGCACCGATCACAAAAGGCACGCGCCAACCCCAGGCGCGCAACTCATCTTCGCTGAGGAACTGCTGCAGGATCACCACCACCAGCACCGCCAATAGCTGGCCGCCGATCAGCGTCACATACTGGAACGAGGCGAAAAAGCCGCGCTGGCCGCGCAGGGCCACTTCACTCATGTAGGTCGCCGTGGTGCCGTATTCGCCCCCCACCGACAACCCCTGGAACAACCGCGCAAACAACAGCAGCGCCGGCGCCCAGGCACCGATCGATGCATAAGTGGGCAAGCAAGCGATGACCAGGGAACCGGCGCACATCATCAGCACCGAGATCATCATGGAGTTCTTGCGCCCATGCTTGTCGGCAACCCGGCCAAACAACCAGCCACCGATTGGGCGCATCAAAAAGCCTGCGGCGAACACACCTGCCGTGTTGAGCAACTGCACG
>CAYVPI010000200.1:0-7721 GCA_964453495.1 uncultured Pseudomonas sp. | reverse complement strand
TCGGCGCCCATTTCGGTGCCGGCGAACAGCAGGCGGCCGTCCAGTTCGTAGGTCCACTGGTGGTAATGGCAGACCAGCTTGGCCACCTTGCCCTTGTCGCTGGTGCACAAACGCGAACCACGGTGGCGGCACACGTTGTGGAAGGCATGCACCTGGCCTTCGGCACCACGGATGACGATGATCGGGTTCTTGCCGACCTGCAGAGTCAGGAAGTTGCCCTTGGCCGGGATTTCGCACGTCATGCCGGCGATCAGCCATTCCTTCTGGAAGATCTCCTGCATGTCGATGTCGAACAGGCGCTCGTCGCTATAGAACGGTTGCGGCAGCGAGAAGGTGCGCTCGCGGCTTTGCAGCATCTCGGCGGTGGCCTTGCGTGCGGGTTCCAGTGGATCGCCCAGGCTCAGGGTTGCGGTGACGTCCATCGTTTTATCCTCATGGGCCACTCAGTGTGGCCGGCGAAAGGTGGCTAATCGTTGTTGTAGGCGACGCAAGATGTAAGAAATTACTGCAGGATCATTTGCGATGGAGTGTGCGTTCACGCAGCAGTTTGACCTTATCCGTGGGCGACATGATCGAATCCGTTTCCGACGCGCAAGCCCTTGCGGCTGGCGGCTGGTCGCGATAAGCACGTCAATGTCGCAGATAGGTAAGTGCTGCCACCACGCCTTGAGCAGAATCGCAGCCATGAGGCCGACAGTCGGCCGTGGAGATGAGCATGAACAGTTTCCTCAACCCGGTTACAACCCAGACCTGGTCCAATGGCCGCCACATTGTTCGTTGCGTCAAGGTCATCCAGGAAACCTCGGACGTGCGCACGTTCTGCTTCATGGCCGACCAGCCGATGGTGTTCTTCTTCAAGCCCGGCCAGTTCGTGACCCTTGAGCTGGAAATCGACGGCATCCAGGTGATGCGCTCCTACACCATCTCCAGCTCGCCTTCGGTGCCCTACAGCTTTTCCCTGACTATCAAGCGCGTGCCCGGTGGCAAGGTGTCCAATTGGTTGCACGACACCCTGCAGGAGGGCCACGAGCTGGCCGTGCATGGCCCGGTGGGCCTGTTCAACGCCATCGACTTTCCGGCGCCCAAGGTGCTGTACCTCAGTGGTGGTGTCGGCATTACGCCGGTGATGTCCATGGCGCGCTGGTTCTACGATACCAACGGCAATGTCGACATGGTGTTCGTGCACAGCGCCCGTTCACCGAAAGACATCATCTACCGCCGCGAGCTCGAGCACATGACCTCGCGGATCGAGAACTTCAACCTGCACATCATTTGCGAGAAGTACGGCCATGGCGACCCATGGGCCGGCTACCGCGGCTACCTCAACCACAAGCTACTGGAACTGATCGCCCCGGACTTCAAGGAGCGGGAAGTCTTCTGCTGTGGCCCGACCCCGTACATGAACGCAGTGCGGCGCCTGCTCGAAGCCTGTGGCTACGACATGCGCCGTTACCACGAAGAGTCCTTCGGCGCGACACCGGCCGAGGTCAAGGCCGATGCCATCGAACACGCCGAACAGGCGGCCGATGCGCCGCAAGTCGATTCGGCCGATCAGCACCAGGTCGAATTCACCAACGCTGGCAAGAGCATCCGTGTGGCCCCCGGCGAAACCGTGCATGCGGCGGCGGCCAAGCTCGGCCTGATGATCCCCAAGGCCTGCGGCATGGGCATTTGTGGCACCTGCAAGGTGTTGAAGCTGGGGGGCGAGGTGGAGATGGAGCACAACGGCGGAATTACCGACGATGATGTGGCCGAGGGCTACATTCTGTCGTGTTGCAGTGTGCCGAAAGGGGATGTACGGATTGAGTATTGATTGAAGGGTTTGATTCAATGCGCAAGTCATGCCCGACGTACTGGCATGACTTGTAGAGATTATGAGCCTGGCTCTGGCTCAAGTCGCAATATCTCCAAGGCCTGACTTACGCTGGGTCCCTGTAGACGTCGAACCTCATTTGTGCGGCCGAAAAAGACTCCGGGTTGGATGGATAGAAGCCCCTGAAATTTATGTTGGGATGGCGGACCAATTCTACCTTGTACGCGACATTGGCTTTTTCAATATTCACTCTCGCGAATTGCGCATCTTCGCCGCTCAGATCGGCCCTGACAATAAAAGAGCCAGTCACAGCCTTGGAGACAATGTAGTAATTCAGGCGTGCTTCAGGGGCCTGGGTTGAAAAATTTTCCCCGCTGCGATTTTTTTGGCCGGGAAGAACCTTATTGTCGCTCCAGGCATTTTGCGAAGAAAGTACGGCATTGGCGGGCAAGCCGGGTATTGCGGTGATTTTCTGCAACGATTGCACTGCAATGAGTTCGCCGTTGTCGTCGCGGGTCGTAGTTGTATTTTCCATGAGAAGTTTTCCTTGTCTTTTCAGACTGTATTAATGTTTGAGTTTGTTCTCTCAACAGCAGGGAGGCGCTACCTGTGCTGTGCAATCACATTAACTTCACTCGAAGGTGCGAGATACTCTTAGAAATGCGAGTAGACAATTCGCAGCCAGATCGGTTATAAGCGCGCCCGCATCTTGTTCAGCACGCTCTAAAAGAACCGAAACAGGTGGTGGGCGACGAAGGGGCGGAACCCAAGGCCCATCGAAGGGTCAATCAACACCTCATGCACGGGATAACCCTGGCTTGCCGGGAGACTTTTCTTTATCGTGTGCGCCCTTCGAAAATCCCCGAGAAATCATCATGTTGGAATCATCCCTCAGCCAATTGGAACAACTCGTCGGCGACCTGGTACAGCAGAACCACGCCCTGACCGCCACCAATGCTCAACTGAGTGCTGAACTGGCCCAGGTCAAGGACGAAAACGAAAGCCTGCAACTGACCCTCATGGAGCATGAAGAAAAGCAGGGTGCCACCGCCGCCCGCATCCAGGCTCTGGTTGAGCGCGCCAGCGCCGGTGCAGTGACCGCATGAGTGGCAGAGAGGCGATCAACGTCATCTCGATCCTGGGCAACGATTACTCGATCAAGGCTCCGGCCGGTGAGGAGCAGACCCTGCTCAGCGCCACGCGCATGCTCAACGCCACCCTGGCCGACACCAAGCGCAAGTACCCGACGCTGATCGGTGACAAGCTGTTGGTGCTGGCCGCCTTGAACCTGTGCTCGCAACAGCTCGAAATGAAGCAGCGCCATCAAGAAGAACTCGACCGTTATCAAGAGCAAGTCAACGCCACGGTCGACGTTATTTCGCGGACCATCGGCAAAAGCTGACCGCCAATCCAGTCCCCCCTGATTTCGCCCACTGATTGCTGATCCGATCGGTGGGCGAGTTTTCTGCATCCTCGCGCCTACAGATTGTTCCGGGAATGCCGATAGCGTTGTATACAATCGGCTCATCTGGCGGGGTTCTCCATGCAGTTCTGGCGGCGCAGTATCCAATGGCAGTTGATCTTGAGCATGGGCACAGCCCTGCTGGTCAGTATTCTGATCGTGGTCGCTATCTATACGGCGGTGGTCAACCGCCTCACGCAAACTTATTTGCTCGATACCGCCTTGCCAGCCAGCATAGAAGCGATGCGCAACGACATCGAGCGAATTCTGGTCAAGCCCCTGACCGCGGCAACCGACATCGCCAATAACAGCATGGTGCAGCAATGGTTGGCAGACGGCGAAGACGCGGCCCAGCTGCCGCAATTTGTCACTTACCTGGAAGGGCTGCGGCGCGAGCACAAGGCGTTCACCGCGCTGATTGCCGATTCCGACACCAGTCATTATTACAATGAGAAAGGCCTGGACCGGACCTTGAGCCGCAGCAATCCAACCGATGCCTGGTTCTATCAGTTCCTCGACAGCGGCCAGCCGCGCACCCTGAATATCGATACGGATGTGAGCAGCGGGGAGCTGACCCTGTTCATCGACCTGCGCATGGAGCAGGCCGGTAAAACCGTCGGTATTGCCGGGCTGGGCCTGAGCATGCGCGAACTGTCGGAGCTGATTCACAACTTCAGCTTCGGTGAACGTGGGCGCGTGTTTCTGGTGCGTTCCGACGGTTTGATCCAGGTGCACCCGGAGGCCAAATTCAGCGGCAAACGACAACTGGCCGAGCAAATCGGTGCTGAGGCCGCGCAAGCGGCGTTGGTGCAGAGCGGTGGGCTGGTCAGCAGCCGTTTCGAGCGTGATGGCGAAGGTTTCCTCGCGCTCAGCCTGCCTCTGCGTGACCTGAACTGGACGCTGGTGGCCGAAGTGCCGCAAGCGCAGATCTACGGCCAGGCCCGTCAGGCGTTGTGGATGACCAGCTTGATTGGTGGCGCGGTGGCCTTGGTATGCCTGCTACTGGTGATACTACTGGCCCGTGGCCTGGTACGGCCGATTCGGCAAGTCACGGCGGCACTGGTCGCCATTGGCAGTGGCGGTGGCGACCTGAGCCAGCGCCTGGATGATTCCCGCGCCGATGAGCTGGGCGACCTGGCCCGGGGTTTCAACAGCTTCGTGCAGAGCCAGCGCGATTTGATCGGCGAAGTGCTGACCACCAGTGAACGCTTGCGCACGGCTGTCGGCCAGGTTGCTCAGGTTGTGGACAACACGGCAGATCGTGCTGGACGCCAGCAGGAAATGACCGACATGGTCGCCACCGCCGTGCACGAGATGGGTTTGACCGTGCAGGACATCGCGCAGAACGCCGGCAACGCCGCACTGGCCTCGCAAACGGCACGGGATGAAGCCCTGCAAGCCCGTGAAGTGGTGCAGCGCTCCATCGTGCATATCGAAGGGATGTCCAGCGAGATCGGCGTGGCGGCGGGTGCGGTCGGTGAACTGGCCAATGAAGTGGCTTCGATCGATCAGGTGCTGGCAGTGATCCGCAGCATTTCCGAGCAGACCAACTTGTTGGCACTCAATGCCGCCATCGAAGCGGCGCGGGCAGGGGAGATGGGTCGCGGCTTTGCCGTGGTTGCCGACGAAGTGCGCACCCTGGCCCGGCGTACCCAGGTATCGACCGATGAAATCCAGCAGATGATCCAGCGCCTCAAGCACGGTGCGGAAAATGCCGTGCAATCGATGCAGGCCGGGCAAGCTGCGACCGGCACCGGCGTGGAGTCGAGCCAACGCACCGGCGTGTCGCTGACGGCGATTACCGGACAGGTGGAACACATCAGTGACATGAACCACCAGGTAGCGACGGCGACCGAAGAACAGTCGGCGGTGACCGAAGAGATCAACCGCAACGTGCAGGGTATTTCCGACCTGGCGCGGGCGACGGCGGGGGAAGTGTTGAGCTGCCGGGATGATTGCCGGACCTTGCGAGGGTTGGCTGATGATCTGGCGCGGCAGATGGGAGGGTTCAAGCTTTAATCGAGTTGCTGCCATCGTGGGCAAGCCCGCTCCTACAGATTGTAGGAGCGGGCTTGCCCGCGATAGGGCCGGTCAGGCCGACATCACTTCCCGAATATCTGCCGCCAATTCCCGCACCCGCTCTTCCTCGGTATCCCACGAGCACATGAACCGCGCACCACCGCTGCCGATAAAGGTATAGAAACGCCAACCCCGTCCGCGCAAGGCCTCAAGCGCAGGCTCCGACATCTGCAGGAAGACCCCGTTGGCCTCCACCGGGAACATCAGCTCCACTCCAGGAATGCCCTTGACCAGTTGGCTGAGCAACTGCGCGCAATGGTTGGCGTGGCCTGCATGCTTGAGCCAGGCGTCACCCTCAAGCAGACCGACCCACGGCGCGGAGAGGAAGCGCATCTTGGACGCAAGCTGGCCGGCCTGCTTGCAGCGATAGTCAAAATCCTCTGCCAGGTCACGATTGAAGAACAGGATCGCGTCGCCCACGGCCATGCCATTTTTAGTGCCGCCGAAGCACAGCACATCGACGCCAGACTTCCAGGTCAGTTCGGCAGGCGTGCAACCGAGGAAGGCGCAGGCGTTGGAAAAGCGCGCACCATCCATGTGCAGGTTAAGGCCCAGCTCCTTGCAGGTGGCGCTGATGGCTTTCAATTCTTCCGGGCGGTACACGCTGCCGACCTCGGTGGCCTGGGTCAGGGTGACGACGCGCGGTTTGGGGTAGTGGATGTCCTGGCGCTTGAGCGCCACTTCGCGGATGGCGTCCGGGGTCAGCTTGCCGCTTTGGGTGCGGGCGGTCAGCAGCTTCGAGCCGTTGGAGAAAAACTCCGGCGCGCCGCATTCGTCGGTTTCGACGTGGGCGGTTTCCGAGCAGATGACGCTGTGGTAGCTCTGGCACAGTGACGACAGGGCCAGGGAGTTGGCTGCGGTACCGTTGAAGGCGAAGAACACTTCGCAGTCGGTTTCGAACAATTTACGGAAATAGTCGGAGGCGCGGGCGGTCCATTGGTCGTCACCGTAGGCGCGCTCGTGACCCTGGTTGGCCTTGGCCATGGCTGCCCAGGCTTCAGGGCAAATGCCGGAATAGTTGTCGCTGGCGAATTGCTGGCTTTGATCTGTCATGACCGGATCCTGTGATCGACTATGGTGCGCAATGTAACCAAGAAATGTTTCTTGGTCTGTAGGAAGAATCGCCACCAAAGGTAAAAGTATGCACGCAACGACGCTTCCCGTGCGCGACCCGGCATTGGACCTGCTCAAGTGGTTGGCGATGCTGTGCATGGTGCTCGACCACCTGCGTTATGCCGGCTGGCCGCAGGAGTGGCTGTACGTACCGGGGCGGCTGGCGTTTCCCTGGTTTTGCCTGGCGATTGCGGCCAATCTGGCGCGCCAGCGCGAGCCTTCACACGACATCCTGCGCTGGCGTTACCTGGGGTGGTTGCTGCTTTTCTCGATCATTTCCGAAGCGCCCTACCGCTTTTTCCAACCTCTGAATACCACCTGGAATGTAATGCCGACCCTGGCTCTTGGCTTGCTGCTGGCCAATGCCTATCAGGCACGTACGCGCAGTGCCTTGGTGGCCGGGCTGGTTGCGGCATTAGTGGCCATTGTTGCGCAGCAACATTTGATGTTCGGCCTGCCAGGCGTGTTGTTGCCGCTGGCGACGTTGGCAGTGATGTCGCGGCCGGGATACTGGGCGTTGTTGCCCGGGCTGCTGTGTTTGGCGGGCAACGTCTGGCCCATGCTGCTGGACGCTGCCCGCCACGGTGACCCGGCAGCCTATGGCGGCATCGTTGCCTGCCTGTTGGGACCATGGCTGGGTATGGCATTGCTGAAAACCTCACCGTTGGTCGGTATCCCGCCTATGCAACGCTGGGCATATGCGATCTACCCGCTACATTTTTTGTTTCTGGTAGGCCTGCGCAGGTTTATTTAGGGCCTTGGCAGTGCATTTACCTTTCGGTTCCAGCCGTTAAATATTCCTTCACCCCCGCGGATGTCGTAAACGCACCTTTGTGTGGCGTCCATAGGCATTTGGCCGGTCTGCGCCGGTCATACCATCGCAACCAAAGGGCGTGCCTGCAAGGCAGTCCGTTTACCTACACGACAGGCACCACGCCGCTGCTGGGAGAACCGCGATGTTCAGCAAGCAAGACCAGATCCAGGGTTACGACGATGCACTGCTGGCGGCGATGACTGCCGAGGAGCAGCGTCAGGAACATCACATCGAACTGATCGCCTCGGAGAACTACACCAGCAAACGTGTGATGCAAGCCCAGGGCAGCGGCCTGACCAACAAGTACGCCGAAGGTTATCCGGGCAAGCGTTACTACGGCGGTTGCGAGCATGTGGATGTGGTCGAGCAACTGGCCATCGACCGTGCCAAGCAGCTGTTCGGCGCAGACTACGCTAATGTGCAGCCGCACTCCGGCAGCC